>CAYULE010000077.1:3417-10147 GCA_964445385.1 uncultured Smithella sp.
TGAATGGTACGCCGGCCTTTGCCCTGTGCTTCCAGGAAATCGGCAATGGCCTCCAGCACCTTGGTGTTTTCCATGCCGTTGAACTGGCCGGAGTTAACCAGGACGCCTTCATCCACATAGGCTTCGGTCATTGTGGCCGGATCAAGCGTTCTGTCTTTCGGTGAAATGACAACAATCAGCGGCAGGTTGAACTTTTTAGCAAATTCAAAGTCGCGCTGGTCGTGCGTGGGGACGGCCATAACGCAGCCGGTACCGTAATCAGCCAGAACAAAGTTTGCGGCGTAGATGGGCATTTTCCAGCCGGTCAACGGATTGAGGCAATAGGAATCCAGAAACAGGCCTTCTTTTTCATAATACTCGGAGGTCCGCATCAGTTTGTCTTGTTTTTTAACTTTTTCCACAAACTGCCGGACATTGCCTTCGCAGGGCTTCCCTTTGGCCAGCTGCATGACCAGCGGATGCTCGGCGGCCACCAGCATAAAGGTTGCGCCGAAGAGCGTGTCCTGGCGGGTGGTGAAAACTTTAATGGCGCCTTCGCCTTCTGCCATGGGGAAATCCACTTCGCAGCCGTAACTTTTGCCGATCCAGTTTTTCTGCATCGTCATGACGCGTTCCGGCCAGCCGGGCAGCTTGTCGCAATATTCCAGAAGCTCTTCGATGTAGGCGGTGATTTTAAAGAACCACTGATCCAGAACTTTTTCCTGCACTTCGGTACCACAGCGCCAGCACAGGCCGCCTTCGACCTGCTCATTGGCCAGCACTGTATCGCACTTGGCGCAGAAGTTGACGCTGGAGCGTTTTTTGTATGCCAGGCCTTTTTCATACATCCAGATAAAGAAGAGTTGTTCCCAGCGGTAATATTTCGGCTCACAGGTGGCGATCTCCCGATCCCAGTCGTAGCTGAATCCCATGCGTTTGAGCTGTTTGCGCATGTGGTTGATATTTTCATTGGTCCATTTGGCCGGATGGATTTTGTGTTCGATGGCGGCGTTTTCCGCGGGCATACCGAAGGCGTCCCAGCCAATCGGATGCAGGACGTTAAATCCTTTCATGCGCTTGTAGCGGGCGACCACGTCCCCGATGGTATAATTACGAACATGGCCGATATGGATTTTGCCGGAAGGGTAGGGAAACATCTCCAGCAGGTAGTATTTTTTCTTCTGTGGGTCTTCGGTAACCTTAAAGACTTTTTCTTCATCCCATTTTTTTTGCCATTTTTCTTCGATGGCAATTGGATCGTACTTCATAAGTATGGTGTGCTCCCTGAGTGCAAATAATAGTGGATTTGTTTAACATATCGGCCAGATGCTTGCAATGCCTTTAAAATATCTCAGCAATCCTGTTTTAGCTGCGGCGGGGTGGTAAAATCCTTACGATTCTTTCTTCGCCTTTAACCATGGATATCGCATTTTGCGGACAAAAATGCGCACAAACGCCACAGCCGATGCAGCGTTCTTCTTTTCGGCGGGCTTTTTTATCATCATTTAAATAAGCCGCGTAGGTATGACATTTTTGAACACAGGTCCCGCACCCGATACACAGATCGTCGTTGACAATGGATAAATATTTAGTCACGTTAGCGATCGGCGCGATCATATTATCGGCTCCGTTGGCGCAACAGCACCTGCAGCAATTGCAGATACTTGTTTCATCCTTGCTTGTATCAAAGTTCGGATGATAGGCCTTATGCACAAGCCCCGCTTCCTCTGCCCGCTTCAAAACCTTCAAGGCTTCATCCTTTGAAACCATTCTTGAAAAACCCTGCTCGGACGTAAATCGTGCCGATTTGCCAAAGGTGAAGCAAGTCTCCCTTTCATCCGTCTGTTTGCACGGATTTCCTTCCAAGTCTTTAAAATGACGGCAGAAGCAATGACCCAGGGCAATCTCATCAAACTTTTGAATGAGTTCCTCGACTCTTTGAGAAGGCAAAATTCTATCTACGGCTGTTTCCAGTTCCTGATTGATTACGATTTTGATGGGTTCATTTTTCGGTTTGTTTTCAAAAACGGGCACCGTTCGGTCAACAGGCGGGGCGGTCATGAGCATTGGGATAATCGCATCATAATTATCCTGCACCATGTTATTCAATTCCGCAAACAGCTTGTTAAATAATGAAGCGATTTTCCTGCTTCTGTCATTGTCCTCTAGCTTCCCCATGAAATTGTATTCGAAAGTTCCAACGTTCAGCAACGGCAATAATCTGAAAATCAAAATTCCTTTGCTGTTCGGCTGATTGAAAATAACGCCCCTGCCCGCCAGATCCTTCACTTTTTTATTGATTTCTTCTTCCGATAATCCACTGGACAACTTCAGCTGTTCCATGCTTTGTGATTTTTTATCTTTAAAGGAAGCAATAAAATCTACTTCATCTTCCATGATAAAATATTTCAAAATTTCAATCAGGGTATCGTTAACCGGAATCGGCGTGCCTCCGGCTGTGCTGATAATTTCACCGGCTTTTCTATATTTTTCATTAATGTCCATTTTACATCTCTTTCCTTTGGTGATGATATTAAAATCTCTTTTATCGATTTAATACGATGTGACTTCCCGCACAATGGCACGGAGGTATTTCAATAGTCCGCCTGCGCTTACTTTCCTTCGGCTATCTTGGACCAGGAATCCCTGAGCGGCACAACGCGATTGAAAACGGGCTTACCGGCTACGGTATCCGCGTCAACACAAAAATATCCCAGCCTTTCAAACTGATACTGGCTTCCAGGTTTGGCGTTTTTCAGACTTTGCTCGACATAGCAGGCCGTCAGGATTTCCAGCGAATTCGGGTTCAGAAACTTAATAAAATCTTCCTCGCCTCCCGGATCCTCAATACTGAACAGCCGGTCGTATAACCGCACCTCGGCGGGCACTGAGTGATCCGCCGAGATCCAGTGAATGACGCCCGGCACCTTGCGCCCGTCCGCGGGCGGCGCGTTACGGGTCTGGGGATCATAGGTACAGTGCAGTTCGACCACCCCGGAGGTTTTCTCGTCTTTCACCACGCTCTCAAATTTTATCACGTAGGCATTGCGAAGACGGACCTCGCGTCCGGGGCCGAGGCGATGGTATTTTTTCGGCGGATTCTCCATAAAGTCGTCACGCTCGATATAGAGCACTTTGGAGAAGGGAACTTGTCTTACCCCCATCTCGGGGCGCTGAGGATGGTTGACGCATTCGAACTCTTCCACCTGATTTTCCGGATAATTGTCGATTACAACCCTGAGCGGCCGCAGGATGCCCATCACCCTGGGCGCCCGTTCATTGAGATCATCGCGGACGCAATGCTCCAACAGTGCCACGTCTATGAGGTTGTCGTTTTTAGCCACGCCGATTTCGGCGCAGAATTTCCGGATGGCCTCCGGCGTATAGCCCCGGCGCCGCATTCCCGTTACGGTGGGCATACGCGGATCATCCCAGCCTTTGACATAATTATTTTGCACAAGTTCAATCAGCCGCCGTTTACTGAGGACGGTGTAGCTTACACTGAGACGGGCAAATTCAATCTGCTTCGGGCGATTGGCAGGAATCAGCCGCTCGACAATCCAGTCATAGAGAGGACGGTTGTTTTCGAACTCCAGAGTACAAATAGAATGCGTGATTCCTTCCATGGCATCGGAAAGACAGTGGGCAAAATCGTACATGGGATAAATAACCCATTTTGTTTCCGTCCGATAGTGAGGTTCCCGCTTGATGCGATAAAGGATGGGATCCCGCATGACAATGTTCGGAGCGGCCATGTCAATTTTAGCGCGCAGTACATGGGCGCCATCCTCGAATTCGCCTGACCGCATCCGCCCAAACAGGTCGAGGTTTTCCTCCACGGAGCGGTTGCGATAGGGGCTTTCCTTACCCGGCTCGGTAAACGATCCGCGGTGCTCGCGGATTTCATCGGGGCTTAAGCTGCAAACATAGGCGTTGCCGGATTTGATAAGCTCAATGGCGAATGAATAAATACGTTCGAAATAGTCGGAGGCATAAAACAGGCGGCCCTCCCCCCAGTCAAATCCCAACCAGTGAACATCGCGGATAATCGATTCCACGAATTCCATGGACTCGCCTGCCGGGTCCGTATCATCCAGTCGAAGATTGCAGGTCCCCTGATACTGCTTCGCCAGACCGAAGTTCAGGCAAACCGACTTGGCATGTCCAATGTGGATATAGCCGTTCGGCTCCGGCGGAAAGCGGGTTGCCACGCGGCCTGCGTGTTTGTTCGTCCGCAAATCTTCATCAATAATGTCCCGGATAAAATCGGTCGGGTTGGGGGTCGTTGATTCCGTCATAACTAAAAAACTCCTTATACTTCTTATTCTAAGGAAGGCGTCAGTCTCCAAATGGAGGCCCTCTATATTTTAACTATCTTTCCGGCCATCGCAGGGTTGGATCGACTGATGAGGCTTCTTTGATTCTTTAACATCCAATAGCTTTTTTCAGATGAGCCATATTCAGGTTGCCGCCGGACATAATCATCACAACTTTTTTGCCCGCGAGGCGGTCCTTTATTTTGTGGGCTGCCATCAGAGATACCGCTCCCGCCCCTTCGGCCAGGTTATGTGTGGCGGTCAACGCCATTTTAATCCCTTCCAGGATCTCGTCTTCGGTCAAGAGCACAACATCATTAATGGTGTCTTTGAGAATGACGTAAGGCAGATGAAATACACTTCTTGCCGCAAGGCCGTCCGCAACCGTATGCGCATCATCAAGCGTGACGATCTCTCCCTTTTTCCATGAATTATAGAAGGATGGAGCGTTTACGGGCTCCACACCGATAATCTCGATAGCCGGCTTGATGGCGCGCGCCGTTTTCAAAATCGACGCGCAACCCGCTCCGCCGCCGATCGGACAGATAATCGTATCGACGTCCGGCAGATCTTCCAGGATCTCAATCCCCATGGTAGCGAGACCGTTTAATATTTCCGGCTCGTTTCCCTGCTGAACGTAGTAATAACCCGCGCTGTCCACCAGTTCATCGCAGTATGACTGAGCATCATAGAAATCTTCTCCGTGGACAATAACTTCCGCGCCGTAGCTTTCAATGATTCTGTTGATTTCAGGATTGTTGTTTTCCGGGACGACGACCGTGCAGGGTACGTGAAACCATTGTCCCGCCCAGGCCATCGCCAGGCCGTGGTTGCCCCGGGTGGCGACGAGGATGCCCGCCTCCAACTCTTCCTGGGACATGTGATGAAAAAAATTAAGCGCCCCGCGAATCTTGAATGATCCTGTCGGATTATGGTTTTCATGCTTGACAAAAGCCTCACAGCCGATGAGCCTGGAGAGTTCAGAGTAGCAGATCAGGTTCGTCCTGTTTAAGTACTTGTTAATCACCGATCTGGCCATGAACGTTTTAGCCAGATTGACCTGCTCGCTCAGCGCGTCATATTTTTTTAACATAAAATTCCTCCCGATGCGTTACAGCCTTAGTCTTTTTTACCATCTTTTCGTCGGCTGTCAAGACAACTTCAGTTGTGAGCCCCATCGCGTGACCTTCAGGTTAGTAAAGGGGTCAGCCCAGCCGACTGATGACCATCCGGGCATATCTTTCCGCCGCGCCCATATTGGCTTGCACGACGAGGCGGCCGCTCTCGCCGCGTCTTCGCAAGTCCTCTGGATCGGCCAGCAATTGCAGAATGCTCTTTAATAATTCCTGCGGGTTGGCGATGCGAATCCCGGCACCCGCATCTTCCAAAAGTGCCGCTTCCTCACTGAAATCTTCCATCGATGGACCGTAAAAAATTACTTTTCCCCAGGCTGCAGCCTCCAGAATATTCTGTCCGCCTCTCGGTACCAGCGAACCGCCGCAATAGACAACCGTTGCCAGAGAATATACTTTAAAGAGCTCGCCAATCACATCGACGACAATCACCCTTTCCTGCTCGCGCACCTGACCGGATTGCATCTGCGATACGGTAATGATATCGTTGAAGTCGGCTTGCTGAAGCAGAACCATAACGTCTTTGGTCCGTTCAATATGACGCGGCACAAGGATTAATTTGAATTCGGGATAGCGCTTCAACAATTTCTGATATACTTGAATGACAACATCTTCTTCGCCCGGATGCGTGCTGCCGGCAACAAGAAATTTCTCATCTGGCCGCACATTGAAGCGGCGGATAATGTCTTCCTGCAGGATGGGTGAGACCATTGCCGCCAAAGCGTCATACTTGGCATTTCCCAGCACCTGAATCCTGGCCTGGTTCAAACCGATCTGCCTGATCCTGTCTGCATCAACTTCCGTAATCATCCCTGCCTCGTCTAAATTACCGAGGATGGGTTTCCAGAAAAAACGGGTACGGCAGTATTTCATATAAGAGCGGGGGGAAATCCGGCCGTTGACCATGACCACTTGAATGCTCTGTTTATGACAAGCAGCCAGAAAATTAGGCCAGAGTTCCGTCTCGACCAGAACAAAAACATCCGGACGAACGAGATTCAGCATTTTATTAACAGCAAAAGATATATCCAGCGGAAAATAAATAAAGGCATCCACTCCGGTAATCAGCCTTTGCGCCATTCCCTGACCTGTTTCCGTGGATGTTGAAAGGATGATCCGCACGTTCGGTCTGTGTTGTTTTAAAGCAGCCACAATGGGCGCGGCGGCAGTTACTTCGCCGACGGATACCGCGTGAATCCAGATCCTCTTGCCTGCCGGAATATCACTCAAAAGATGTTTCTGCCGGGCGCCAAGCTTTTGCAGAAAACTGTGGCGATATTTACCCGTGATGAGCATCTTGAG
>CAYULE010000078.1:0-10090 GCA_964445385.1 uncultured Smithella sp.
GGTCCACCAGGCCCTCCGGGTCCGCCGCCATGCAAGCCGGGTTTACGTCCTCCCGGTCCTCCAGGTCCACCGGGTCCACCAGGTCCACCAGGTCCACCACCATGCAGGCCGGGTCCAGGTCCACCAGGTCCTCCGGGCCCACCACCATGCAAACCGGGTCCGGGGCCACCACCGTGTAGACCGAATCCAGGACCAGGACCAGATCTACCGCTCTGCCAGCCAGCTCCTCCACGGTGCCAATATCTTTTCCTTTCCCAATCACGCCAATTATCATGAAAATCGCGGTGAGGGATCCGCCGATATTCCCACGGTTCTCCTCTCCACCGATGTTCCCTGAAATCATCTCTCCATCCATGATAGAATTGTCTGTAAAATCTTGGAGATCCCCTGTAACGACTCCAATCTCTGTCATGGTATCGGGATCGGTACCAGAGGCGATCCCTGAGAAGCCACCACCATCCTCCGGTGAAGTATATTTCCTCATTTGCATCAGGTATAATGTAGACATCCGAGTCCGGTATGACTACCACTTCCGGCGGTGTCGAATAAGTAACCGGCGGAGTCGACGGAGCAACCGGTGGGGGTTGAGGCATGCTTGGTTGTACTGCTGCTTGATCATTATTTGCTGGTTGCGAAAGATTACCTTCAGTACCACCTTCAACAGCATTGTTTGACAACAATTGTGCCGGTTGCTGCATTGAAGATGATTTTTCCTTGCTGTTATCACACCCAATCATAAATACGATCAGGCTGATACTCAAAATCAGGGTAGTAAAATATTTCATGTCATTGCACCTCCAGATAATCAATCGACATTTCAGATAACGTTGATATACATATCATAAGTTAAACCGGAGTTCAGCGATTATTTTATTTGCTTCAACACCCAATAGATTATCTGGAGAATAATAAAAAACTTCATCGCTTCAAGGCAGAATGTTTAACCGTCGTTAACGGATCTCCTGGCATTTAGAAATGATAGCGTAGACCAACCGACAAGCCGTGCGTTTGCAGGCGGGACTCGATATCGTTGATGGCGATTCCCGCCGGTCTGACATCCATAAACATATTGCCCGGGGAAGTATTAACCCGACCCAGATCAAAGTAGCGGTAGGCAATATCCAGACTGAGGTGTTCAGTTAGAATGATGCCCGTGCCGATGGCCAGCATGATGGCAATATCTATCCGGTCTCCGGACGGTGTAATGCTCACTTTGTGTCTGCCCGGATTATCGGGGAACAAAAAGGTCATCTGGCCGATCCGGTTATAGGACAGGCCGGCGCCGCCGCCCACATAAGGCTGGAAACGCCATATTTTTTTACCGCCGAGTAATCCATTGACATCAAGAAACACATTAACCATGCCGCTCACAGAATCCGCCTTTGCCGAAACGGGCTGACGCAGGCCTGCGGAAAGAAAATTGGCATTGCCGTCAAAGTTCATATTAAAGCGGTACGCCAGCGACAGATCGGCTCGCAGCCAGGGCAGGAACTGATTTCCCACGGCGGCTTCCACCAGTGGGAAATAGCCGAAATCGCCGTAGGCGCCGATCGGTTTTCCGTTGTTGCCGCTTACGCAACCGAATAGTGCCGGTGGATGGGTCGAGGCGCAATCCGTATCGGAAAAGTTCGACGCCAGAGACTTTTCATAACCAACCATTCCACGCAGATACCAGCCGCCCGCCATGGCATGATCAGGAATCGCTGCGGCAAACAGGAAAAAGATGGTCCATATCATGATCGATTTTATTGGCATTTTATTTTCTTTAAATAGCAGCATGAGTATCCTTTTATCGTATTCGGGTTAGGGTATGAAAAAACATTAGTGATTATAATGCAGTCTGATGTGGCAAAGGCCATTTTTAACATGCGATTCCACCTTATCGGCATTTTCATGAATAAGAAATAAGGAAAGTTTGGCAATGCCCTCGGGAGATATCAATATTTCTTCTTCCGAGGGTTTGACCGCCGGAATGACCATCCGTGTTCCGGTATAGGTTATTTCAACATCCAGGTTGAATTCATCAAACGAGACGGCAACCAGCAGCGGACCTTCGGCAGCCTTCCTGGTTTCGGCCGCCTCAAAGGTTTCATTAATGGCGGCGGCGGCGCGATCAATCACGTCCGGCATGGCGCCCCACAGGCCACCCTGCTTATGCATGAACATAAAGACTTTGTCGGAAGAATCCACGCCCGGAACAAGTTCGAGACGCGCGGTTTTGGCAATGCCTATTCTCATAAACAGGTTCAGGATGATGGCGCACAGGGTGGCTACCGAGAGGGACGACTGAAAGAACGGTTTGATCATGCCGGGAAGACTGTCATAAATGCCCGGGATTAAATCCACGCTTAGACCAAAGATGATCGACATGCCGATAACAAATGTTTTTCTGGAATCGATCATACGGGAGAGCATGATCTGGATGCCGGCAAGCACCATGAAGCTGACGGCGAAGACGAGACTTGCGCCCATGACGGGCGTCGGCATAATGACGAAGATTGCCGCGATTTTCGGCATGAAGGCCAGCGTGATCAGGATACCTCCGGTTGCATAGGCGATGGTCCGGCTTGTCGCGCCCGTAGCGATGGACAAACCGATATTGCTCGAAGATGGCGACTGACCGAGCGCGCCCGCAAATCCGGACATCAGGTTGCCGGATGCGCATGCCAGAATACCCTTGCTGATCGATTTCATATCCGGTCGTTTCCAACCGGCGTCATTTATTTTTTGACAGGTGGTGAGGTCACCCATTGTTTTCAGAGCGGAAGAGAGGGCTGCCACCACGAAGGGAACAATCAGGGCCGTACTGAAGGACATGCCGTAGGAACCGATCGCGGGCCATGAAAACCACGGGGAGTCGCCGAAGTGGCTGAACTGTTCCGGGCCGAGTACACCCAGAAGAAAGGACAGCGTGTAACCGATCAACATCCCGATCAGTACGGAAAAGAGGCGGATTTTACCTTTTCCCCAGACGGTAAGACCCATCATGGCGGCAAGTGTTATTAAGGCAATAATCGTTTCCGTCGGGTCAGGCGACGCATGAATTGCATCCATGCCAACAAATTTTTTCATGGAAAAAGGGATGACCTCGATGCCGACCATAGTGACGATGGTGCCGGTAACTTCCGCCGGAAAGAAAGCGCGCATTCTGGTGATCACACGGGAGAAGAATCCTTCAAAAATACCTGCGACAAAAGTCATACCGAAGATCAGGGGAAGCCCCCCGACCTTACCGGCCATGATGGAGGCGGAGAGAAAGGCGGGCCCGTTCAGAAGCGGGCACAGGTATCCGGAGCCGATGGGTCCCTTATTCAGCCCCTGGATGATGGTAGCAATGCCCGTCACGAGCATGGCCATGGAAATGAGATGCCGGGCGTCATTGTCGGCGCCGCCGATGGTGCCGATGATCAATACGGGAAAAACGAACGCAATAGCGAGCAAAAAAATGTGCTGAAGACCCAACATCATAAGAGCGCCGATCCCGGGGCTCTCGTCAACGTCATAGATCAGGTTTGCCGGTTTTGTCCGTGTGGTCATAGTGGCGTTCGTTGCGTTCTCTTCCCATAGGTTCGACATGACATAACGTGTTCGCATGGAGTATAGGAAAAACACTTTTCTCTGTCAACGGAATAAAAAATATGAATATCCCGAATGCACTGCAAGCACAGGACACAAGCAACAGTTTTTTTTAAATGCATGTACCTGAGTTCCACCTTCAACATCTGTACAAAAGAAAAGCGGCCATGAAAAAATCACATGACCGCTTTGTATTTTCTCTCTTCCAGGAATGGAATGATAAAATCTTGCAGTTAAAATTCGTCTTCCGGTCCCTCCTGATCAGGGCATTTTGGACAGCGGCGGTCTGCCCATTTTTTTCCTGATCTCGTTGAGCTTTCTTAATTTTTCCGCCTGGTCTTTATCGATGGCTTCTTTCCCTTCGGCTGAAAGTTTCGGCACGTTAAAAGTCGCGCTGCCGGAAGCGATTTGTATGCCTTCATCCCACTGATAGATGGTTTCCGTGATATATTTCTGCTTGTCTTTATCCCACCGGGTTTCCTTGCTTTCGCCGGTTTTCTTATAAATCATGACTTTTGCGTTCAACGTGACGGTATCAAATCCCTTGGCGCTGGGATAATCCCTGATGTCTTCCACCATGAAAGGGGTGCCGTAACCATTGACCAGCTTGCTTTTGGGAACCAGAACAACGTCCGACAGCGTGCCGTTGTCCGTTTCGCCTGCCATCCAGCCTCTTCTCCATTCCATTTTGGGATTATAAGACGGTGAGACGATTACCCGCACGTGATCAAATTTCAGGCTCTTGAGCGGTTTGTTTAAATTGACCTTCAAGCCCAGCGTCTGCACACCCGCGGAATCAAACGATGTCCGGACCCCGCTCTGGTCAAAAAATACCACTTTCCCGGAGTCCGCCATTGCCAAACCGGAAAACAGTAATGTGAATGAAAATATTATGATTGCCAAAATAATTCTTTTCATTGTATGTTCCCCTTTCAGAAAATTTTAATTTATTTATTATTTTATATCGCCGGGAGGCGCCGGAGTCAAATAAAAAAGATAACCGGAAACGCGTACAATGTGGAAACTGATTTATCAAGACACATTTGGATTCGGTGAAGACCGTGATCCTCCGGTCGTTCAGGAAACCGGAACACGAATCGAGGACGGTTTTTTTCAGTTATGGACAAACGTCCTTGCGGAATCCGTCGTTATGTCCGGAGGGAAACCGGCTGCGGGATTTGCCGGTTTTTCCCTGCTGGTCGAGTTGTCCGGCGAAAAAACACAAGGCGTCTTTATCGATGTTCACAGGCATATTGAACGATTGGGCCGGTTGAAGCAAAAAGCCGGCCCGGATGCCCTTCGGAAAATTTCCGATGATCATTACGCAGCCTGCCTGAAAAACGAGGAAGAATCCTTCTGGGAGCGTTTCAGCCGTCGGGGAGAAACACTGAAAGTCCTTGCCGTCCGGCTCAGCAAAACAGATTACCGGAAAAAAGTTCTGGCCGCCGGATTGCTGATGATTCTGGCGAATGTTCTGTTTTTATTCTGCGTGGCGGGTGTGTTCCATCTGTTGGCTCAGCAAAAGACGACACAGGCTGCTGCTGCCGGTGTCTTTGCCCTGGTCTTATTGTTGATCAATGTCGCTTTTCTCAATATCAGGGAATTGTCCCGGAGATACAGACACCCCGAAAAATTTTTTATTGAGATCAACGATGAAAATTTCATTCACTCCAATGGAGATTTCATCAGGATCATTGATCGAAACGCCATCCGGTCGATTACCGAGGAAGAAACGATTTCGCGGGGCGGCTTTCATTCGATGTTTGTTGTCCGTTACGCGGAAAACGGAGAAAACAAAAGCTACTCCTTTTTCAAAGCCTCTTCCCGGCGCAATGTCGTCTATGACGTCTCAGCCGATCAGCTGAACGATCTGCTGGAATAAGCCACTCAGATGATTTTAATCAAATCGTCGATAATTTTTCTGCTGGAGGACTTGCCGGAATTCAGGCAATCGATGATAAACGCATCGCTCTGCGGCATTACCAGGATCATCTTTTTTTCTTCCCGCGGGGCCGCTTTTTCATTTTCAAAACAAAAAAAGACAAAACCGACCGCTCCGTCCCAGACGATGCCGTAATCGGTGAGAATCACGCAAAGCAGAGGCTGGTGGATAACCGGCGCACGATTCGCGTCGGCGCCGACCATCAGGGGATAGTATTTTTTTCGCTTCCCGCTCAGGCTGTCGACGCTACCTGTCAGCACTGGTTCATTTTCTTTCAATCCATTGAAGGTCAGAATATTTTCAGGCGAAGCCATCCATTCGTTCCCCAGCAGGATTTCAGCCGTCCGCCGGGCTTTTCGCCCGGTCTTGACAAGCCGGTATTTACCGTCGGGCAGAAAAGAAAACAGGGAAAAATCCGTGCAGCAGGAATCTCTCAGCCACCGGTCGGCAACATCATCAAACAGCGGCTCCTGCATGGGAATCGGGCTTCCTCCGGGCAGGGTTTCAATGAACCATCTCTCCTCCGCCAGCGAATGGCTGATTTCAAACAGGGGATTGTCCCGGAAACCGACAATATAATCCGTTGCAGTTCTGGGGAAGACACCGAACCGATCCGGCGATTCTTTTACTTCCAGATCAGCTGTCTTTTCGTTTTCTATCTGAATGGTTAATCTGCTCATTTTTTGTCCGGGTTTTCGGATCGTCTCCGGAACGTTTCGGTATTACTTGCCATCCGGTTTCGGACGGGTCATTTCCCGAAGGTCTTTATTTTCCGGGAATTCTTCCGGTTTCCAGTTCGGGTCATACGCGCCTTTCCTGACGACCGTTCCTGTCTTTCCTGATTGGGCGATTTTCAAGAGATCTTCATACAGCGGGTCAAAGCGCGGGTGTTTGTCGTGAATCCATTTGGCAACGGCATGGATTATCCCTCCCGACTTCATCCACAGGACGGGACGAGCTTCATCGGGGGCCCCGTACCGGTCCGCCGTATGGATGGAAAAGAAATCATATCTGCTCACGAGGCCGGCAAGAGTTGCATTCTGTTCATCGGAGAGTTTGAACGAGTAACAGATTTCCCGAAGCCCCGATTCACCCTTCTGCGGCCGCTCGACAAAACAACTGATCGCCGCTTTGTCTCCGGAAATCCACAAATTCGTACCGCCCCAGAGTCCCTGGACATCCAGTAAAATCACCTGATCACCACGGTTTGCTGCCGGCCACGCGGGCAGGCAGAGCGTAAACACGATCGCCATGATCACCATGATGCTGAACTTCATGTGTTCATCTCCTTTCTCCGGATACCGGCATTCCCGTGGCATGTCCTGCCGCATTCATTTTTCCAACAGTTCCCAGGTGGCTTCCCTGAGAATATATCGGTGGGCGGCTTTCTTCAAATCCGTGCCTTCCGGTACGGGGATTCCCTGCATGACGGGTTCGTTTTTACGGGGGATGAAAACGGGCAGGCCATGGTCCTCTGCAAGAATACCGGACACCCGGACTTTCCTGCCTTTCTCTCCACCCGTGTAATATCCTGAAGGCCAGCCGCTGAGACCGTCGATCCACAGATCGAAATCCTCGCCGATCAGTTGAGCGCCCATCTTGCGATCCACCGCCCGGCCTTCGACCGTTATTTTCTTGCCCAGATTGGCTTGTGAGACGATGGCGGGTTTGGGTTGAGCAGGGATAACGGAACAACTCATGAAAAAAAGGAGTACAAAAAGGATAGCCTGGATTTTCATCCTTTTGACTGGCGACATCAAAAATCCCTCCTGATTCCAGTTGAAAATCTTTAAATATATTAAGCCGATAAGAACTTGCTTGCTTTGTACGGCAGTATAAGAAACGCGGTCTTGTGTGTCAAGAATATTTTGACCATGGAATAAAAAAATACGCAGCTTTCACCTACCGGACAGCCTTAACTGTCGGCCTCCGGCGCGGAAATTTGATATACGGGCTGATTTTGGAATTAATATTTTTCCCCGTGCCGTCATAGTTGAGTGTCACGATCGGAACGCCGGTAGATTCCTCAATGCGTGTGGCCATGGCTTCGGTGACCAGTCCCGCGCAGCAGAACGCGGGATTGGTCTGCACAAAAAGCGATATGTCGGGATAGTGCTGCATCAGAGCGGTAATCTTTAACAGGTTATCGGCGGACTCACCAAAGTGCTGAACCGTCATATCAAAACGATCGTAGATTTTTTTGTAATCAATGTCTGTCGTGAAAGGCGGTTCATTCAGCAATTCATTGCATATCTTATAGTAGCTTTTTTCCAGCTGGTTAACGAGGGTAATCAGTGTTTTGGTGACAAGGACGTCCATGAATTCACCTTCCAGAAACCAGCGCCGCATGTAAGGGCTGGCAATGAGTTTGGCAAATTCATTAAACGGCGTGGTAATGACTTCACCGCCGTATTCTTCGATGCAGTGAATCAAATCCTGATTGAAGACATCGTTGTCCCGTGCATACATATCCCCGAAAATGGCGACTTTCGGGCGGTGACCCGGAATCGTTTCGATTTTCTTAAAAAGACTGATGACTTTAGCAAGGTCGTCATCCTTGCTTCTGCCGCCCAGGAGGGTGTTGTAGAGGATGGCGACAGACTGGGCGATGACTTTATCCGTCAGGCCTTTTTCTTTTTCGTAGGGACGAAACTTGCAGCCGATTTTACGCAGCATGCCGCCGAACATGTGGGCGAAGTAGGCGTCGATGGAGGCCTGTATGGAAATATCGGAAAGCGATAAGTTGCCGACATACACATCCACTTTTTCCATGCCGCGGCCTACGGATTCCATAATGCCTTTGATCAATTGCGGATACAAACGGATATTACAGGCCACATGGCTGTCAAAGCACCAGCCGGCGGTTTGCGCCGGGTCCAGAAGGTTTTCATCAATATAGTCCATATAGCTTTGCGCCATCAGGTTCACCGGCAGACACTGGCCGGTATTGGTGCGCAGGCCCCGCTGAATAATTTTGTCGGTGAGGGGCACGACGCGGGCATCAATGCCCTCTTTAATATACACGGCCTCCAGCAGTTTGGAATTAATGGGATCAAAACAGGGAAGGAGCAGGGTCTTGTCTTTTACTTTGGTAATATGTTCGGAATTGAGCGGCAGCAGGCGTGAAGAAACCAGGCGAAGTTTCTTGTTCTGATGGTGATTGGTAAAGGAACGCACGGCGGCCTCGATGCGCGTTTCATAGCCGACATTGGAATCGTGTTCGTCCAGTTCGAGGATCAGATAAGGTTTACTGTATTTGTCCATGATGCGTTTGAAATATTCCAGCGTGAAGGAATCGGGACTGCATTTAAACGAGGTCACGTAAACCGGATAAAGACCGGGTGTGCCGGCGATATAAAGAGCGGCCTTCAGAATCCGCGCGGCATAATTCCAGTGCATTCGCTTGAGCAGGGGCTCGATTTCCGTCAGGTCGGCGCGCTCCACAGGCAGCATATCCTGATAGAAAGTTTTAATGTTCAGCGTGCTGAAGATGTCCGGAATGCCTTTGTTCATCGAGTTTTGCATAATGGCGTAAGGCCTGCCTAAAAGCGCCACGCTGATATCCTCTTTGGCGGGCTTTTCCCGCTGATAGACATTGAGCAGGTTGCTGCAGCCTTCGGAGTAAAAGGAAAGAGCCGCTTCGTAGGCGTTATATATTTCCCAGTAGCCGGTGTTCAAGATCGATTTCAGGATGGAAAAAAGTTCAATGCGCGATTGGAACGAGTGATGGTCGATGACGGGCATCAGGGCTTTATGTTTCAGGCGCAGGCTTTTCGTGCCTGACGAAAGTGTGGCGGCAAATTGTGTGTAGTAGCAGTAGTAACGGTAATCCTCATCTTTCTGTTTGGCGGCTTCCAGATAAACAGGTAGAAAAATGTAATCGCACTTATCGGCCAGATACTGGACATGACCGAAGAAGGCGTTCATCGGCGCGCAGAATTCCGCGCCTGCCAGCTTCTTACCGGTTTTGATGGCATTTTTCAAATTTTCCGAGGTGACGGTTTCCACACCGAGGGTGGCGAAAAAATGCTTCCAGAGCGGCATCTCTTCGGCCAGATAAAGGGCATTGGGTATGCCGATCCGGACGGACTTCTTGAATCTGGCGGGTTTTCGGGCCAAAGGAAAAACAAGGCTTCGTTCCTTGATCAGGTCGTATTGCTTCCTGGTTGTACCGACGTAATGCTTGGTGTCGTAATCGCGGCCGCAGAGAAATCCGAAAGCCACCGTATCTCCCTGGACCGTGACTTTGTTGATCTTGCAATTGTTATGACAAAGCTCGCAGACTTCATTTTCCACGGGAATATTTTCTGAACAGAGCGCGAGTCCGCGAAATGCGGAATTCCGGACGGCGTTTTCCGCCAGAATCAGCGCGCTGCCGAGCGCGCCGGTCAGGTGGCAGAATTTGGACACAAAGACGGGTTTATTCAGGCGGTGCTCAAAAGCCGCTACCAGCGCCTGGTTGCGGGCGGTCGCGCCCTGGAAGCAGACACTCTGTCCGATGCTGCCTTCGATGGCCACTTTGGCCAGATAATTTTCGCACACGGAATGCAGGACGCTGGCCAGCACTTCATC
>CAYULE010000079.1:0-10026 GCA_964445385.1 uncultured Smithella sp.
GATTTTTCCGCGCCGCAGACCGGGCAGGTCCAGGAATCCGGGATGTCCTCAAACCGGGTGCCGGGGGCGATGCCGCTGTCCGGGTCGCCCTTTTCGGGATCATAGACATAACCGCAAACGCTGCATACGTAACGTGCGGCGGCTTGCGCTTTCGGTTTGGCGGCTACAGCGTCCTGGTCAAAAGTCGGAGCGGTTTTAGGAGATTTGCCGCCTTTGACATTTTGATAATAAGCATACGTCATCGGAACGCCCTCGCCTGTCAGATCCGCCTCAACAATTTTGCCCAGAAAGATGGTGTGTGTTCCACAATCGAGCTCGCCCTCTACTTCCGCTTCGATAAAGCCCAGGGAGTAGTCCTGAACAATGGGAATGCCGGTGATACCAGATTTTGTTTTTGCATCTTTAAGCTTGTCGATGTCGCGGCCGCTTTTAAAACCAAACAGGCCGATGAAAGTCATTGGCGCGGTTTCCGATAAAATATTCACAATGAACTTTCGGCTGCTTTTGATTAATTCATGGGTATAATTTTCTTTATTAATGCAAATAGCCAGCGTGGCTGGGCTTGCGGTGGCTTGAATGATGGAATTGGCTATCTGGCCGTTGAATTTGCCGTTCTGGCCGGATGTGACAATATAAACGCCGTAACTGATTTTGTGCAGGGCTGCTCGGTTCATTTTTCATTCCTCTTTTCAGATATTTTATAGGCCGGTCTTATAACTGAATTTCATTTTTCATGCCATAATATTTCTTTGGGGATTTTTCTTTTGACAAAATTCACTTTATCTTATAGGGACTTCAAACACTATAGATTTTGACCTTTTATCAGATTTGATCAGATACGTAAAACACTGGATTAAATCCAAAAAATTTCCAGTAGAATAAACATCATTGATCAGAAAGAAAGAGAATAAACCATGATGACTTATCAAGAATTTATGCAGAAAAGCTCCTTCAATATTGAAGAGATTCTGGCTTTTTGTTACGGTACACTGGTTTCCGATCCTCCTCCTGATTTTGACGCGCGGCTGCCCGCGCCGCCTTTTCTCATGATGGACCGCATTACATTGATTGAAAGCAAAGGAAATGGCGGGAGAATTATTGCTGAACAGGATATCCGTCTGGATGCCTGGTATTTTCAATGCCATATGCCGGGAGACCCTGTTCAGCCGGGATGCCTGGGTGTGGACGCGATCTGGCAGCTGTTGGGCTTTTTCTGCATCTGGCGGGGAGCGCTGGGCACGGGACGGGCGCTGGGGTGTACCGATGTTTCCTTTAACGGTCAAATCCGCCCTTACAATAAATTGGTCCGGTTCGAAGTCGATGTGCGGCGTTATTCACGTTTGAAAGAATCCGGCGCGTCCGTGGTCATCGGCGACGGACGGATTTACGTGGATGATGAACTCATTGCCACGATCGGACAGGCACGGACCGGTGTTTTTAAAAATATTGTCTATCCCGATTATCCCAAGCGGTCGAAAAATTCCGTGGGCGGGATTATGCAAAGATAGGGATTCGGTAAGACCATTTGTTTGTGAATCATAAGCAAACAAAAAGATATTGAAAATCTCTCCCGATTGAAGCTATGATTGCCAAATTTTTTAAAATAACGTGTTTGGCTGGGACAGCTTTTGAATATTATTAAAAAAACGGCGCTTTATTTTGCTCGCAAGAAATATTGCAAATCCGCGATCGAAGAACGCGCCGATCTGTCGGCGATTCGGGAAAAGCCGACGCTTTCGATGAAAGTCGGTCTTGGCCTGATCGCGTTCAGCTATGTGATTGGTTTGCCGGCGGTTATTGCGATGGGTGTTCTTGCCGTCTGGATGAAAAAACCGCTGGTAGCTGTCATTGGCGGGCCCTTGATTTATACCATCTCCACTCTTATGTTTATCATAGGTATCAAGATGGCGGGAAAAAAATATTTCCAGGTATTATCCCGGTGGCTGGTTCGAGTTGTGCTTGAAAAAATTCTCGGCGAGGATGTCCGGAAGATTTCTGAATCCGGTTCGGACAATAAATGTTTGTAAGCTGAAGTGTTTGAAGGCTGAATAAAAAATTGAGGTGGTCTATGAGTACAGTAGAAGAAACAATCAGTGAACTTAAAGTTAAAATTATAGCGACGCTGGGATTAATTGATGTAACTCCCGCTGATATTAAGGACGATGATCCGCTCGTAGGCGGCGATACGGGTATTGATTCTATCGATGTGCTGGAACTGGTCATGATGATTGAAAAGGATTACGGCGTCAAAATCGAGAGCAAGGAGCTGGGGGCCAAAGTATTCGCTTCGGTTCGTGCTCTGGCGACTTATATTCTGCAGGCAAAGACGGCCAAAGCCTGATCTTCGCTTTCGTTTAATATCTTTATCATTTCAAGACGACCAAGAGCATGATGTTTTCATGAAGAAAGTATTGCTGATATCCGCCAATATGATGAAAAAACCCTATGCGGTTTATCCGCTGGGAATTGATTATGTGGCCGGCGCACTCCATTCCCGCTATGAAACAAAAATTCTGGATATGAATGAGTTTGCCTCCCTTGAAAAAATGGGAGAACAAATCCGTGAGTACGCGCCGGATTATATCGGTCTTTCGATACGCAATATTGACAATACGGATACGATCAACAGCAGAGGCTTTCTATCCGATTATCAGGATCTGGTCGGCATGATCCGGCAAAATTCGGAGGCGATGCTTATTCTGGGCGGGAGCGGTTACACCATCTTCCCGGTGGAGTTTGTCCACGCGCTCGATGCGGATTACGGGATTGCCGGGGAAGGGGAGAGATTCCCCGCGCTGCTTCACGCGCTGGATCATGATGCCGATGTCACGGCCATTCCGGGTATTGTTACGAGGCAGACAGCATCGGTTGCATACCGGGCGTGGGATGGCGAAATGCGTCGGACATTTGATCCGGAGGCATCACACACGAAATATTATCTGTCCTACGGCGGGATGCTCAATCTACAGACCAAGAGAGGATGCCCGTTTCATTGCAGCTACTGCACATATCCCCACATCGAAGGCGGGAAAATGCGGTTTTTCGAGCCGAAAGAAATTGCCAGGCAGGCCCGCCAGCTGCAGGATGCCGGCGCCAAATACATTTTTATGACGGATTCCGCTTTCAACGCGAGTTACGACCATAGCCTGCAAGTGGCCAGGGCTTTGATGGAAAGCGGTATCTCCATACCGTGGGGCGGGTTTTTCGCGCCCACGATCCCGCCTGCCGACTACTATCAAAAGCTGGCTGACGCGGGACTCACGCATGTGGAATTCGGTACCGAGTCCATGAGTGACACGATGCTTCACAATTTGCGAAAACCATTTGTCAGCGCCGATGTTTTTCAGGCTCATCAAACGGTCCTTGCGGCGGGTTTGTATATTGCCCATTATTTTCTGCTGGGCGGTCCCGGTGAAAATGAAGATACCCTGCGAGAGACGTTAAACGGCGTCGATCAGCTGGACAAAGCTGTTTTTTTCTTCTTTTGCGGCATCCGCATCTACCCGCATACGGCTCTGTATGAAACGGCAATTTCCGAAGGCCAGATCACCGCGTCGCAGAATCTTATCGAGCCGGTATTCTATCGCTCTCCTTTTATATCTGATGTTGAAATCATGAAAAAAGTCGAAGCCCACGCTGCTGGACGTCTTAACTGGCTGGTCGGTGCGGGTGAAAGCAAGGCGACCAGGATTTTGCCCAGGCTTTACGACCGGGGACATACCGGGCCGTTGTGGGAACATCTGATTTAAGGATGATATGGAGATAAAGGATCGAACAGTCGTTTGGAGTCCTGCTCATATTGTGGGGATCATTCTGCTGATTGCCGCCTTTGCGGCTTTTTTTATCCATCCTCTGCTGGCGGTAGCCCTCGCTTTTTTTTATATCGTTTTGTGTGTGGGCGCCTGTTTTTTTCCTCAAACGAATTTTCTGGGCCCGGTGATCAGTCGGGGATGCTCCAAAAAAAATTATGTCGCCGTCACTTTTGATGATGGGCCTTCCGAATTTACAACCGGGAAAATTCTCGATCTGCTTGACCGGTATTCCGTGAAGGCAACCTTCTTTGTTTCCGGTGTTAATGCTGAGCGGTTTCCGGATCTGATTCGCGAGATCGTCCGGCGGGGTCACAGCATTGGCAATCACTCCTATAGTCATGATCCATTTGTCATGCTGAAAGGATATCGCATCCTTTATCGTGAAATTGATGAGGCCAGGAGCGTTTTGCGAAAAATTGGTATTGATGCACTGGCTTTTCGTCCGCCGGTCGGTATCATCAATCCGAAGCTTCCTCCCATTCTCAAATACCTGGATCTGTTTTGCGTAACATTCAGCTGCCGCGCGGGAGACGCGGGGAACTTCCGGGTAAAAAATCTTGCGAACAGGATTCTTAAAAAAGTACAAGGTGATGATATCATCCTTCTGCACGATAAACCGCCATACCGGGCCGAAGATGATCTGGAATACGAAATTGAAAAAATTCTGACAGGCATTATTCATAAAGGATTGATCATTGTGCCTCTTTCCGAGTTGATCGAGAAAAAACTGATGCATTCAGGGTTACCAAAATGAAGGGGTTTTCCTTAATGATTAATCATGATTGACCGCAGAAAAAAATTTTGATTGAAAAAGCAAACAATGATATAGAGTTGACCCCTTGACTCAAAACAAGTGTAACCTGAAGCGACAGGAGTGGAAGTTTTGGCGGATCGATGGAAATTGTTCAATGATGTTCAGCGGATTGCACCTGACGCCCTTGAGGCCCGGGTATGTGTGCCCGAGGACTCCATCTGGTTTAAGGGACATTTCCCGGGCGAGCCTATTTTGCCGGGAATCGCTTTAGTCAATACTGTTTATGATGCCATTGCGTGGGATGCTCAAGATAGAGGAGAGTCTGTACAACTCTCTTCTCTGAAAAGAATAAAATTCATGGGCCCTGTCCGGCCGGGAGAAACGTTTCTTTTGAGCATGACCCGTGAAGAGGCAAGCACGGAAAGACTGTATAATTTTAAAGTGACAGTTGAAGATAAGATTTTTTGCAGTGGCATAATGACCGTAAATAAAACGTAAGAGAAAAAAGGATAAAGGAGGAAGCGAATGCCTGAAAGCAAGGAAACACAGGGCATTATTCGGCATGTGGCCGAAATTATTATTGGTGAACTCAAGCTGGAAGATATTACTGCGGACACGTTTAATCCGGATATGGATCTGGTGGACGAACTGGGTATCGACAGCATGGATCTGGCAACGATCGCGCTGGTTTTACAGGATGAATACAAAATTACTATTGACGAAGATGATTATCCCAAATTAAAAACCGTGCGTCTTATTTGCGAGTATATTGAAGAGAAACTTGCCGCGAAGCATTAATACGCAGGCCAAAAGGATCTGAATGACCATTAACGAGAAGGCATCCGCCGTATCAGAAAAACCAAAATTTTCCGATTTGTTAACCTATCCGGACGTCAAGGCGCGCTGGGAAAAAGTGCGGAAATATTTTTTCCTGCGTGAGTCCACGTACGACATGAGTAACCGTTGTAATATCCGTTGCGACGGTTGCTATTATTTTGAGGGGGACAAACAGTTTGCCGTTGAGAATCTTTCGCCGGAAGACTGGCGCAAGCTGATGCAGGCGGAAAAGGCGCGCGGCATTACCTATGTCGTTCTGGCGGGCGCGGAGCCGTCGCTGGTGCCGGAATTGCTCGAAGTGTGTTATTCCGAAATGCCGCTGGGGAGCATCGCGACCAACGGTTTTAAGAAAATACCGGAATCGGTAGGGTATAAGATTCATATTTCCGCCTGGGGAAATGATGAAACCAGTTTAAAGACAAGAAAAGCAAAAAATCTTTTAAAAAAACAAATTGAAAATTATCAAAATGATCCGCGGGCGGTTTTTGTCTATACGTATACCAGGGAAAATATCAATGAGGTAAGCGAGGTGGCTGCCGACCTCGTCGCGCATGGTTGCAAACTGACCTTTAATGTATTTTCCTCACCGGTGGGTTACACGGGGCCCTTGCGTCATGACAGCGAATCGCTTTTGCGCATCCGGTCATCCATGATTGCGCTTTTAAATCAGTATCCTCAAAATATTTTGTTTTCCGCCTATAATGCCGTGGCGCACACCTCGCCGCAGGGGTTGCATGACCTTTACGGCTGTTCGTATCCCCGCTGCAATCCCTCGCAGGATATCGGTTTGGGAAGATCTTTCCGGCAGTATCGTACCGACCTGAATTGGGATCGATCCGTTGCCTGTTGTGTGCCGGATACGGATTGTGATGACTGCCGCCACTATGCGGCCGGTTCCGCCGTGGTGACGGCGCGTCTGTACCGCCATGTGAACAGCCTCGCCGCATTTCAATCCTGGCTTGATTATGTCGATACCTATCTGGCGGTTTGGGTGATGGGGTACGAAAAAGGGGAAAATCTCTGCGCGGATACGATCCGTCCGCCAAAAGCGGCCGCCAGGTAAGTGGAGGCCTCAAAATAATGGGTGATGTACAGTAAAGGATGATAATTCATGAAAACCGTTAGTGCGCTGTTGGATAAAGACTGGTATGACCGTTATCGGAGGATTGCCAGTCTCAATATTCGCAGTTCTATCTATGATTTGACCAACCGCTGTAATTTGCGCTGCAAGGGGTGCTTCTTTTTTTCTTCCGGCGAACATCAGGTAACGGAAGAGATGGATATTAACAAATGGGAACAGTTTGTCGATAAGGAAAAAGCCCGCGGTGTGAATCTGGCGATTCTCATCGGCGGTGAGCCGACTTTATGTATGGATCGGCTGGAGGCCTTCTATAAACGGTTGCCCACCTACTGCGCGACCAACGGCCTGATTAAAGTATCCCGTGATAGATTCCCCGACATGATGGTGGGCATTTCCCTGTGGGGCGGCGGCGATGACGAAAAAGTCCTGAGAGGCAAAGACACTTTTGCAATCTCCAGTAAAAATTATGAAGGCGACCCCTATACCTACTATCTTTACACCGTCACGCCCAAGCAGGTGGGAAGAATTGAGCCGGTCATTAAACGCATTACCGATGTTGGCCTGAAAGTCCATCTGCAGCTTCTGTCCAATGATGAAAGTGTGGATGGATTTCACTGGCGGCAGGGCGAACTTGACGATTTGCGCTTTGAGATGGATGAGATGCTGGATCATTATCCGCGAACCATCATTTCCAGCAAGTATTATCATGAAGTGATTACGACCGGGATGATGCAGGGAAGGCGATTCGGCTGGCGCGAATGTCCGTCGGTAACCGAATCATTAGATAACCGGCAACCGCCTGTCCGACGTTTGATTCATTTTTACCGCTGGGCCGCCGATCTGCAGACGGTTCACCGCTGCTGCACGTCCGCCACTCGGGACTGTGCCACCTGCAAGGACGGCGCGGCTCACATGAGTTGGGTTATGGTTAACAAACGCGCCCATATGAATACCTCCCGGGATCTGCAGAACTGGATTGAAGTGTATGAAATGTTTGCCAAGCTCTATCGACTGATGCCGTGGTAGAAAATATAGACCATGGGCTATTAGCCTGTAGGCTTTCAGGCAAATAATCACCATCCATGACGGATCGATTAGATTCACCCTGTTTCACCTGTAAGAACCTGAAAAATTATAATTGATATTTTTAAAAAGCTCTTGCATGATGGCCGCTCATGAAAAAGCGCCTGTTTATCGGCTTTTGATTCGAAAGGGATAAAATTTATCGTGTCGGGAAAGACTCTCATATTAGGCTGCGACGCCGTTTCTTCTCTGGGGACAGATTTGAACACCCAGTGGCAGCGCGCTGTTCGCGGTGAATGCGGCATAGGGCCGCTGACCCGGTTTGCCCTCGCCGACGATTTTCCAGTGCGTATCGCCGGTCAGGTGGATGATGTGGATATCAAACCTTATCCTTTTCTGCAGCCGCGCGAGATGGCTCACTGGACGTCGCCCATATTTAAATATGCGCTTCTGGTGGTTCACCGGGCGCTGAAGAGGAGTGGTGTGGAAATTACATCCGATATTGCGCCTCGCGTGGCCATTACGTTCAGCTCGGCTGTCGGTGGTTTGGACGCGGTTTTAAAAGCGGACCGCCTGATGATTGCCGATCATAAAATGCCGCATCCCTTTGCCAATCCCAATTCCTGTATCAACATGGTGAGCGGTAAAGTATCCATCCTGACTGGAGCGACCGGTCCCATCAGCGCCACCATCACGGCCTGCGCCACCGGCGTCACGTCCATGATCATCGGCGAAATGATGCTCAAGCAGAATCTCGCGGATGTGGTGATCTGCGGCGCCGTTGATTTTCCATTGGTTGAACCGATCCTGGCCGGTTTTACTTCAATGAATGGCGCGTACCGTCCAAAAGAAGGTCAGACCGAAGAAGCGCCCGAAAAAACCAGCAGGCCTTTTTCGGTTAATCGCCGGGGCTTTGTGGTTTCCGAGGGGGCGGGTTGCATCATCCTGGCAACGGATGCCTTCGCGCGGGCGCATGGACTTTCCGCAAAAATTGAAATGGCAGGCTCAGCCATGACGTCGGATGCCAGCCATTTTGTGGCGCCAAATCTCTCGACCGTGCAAAGGTGTATCGACCTGACGATCTCGAGCGCCGGATTGCAACCGCAGGATATTGCCGCCGTCAACGCGCACGCGACATCAACCAAAATCGGAGATAAGGTGGAGGCGGACGCGCTTGCCAATGTTTTCGGTAAAAAGGTACCGCCGGTGTCGGCCAATAAGTCGCAACTGGGGCATGCGATGGGCGCCTCCTCTGCCATTGAAACGATCCTGGCCATGGAGGGGATGCTCCGGGACACCGTGCTCCCGACGATCAATTATGTTCACGATCCCGCAATTCAGATTGATTGCGTTTCTGAAGGCGCAAGGATGTTAAAACAGGAATTTGTGTTGAAAAATGCGTTTGGTTTTGGCGGCTGTAATTCCTGCCTGATCTTGCGTCGAGTCACTTAATCCCGCTTAAGCGGGACGAGCGTTACTTCTCCGCAGCTTGCTGCGAGGTGGTTGATTGGATATTGGGTAAATTATGAAGCCTCCGAAAAATCGAAGAGTATTTGTTGTCGGCTACGGTGCGGCCACCCCGCTGGGCAGCACGTTCGACAAAACCTGGCAGCGTGCTGTTAAAGGCGAAGCAGGTTTTCGCAAGGTCACCCGCTGCAAAGTGGAATCGGCCTGTGATATTGTCGGCGAGATACCGGACTGGTTTCCACTGGAACTTGATTTCACGGATGCCAAAGAAGTGTATAACTGGAATGCGGCGTTTGTTATTTTAACGATGGCGGTCTGCTCCGAAGCGCTGGCCAACGCGGGGATCACGATGGATGATCGTATCGCGCCGAGAATGGCCTGCCTGATCGGGTCGGCGCTCAATGGATCGGATGCCTATCGTGTGGCCATGCATGATCTGGAACACCGCGGTCCGTTGCGCGTGAGTCCTTATCTGCTGCCGAATTTATGCGCCAATCTGCCGTCCGGCAAAGCGGGCATGCTTTTAAAATTCACCGGTCCTATCTTCTCGCCTCAGGGCGCCTGCGCGTCGGGCAATCACGCCATCGGCATCGGAGCGCGCATGATTCGCGACGGGGATTGTGATTTTGTCCTGGCGGGCGGGGCGGATGCGCCGATTCTGCCGGAGTTGATCCACGGCTTTGCCAATATGAACGCCACAATCAAAGTGCACCCTGATGACCGCGCCGCAAAGAATTATGCGCAGGCTTCGCGTCCTTTCAGCATCGATCGCAAAGGATTTGTCCTTTCGGAGGGCGCGGGGGTTGTTGTTCTGGCGGCGGAAGAAGTCATCAAAGCGCACGGTCTGACGCCGCGTGCCGAGGTGCTTGGGGTGGGATGGACATCCGATGCCCATCATTATACGAGTCCCAACCCGGTGACGATTATCCGGGCCCTGCGGGAAACCATTGAAGATGCAGGCTTGAAGCCCTCCGATATTCAATATGTCAATGCCCACGGCACGTCCACGCCCAAAGGCGACAAGACGGAAGTCAAATGTTTGCGGGAAGTCT
>CAYULE010000080.1:0-10025 GCA_964445385.1 uncultured Smithella sp.
ATATGCCTAATCCTGATTTTCAGGAGCGGAGGAACCAATTTTTTGGGGCGCATCGTTACAGCGTAGGGTAACCTTTTCGACCCGAGCCCTTCAGCTAACTTCGTAGGCTTCGATGAGGAGAACCAGCCGGAGTAGTCCGGGAGGATGATTCTCCCCTGAACAATCTTTGGAGGTTTTTATGTCGTCATCAAATGATGGGAACGGCAATTCCGTTGAGTCGCAGAGAACATCTCCCCGCGAGTGGTTCAATAAGAAAATTCTTTTACTTGCAGCCGGATCGATTGGCATTGTCTTTGGCGATATAGGAACAAGCCCCCTCTACGCCATTAAAGAGTGTTTCCACGGAAAACACGCCATTGCCACCAGTATGGCGAACGTCCTGGGTGTTTTATCTCTCATCTTCTGGTCAATGATCATTGTCGTCAGTATTAAGTATGTCACTTTCATCCTGCGAGCCGATAATCGAGGCGAAGGAGGTATTTTTGCCCTGCTCGGTCTTTTGCACACATCTGACAAAAGCATTTCCCGCCCGATGCAGGCCATTCTTGTTTTTGCCGGTATCTTGGGTGCGGGTCTTCTTTATGGAGACGGTGTCATCACGCCTGCCATATCGGTTCTTTCCGCCATTGAAGGATTGGAAGTTGCGACCAGGGCTGCGACACCTTATGTATTGCCCTTAACCTGTGTCGTACTTGTTTTGCTTTTCTCATTGCAGCGCAAGGGTACTACTCACATTGGAAAGTTATTCGCTCCGATTATGGTGCTCTGGTTTGTCGCCATTGGAGCATTCGGCATCATTCAGATTATTCGTGAACCGACTGTTTTTCGCGCTATTAATCCGGTCTATGCCCTGGATTTTTTTATGAACAACGGCACGCATGGCATTGTTGTGCTCGGATCGGTGGTTCTCTGCATTACGGGTTGCGAAGCTCTCTACGCCGATCTGGGGCATTTCGGACGCGATGCCATCCGGCTTTCCTGGTTTGTATTTGTCTTACCAGCATTGCTGTGCAACTATTTTGGACAGGGGGCTTTGTTACTTGCCCATCCGGAAATGAACATCAGCCCTTTTTATAAACTTGTGCCGGAGTTCCTGCTGTATCCGATGATTGCTCTTTCCACCGCCGCGACGGTGATTGCTTCTCAGGCCTTAATATCAGGCGTATTTTCACTCACACAACAAGCCGTACAGTTGGGTTTTTGTCCCCGGGTTCGGATTGTCCACACATCCAGCGAGATGCAGGGGCAGATCTACATTCCCTTCGTCAATTATGCTTTGATGATTGCTTGTCTCGCTGTTGTTATCGGATTCAAGGAGTCCGGAGGACTGGCAGGCGCCTATGGCATTGCGGTTACCGCAACCATGATCATCACCTCGCTGCTGTATTTTCTGGTGTTGACGCATGACAGGAAGTGGCCTTTATGGAAGGTCATCCCCCTTGTCGGAATATTCCTGGTATTCGATTTTGCCTATTTCGCCGGCAACATCTTCAAGATTGCCGACGGGGGATGGTTTCCCCTCTTTGTTGCGGCGATGATCGCCATCGCCATGAGCACCTGGAAAAAAGGACGGGATGAACTCTATCGCAAGCTGATCGGCTCAAGGCTTCCACTGGAAATGTTTCTTGCTGAATTGCCGAAAAGCCGCATGCCGAGAGTATCGGGAACCGCCGTCTTTATGACGTTATCTCCTGTCGGAACGCCTCCAACACTGCTTCATCATATCAAACACAACCACGTGCTGCATGAAGAAGTGGTACTCCTCTCCATTATGTCCGAAGACACTCCGACAGTTCCTGTTGACGAACGAATTAAACTGACCACTTTGGGTCAAGGCTTTTACCGTGTTGAGGCCTTCTATGGTTTCATGCAGAAACCAAACGTACCGCAGATCATGAAAATCGTTGCCCAGGATGGACTCGTTACCGACCCGATGACTACGACATTTTATTTGGGACGAGAAACGCTCCTGACGGGTGGATCATCGAAAATGATGCGATGGCGCAAAGCCATTTTCGCCTTTATGTCCAGAAACGCGGGAAACCCTACCTCCTACTTTGGGATACCGGCCAATCGGGTTGTTGAACTTGGCACACAAATAGAGTTATAATTATTTTTAAAAGGGCAAGAATCTGTGGAAACTCTTCTCTCCATAGCAGTCGGTATCGGATTGGCTGCGGCCTGCGGCTTTCGGGTCTTCGTCCCATTATTGATACTGAACCTCACGGTACTCTCCGGTCAACTCACCTTGCAGACCGGATTTGCCTGGATGGGAAGTCCTTATGCGACCGTAACTTTTGCCACGGCAACTGTTCTCGAAATCCTGGGTTATTATCTCCCCTGGTTTGATAATATTCTGGACACCATCGCTACACCCGCAGCGGTTGTCGCCGGAACATTATCAACCGCCGCCGTTGTCACGGATATCTCCCCGTTTCTGAAATGGACTATGGCGCTGATTGCCGGCGGCGGTATAGCGGGCTTAGTTCAGGCATCAACTGTCGCGTTACGCGCAAAATCTTCGTTCGCGACGGCCGGAACCGGAAATCCCATCATTTCTTCACTGGAATTGACCGGCGCTGTTGTAACCGCGCTTCTGGCTATTTTTGTCCCCGTTGTTTGCCTGGTTCTCATCGTCTTTTTTTGTTTTTGGGTCTTACGAAAAGTGATCCGGTTTTTGTTGAGCAGGGAGTATAAAACAACATCAAAAGAATAATCCTGTAAAAACAGGTATTCATCATCGATTATAATGAAAAATGAACTAGGGGGAGTCTTTTAATACTAATTTGTAGCTTGTTTAAGCTTATCAGCGTTCTTAAGAAGGTACTCCGCATATTGTATGTCCATTTTTGTAGTATGCTCGCGGATCCACTTCCTCATAAACACGACCATGTTAAGCCCCAGATCTTGATTGCCTTCCTTGTAATCCCGTAAAAATCCATCAACCTTTTCGGTAAATTTTTCGTGTTCCTTGCTGTGTGCCGCAAAGCCAGGATAATTCGCCTTCATCATAACCATATTTTCCTGATGAAAGTGAACGGACAAGTAATGGATAAGTTCATTAATCACCGGTAAAAAATCATCGGAACCGCTTTCAAAGGTGTCGATGAGGCGATTTACCGTAGAAAAAAGTTGTTTGTGCTGCTCATCAAGAATATCTACATGGACACTAAAGATCGGATCCCAGGTAATGCGCGACATTCGACTCATAACATTTTCTCCTTATTTCCAAGTAGATTATAGGGACAGCCACTTAAGATGTCAAGCTTGCCGGATATGTCGGGATAAATCCAAAAATGAAAGCATTGAACAAATTAACTAATTAATCATACGATGCTAAGATCATAGACATCCACCCGGCAGTATTCTTTAAATCCGGCTTGCCGGTAAACACGCAAACCATCGGGCGATGATTGGAGTGAGGCAAAGCGCGCGCCGGCCATTTTGGCAAAACGCATGGTTGCGCAAGTCATCTCCAGTCCAATCCCTTTTTTTCTCTGATCGGCAAGCGTTGTAACAAAATAGATTCCTCCTGCATTACCATTCAGAAATAACAAAGATGTGGCCACCGGTTTTCCATTGAGACAGGCCAGAAAGAATTTCTGCGGCGAATCGTCACTTAGACTGAATGCGCTGACGAATCGATGATACTGCTCTTTCGTTTCATAAGGAAAATCAAATCCGGCAAAAGAAACCTCTTCCCAGAGATTCAGTTCTTCCCTCTTTCTCACGCGGATAATGGAAAGAAGCGAATCGCCGGTTTCTTGATCGGGCAGCAAAGTCAAATCCGCAAGCATCGATGGAATACTCTCCCTGTGAGAAAACCCTTCCGCCTGCAACATGCCAATTGTCGCCTGCGATCGGGCGCTCGGAAATACCCACCACCAGAAAGGTAACCCGGCTTGCTGGAAATCTTTTTTTACATCTTGAATTGCTTTTGAGTCATTTGCGTTCAGGGGGGTTTCATTCCATACCATATTGAGATCGGCGGATGCAATGCCCGTCTGCATAGCCCAGATCGAGCCACTTCTATAAAGCGGAAAATTGAGTCCGCCCCAGTAGCGGCCATTGGCAAAAAAAGTGTTTTCGATAATAGAAATAAAAGACATGATGTATTCAGATCATTAAAAATTATTTTTTATTATCGGGCTTTGCCTGACCGGATGTACTGGGATAATGCTGATAATGAGGCTTAATGGTTGGATTTTCCAAATCTTCCTTTGACATCTTGAGAATAGTTTCCGCCGCGGAGATATCCAGTTTCAATCTTTTAATTTTCGCATCATAAGCAGGCAGAGCCTTCTTGTAACGCTGCCTCTGCGTGTATTCCATGAAAGGTTGATCCTTCATTTGCTTCATGATTGCGTCGCGCGTACTGTTTGCTTCTGCCAGATTTTTTCGTAAATATTCAATACGTTCCGCTGCATTCTTGTGTTCAACAGGAACAGCCCTGGCTAAATCTTTTTCAATTCTTTCCTGTAATATGTCCGGTCCCGCTGTAGGCATGGAAGGTTTGCCGAAGACGGCCGGATTATGAGTTTTCGGATTAAACGAAGCTGGAGGCGCCCATGCCACATTGGCCATGGATGGTTTAAGCGCGGCCTTCTGTGACGGATCTGCTTCTTCTTGTTTCTGCCTGATATTGGATTTCAGACAGACATCAATAACAAATTCACCAACTTCAGTTTTAAAAGGGATTACGATACTGGGACCTTTGATAACATGACGGACCGTATGCGCTCTGCCGAAAACGATGGTTGGAATAGCCGCAAAAACTTTTAAATCATCTTTTTCCATAAGCTTGCGCGAAGAACCGGAAATCATATTGGTCAGTTCTCCTACCGCGTCCAGAACAGCCCTGTCGATTTCCGTGTGTTTTTCACCCAGCATTTTTTCAACAATGCCAATAATACAGGCTTCGCTAAAGCTCATCGCCAGAGATCCGGTCGCATCGCCCGTCATACCGATGATGCCGGAAATGTCGCCACAGGCTGTATCATCCGTTTTTGCAAAAGGTCGGCCGGCAACGGGTTTGATAAAAGCCATTTTTTGCATGACGTCCATTGTGCCGTATATAAAAGGATTAATAAATTTAACGTCCATATATTTTCATTTTCCTGGCGCTTAAATTTCGCAATCAATTAAGAACGGTTATGAGGCAATGCGCGCCATTTTCATCCAACTTGAGTTCTTCCAATCCTGATTGATTGCTGAAGAGTTTCTTGCAGCCGAATTCACGAGTCCACACTTTAAAGCAAAATACCGATGAAACGCCAGAGAACCGGTTAATTCAGGGTGGAACACTGTGACTAAAATACTGTCATTTTCCGCCGCAGCTATATAATCGTCAATTTGAAGCAGAACATTAACATTTTTTCCCGCACGAAGAATTTTCGGCGCGCGGATAAATGTTAAAGGGATCCGTTCATCAGACACAGCATCAATGAATGCTTCACTGGTAAAGCTGTCGAGTTGACTGCCGAAACCATTACGTTCAATTTCAATATCGATAAGACCGAGGCAAGGTTGTTCATCCATTACTTTATTTGCCAGCAGGATTGCGCCTGCGCAGGTGCCCCATACTTTCATACCCCGGCGATGATGTTGAAGAATGACGTCTTTCAGTTCAAAAATATTCAGCAGCCTGGCCAGGCAAGTGCTTTCGCCGCCGGGAATGATCAGTCCCGCAAGGCTCGCAAAGTCTGCCGCCTGCTTGACTTTCTGATAAGGAACGCCCAGCCTTTCCAGATGGTCCAGATGTTCGTGAACGCCGCCTTGCAAATCAAGAACACCGACGACCTCCGGTGGATGCTTAACTAAATGCACTGACATAATAGATGCTTACCAGCCTCGATTTGCAAGAATCTGTTCCGGTGGAATCTGTCCGATTTCCAGACCCCGCATGGCCTCGCCCAGACCCATCGATGCTTCCAGAACCTTTTGCGGATCATTAAAATAAGCGGTCGCTTTGACGATGGCGCGAGCGCGTTTTGCCGGATCAGCTGATTTAAAAATGCCGGAGCCGACAAAAACTCCATCGCAGCCCAATTGCATCATCAATGCCGCGTCGGCCGGGGTCGCGAGACCACCCGCGGCAAAATTAACGACCGGCAGGCGTCCCAGTTCTTTAACTTTGAGGGCCAGTTCGTAAGGCAGTCCGTTCGTTTTGGCAAATCCGGTTACTTCTTCCACCGGCATCTGCGCGAGCTGGCGGATTTCGCGGTTCATCGTTCTCATATGGCGTACGGCTTCCACAACATTACCCGTACCCGCTTCGCCCTTGGTGCGGATCATCGCCGCGCCCTCAGCGATTCTGCGCAGGGCTTCCCCCAGATTGCGCGCGCCGCAAACAAACGGGATCGAGAATTTTGTTTTATCAATATGGCATTCTTCATCAGCGGGTGTCAGGACTTCACTTTCATCAATGTAGTCAATCCGCAGGGCTTCCAGCAGTTGCGCTTCCACAAAATGACCGATTCTGGCTTTAGCCATGACGGGAATTGAGACCGCTTTCTTTATTTCAGCAATCATGCCCGGGTCGGACATTCTGGCCACGCCACCATCTTTGCGAATATCCGAAGGTACACGCTCCAGCGCCATGACAGCTACAGCCCCGGCTTCTTCTGCTATTTTGGCCTGTTCCACATTGGTTACATCCATGATGACGCCGCCTTTCAGCATCTGCGCCAGCTGAACATTTAATTCATATCTTTTTGCATCCACTTTTTATACGCCTCCTGACTTCATAAAATATATCCCTGTAATTTTTCGCCGTAATTTAAACTAATTTAACCAGTTGATTCTAAGAATACAAATGGATTTTCGTCAAGTATAATAATTGGGAGGTTACCACAAAAGCCGTGTTTTAATTTTTTTACGCTCAAGATATTTTTTTATCTGCGAGATGGTATAGGTCCGGTAATGCACCATTGAAGCAATGAGCGCCGCATCGGCCTTGCCGGTCGTGAGAACATCCGCCAGATGCTCGGGCTTGCCCGCGCCACCGGAAGCAATCACCGGAATATGGACGTTGTCTGAAATAAGCGCTGTCAAATTAATTTCATAGCCGTCTTGCGTACCATCGGCATCTATGGAGTTCAGGCAAATTTCACCCGCGCCCAGGCGCTCCGCTTCTTTTGCCCACCACAGCGCGTCAATGCCGGTATGTTTTCTGCCGCCTTCAATAACGATTTCATACCCGGAAGGGGTTTGTGTGCAGACGTCCACTTTTTTAACATCCATCCCCAGCACAACGCACTGGCTGCCGAACGCCTTTGCTCCTTGCGAGATGATGTCCGGTTCGCAAACGGCGGCTGAGTTCACACTGACTTTTTCCGCGCCGGCCCCAATGACTTTGCGCATGTCTTCAAGATTGCGGATACCACCACCAACGGAAAAGGGAATAAAAATGGTTTCAGCCACGCGCCTCACCACATCAATCATAATATCGCGCTTATCGGATGATGCGGTGATGTCGTAAAAGACGATTTCATCCGCGCCCTGCTCGTAGTATTCTCGGGCGACTTCCACCGGGTCGCCGATATCAACATTACCTTTAAATTTAATGCCTTTGGTCAGTTTGCCGTCGCGCACGTCCAGGCAGGGAATTATTCTTTTAGAGATCATCACCCCTCCACGCGCAGAAATTTTGCAGAATTTGCAGCCCCGGCCTCCCGCTTTTTTCCGGATGGAACTGCATCGCGACCATGTTTCTTACTGAAATCACCGAGCAAAAGCTTATACCGTAATCGGTTGTGCCTAAAACCGCCGCATCATCTGAAGGAGCCGGATAATAGGAATGGACAAAGTAAAATTCCGCTTCCGGCGCAAGGCCTTCAAAGACCGGATGTTGGCGTCTAAAAGATACACTGTTCCAGCCCATATGCGGGATCTTCAATGCCTGCCCGGCATCGGTCAGATGATCGGGAAAGCGTTTTGTCGAACCGGCAACCAGGCCGATGCAATCCGTGGCGTTTTCTTCGGAGTAATCCAGAATAATCTGTGTACCCAGACAGATGCCCATGAGCGGCTTGCCGGACGAGAAACACAGCCTCAGCGAGCTATCCAGTTTCTTTCCTTTGAGGTAAGCCATTGCTTCGCCAGCCGCACCGACACCCGGAAAAATAATATGCGACGCCGCATCGAGTTCTTTTGTATCATCCGTGATGACAAAATCCTGCCCGATACTATGCAGCGCCCGCGCTACACTTGTTATGTTTCCGGCATTGTAATTAATAATCGCTATCATGAGACTCATTTCCCGCAATATAATCGCTCTGACATTTAGCAAGTTTTATGCTCAAGTGCCAATCATTCTTTTTCAGCCAGTACCAACAAACTCAGGGAATAGTTTTAAATTCTCCCCTGTATTTTATAGAACTTGCCCTGGTAACTGTCTCTTCTCTCCAACTCTTTATTAATAGAATTAAGCACATCCAGTTTATTGCCCGCCCAGGCCGGCGCAAGGAAAATGTCCCGGTAACCGTCAGCGGTCAGACGCTGAACGACCATCTCGGGCGGCAAAACTTCCAATACATCAGCCGTCAATGCCACGTATTTATCTTTGGTGATCATGGGAATCGATCCTTTTTTGTACATCTCTCCCATCACCGTACCCTCGAGTGCCAGCAACGAATGAATTTTTATCCCGTGGATCGGCAAATCCGCCAGTGCTTTAGCCGTGGATAGCACATCTTTGTCACTTTCGCCCGGCAATCCGATAATCATGTGCACACAAATACTCAGACCACTTCCGGCTAGTGCGTTGACCGCATCCAGAAACTGCCGAAAATTATGGCCCCGGTTAATGAATTGCAAGGTTTTGTCGTGCATCGATTGCAACCCCAACTCTACCCATACGTGATATTTTTTCGCATAACCGGCGAGTAGCTCAATTGTTCCCGGCGGCAGGCAATCCGGCCGTGTCCCAATGGAAAGGCCGACAATGTCTTCCTGAAACAGCGCCTCATCATAGAGGGCTTTTAGTTGCTCCACCGGCGCGTAGGTATTGGTAAACGTCTGGAAATAGGCAACAAATCGGGAAGCCGAAGGTTTGTAGTATTTTTTGCCGGATATGATCTGCTCAGTCACCGTGGGCAACACACCCATCTGACGAAGCTTCGATCCCCTTCCATCGCAGTAGATGCAGCCTCCGCTGGCCACGTGACCGTCCCGGTTGGGGCAGGTAAAGCCCGCGTCGATCTGAAGTTTGTAAACCGTGCAGCCAAACAGGTTACGCCAGTAACTTTTGAGATCGTAATATCGTTTATTGTTTTTCCAGAAATCCGGTTTGGCCAAGGCTGCCTCTTTTTTATGTTGTGTTTTTTTTGCCGCAATACTATTAAAACAGATCAAGTGCAAGCATTTGGTTTTGGAGAGGAATACTTGTCAGATAACTACGACATTCTGGTCATCGGCGGCGGGCATGCCGGCTGTGAAGCGGCGCTGGCTGCGGCGCGCATGGGCTGCAAAACGCTGCTGTTCAATATCAATCTGGATTCGATCGCGCTGATGTCCTGCAATCCGGCCATCGGCGGCCTGGCCAAAGGCCAGTTGGTCAAAGAAATCGACGCCCTCGGCGGCGAAATGGGCAAGATCACCGATAAAACAGCCGTCCATTTCCGCCTGCTTAACGCCTCCAAAGGCCCGGCTGTTCAGTCGTCACGCATGCAGTGTGATAAACAGCTCTACCGCCTGACCATGAAAGCCACCGTGGAAAATCAGAAAAATCTCTACATTCGCCAGGCCATGGTCGAGAGCCTGGTCATCGAGAATGACAAAATAAAGGGTGTGTTGGATTCGAGCGGTTTTTTCTATGGCGCCCAAAAAGTCATTATTACCACCGGAACATTTTTAAACGGCCTGGTGCACATCGGCACATCGCAAACACCATCGGGTCGCGCCGGCGAACTGGCCTCCATCGGCTTGGCCAATCAACTCCATCACCTGGGCTTTGAAGTCGGCCGGATGAAAACCGGAACACCACCCAGGTTGCGTGCTTCATCTATTGATTTCTCCTGTTTGGA
>CAYULE010000081.1:0-9958 GCA_964445385.1 uncultured Smithella sp.
TTAAAGCGATGGGTAAGGAAGAAGTTAAACCGCCGGTTGATGCTTGCGCGGTATAGTTCAACCACATCACGTATGATAAACTGATTTTCCAAAGAGCCCGATCTGAAAAGAAAGGGCTCTTTGACTATTAAAGGAGCTTTGCAATGAACTATCAAAATATTCTCTATCATGTCGAAAACGGTATAGCCAAAATTACCTTCAATCGTCCGAAGGTTTTAAACGCGATGAGTTCTGAAGTAATGACAGAGCTTGCCCATGCGCTTCACGTCTGCGATCAGGATGACGCAGTGAAGGCGCTGATTCTAACCGGCTCAGGTGAAAAAGCTTTTGTGGCGGGCGCGGACATTTCGCAAATGCAGAATTCCACCCCTGTCGAAATCACAAAATTCATGGAACTGGGGCAGGAAACACTTAGGTTTATGGAGACGATGGGAAAACCGTCGATTGCCGCCGTCAATGGTTTTGCGTTGGGCGGAGGTACGGAAATAGCATTGGCCTGCGACATTCGTATTGCCTCGGAGAACGCCATGTTCGGTCAGCCGGAAATATTAATCGGTATTCTTCCCGGCTGGGGTGGCACGCAAAGGCTGCCCAGGCTTGTCGGGATGGGCATTGCCAAGGAACTGATTTTAGCCGGCGGACAGATCAATGCCCAGCGAGCCTATGAAATTGGTCTGGTTAATAAAGTGGTGCCTCTGGCCAACCTGATGGAAGAGGCGGAAAAAATGGCCGGTAAATTTAGTAAACTTCCGGGTTTTTCCTTGAAGATGGCCAAAAACAGCATCAATTACGGATTTGACATGTCTCTGGATAATGCGGTGAAACTGGAATTGAGCGCCGTTGCGCAATGCTTCAGCACGCAGGATCAAAAAGAAGGCATGAAGGCGTTTCTGGAAAAGAGGAAACCAACCTTCGTAGGGAAGTAAACATCGTTCAAAGTTCTATGTTCAATGTTCAAGGTTAAAATAACATCAAAACATAGAACGTAGAACGTAGAACATTTGCGCTGAAGGAGATTTTCTATGTCATTGCATCTTGAAAAATTAAAATCCTTCCAGGGCAGAAAAGGCCCTCTGCTCTTGATCATTATGGACGGTATCGGTATCGGCAAAGCAGATGAAACGAATGCCGTATACAAGGCCAATACACCCAATCTTGATCAATTGTTCAAATCTGATCTTTACACACAGCTGAAGGCCCACGGCACGGCCGTCGGATTACCTTCGGATGACGATATGGGAAACAGCGAAGTAGGGCACAATGCCATCGGGGCCGGCAGGGTCTTTGAACAGGGTGCCCGTCTTGTAAATGCGGCGCTCAATACAGGAAGGATCTTTCAATCCGGAGTATGGGACAATATCGTAAAGCATTCCCAAAATGGCGGCACAATCCATTTCATCGGCCTGTTATCCGACGGGAATGTCCATTCCCATATTGAACAACTGTTCATCATGATCGACAAGTGCGCTGAACTGAATTTAAACAGGGTCAGGGTGCATGCCCTTCTGGACGGAAGGGATGTGGGGGAGAGGACGGCGCTTGATTATATTATTCCCACAGAGGAGAAACTCAAAAAGATTTCGCAGGAAAAAGGTCTTGATTACGCCATCGCCTCAGGCGGTGGACGTATGAAGGTTACCATGGACAGGTATAATTCCGACTGGAATATCGTGAAGAGAGGATGGCAGGCCCATGTCCTCGGAGAGGGTAGAAAATTTTCATCCGCTTCCGATGCGGTAAAGACTTTTTACGAGGAAGATCCGAAGGCAACGGATCAGTACCTGCCCGCGTTTGTTATCGCCGATGGTTCGGGGATGCCCAACGGGACGATCAAAAACGGGGATGCCGTGATCTTGTTTAACTTCCGTGGTGACCGTGCCATCGAGGTATCGCGGGCATTCACAGAGGCGGAATTTTCTGAATTCGAAAGAGGACCTCTTCCGGATATATTTTATGCGGGAATGATGGAGTATGACGGGGATGCCCATATCCCGCCCCATTTTCTTGTGCAGCCGCCGGCCATTGATCACGTGATCAGCGAGTATCTTTGCGCTGAAAAAATAAAAACCTTTGCGGTCTCTGAAACTCAGAAGTTCGGCCACGTTACTTACTTCTGGAACGGCAACCGTTCCGGCTATATCGATGAATCACTTGAAAAATATGTGGAGATACCTTCCGACAGGATTGAGTTTGACCATGCCCCTCAGATGAAGGCTAAAGAGATCCAGGATACTGTTATAGACCTGCTCAAGAGTGGCGATTACAGATTTGGAAGGCTCAATTTCCCAAACGGTGACATGGTCGGGCATACAGGGATGATGGATGCGGCCGTCATTGCGGTGGAAACAACAGATAAGAGCGTTGGAGAGCTGTTGGATGTCATTAAGGAGATCGGAGGCGTTGCCGTTATCACTGCGGACCACGGCAATGCGGATGAGATGTTCACGATCGACAAAAAGGGCGCAAAATCCGTAAAGACCGCGCATAGCCTGAATCCGGTTCCCTTTATCATCTATGATCCCTTATACCATGGTGAATACCGGATGGCGGATCTCAAAGAAAAAGGTCTGTCCAATGTGGCGGCAACGCTGTTGAATCTTCTGGGGTATGAGAAGCCCGCGGAGTATGATCCGTCGCTGATCGAAATGGCGCCTGTCGAGAAGTCGTAAATTTTGTAATGGATTTAAATGTAAAGGGTGTTATGAAGCCATCTCTTAACCAGAAAATACGAGATTATTCGATTAACATTCTACTGATAATTTTATCTGTTCTTTTTGTTTTGGTCTTGATGGAGTTCACCCTGCCGTATTTGAAAATCCGGACCATTGAAGAATCGGTTTACGGAGCGAGACGTCCCGTGGTACAAGGAATTTACGGTCAATACCATCCCAAACTTGTTTATACCCTGCAAAAAAATTTACGCAATGTCCGATTATATTATCCGGGACAACTTGATTATACGATAGATACGAATTCACATGGGTTTCGAGGTCCGGAATGGGATTTGTCCAAAACCCGAAAAAATGTTGTTATTTTGGGTGATTCTTTTGCTTTCGGTTGGGGAGTACAATGGAACGAAACAATGGGTCAAATTCTGGAAAAAGGTTTACAGAATCAAGATCCGGCGTATCAGGTGATCAACCTGGCTGTTTCCGGTTGGGACATTGACAGCATTGTTCGGTGTTTTGAACTCTATCAAGATTTAATCAGACCGGTGGCAGTGATTTATGTTTTTTGCCCGAATGATATTCTGGCTATCGCTAAAAAAAATGTCTCAGGCGGCTATGATTTGGACTATCATGCCAGCACCGACGACGAAGAAAACATCGAGAAAATGGTTGCCCGTCAACAGGACAATTACTGGTCATTGGATAAGTTTCGTCGTCAAACCTACTTAAAGGCGTACCATGCTCGTATATTTCGACCGCTTTTCGACAAAGCAACCCGACTGTCACTGAGTATGGATAAAGCGCCCCAGGGGTTTGATTTCCCGCCACCGATCGATCCACCGATACAACCCGCTCTCGACATGGAACATCAACAGTATTTAAGGTACTGTTTGAATCGTCTTCAGGAACGGGCAGCTCGAGCGCCATTTTATATTATCGATACGTCGGATAAATCCATTTTATATCAGAAAGACAAAGCCGATAACCGGCGGTGGGTTATCAGGGAGTTTGCCGTAAAAAATCCATCGATGCATTTTATTGACTTCGAAAGTTTTGTCAGAAAGACACCCGATGGTAGAAAATTCTATTTGGATTATGATGATCATTGGTCTGTTGCAGGTCATCAAGCTGCGGCTCAATTGCTTTTGTCAAACTGGAAAACAGTTAAATAAGGAAATTCCTCTTTATCCCGCTGCTGCGGGACGAGAGTTAATTCTCCGTAGCTTGGCTTGCTGCGAGATGGTTGATTTAAAAGAGTTCTTCAGGTGAGCCCTTGATTATGATTTTCTGGCAGGGATGATACAAATTCAACTTCCCGCGGGACTTTATAAGGGGTAAGATGCAATTTGCAATGCCGGATGATTTCTTTATCATCCGGACGAAGCCCGTCGCGCAAAATAATCTGTGCTTTCACCACTTCGCCTCGCATTAAGTCTTCCTTTCCCGACACCATTGAGTCCTGCACGGCGGGGTGCAGATTGAGCACGGTTTCCACTTCTCGCGGATAGACATTAAAGCCGCTGGTGATGATCATTCTTTTTTTTCGGCCGGTGAGGAAAATGTAACCTTCCTCGTCCATTCTGCCTAAATCTCCGGTATAGAGCCAACCGTCTTTTATGACTGACGCCGTTGCTGCTTCGTCTTTGTAATACCCTTGCATGATATTATCGCCCCGGACGATCAACTCTCCTGTTTCATTGCGGGAAAGCTCACGCCCGTCATCGTCAACAATTTTGATATCAATTCCGGTCAGAGCGGAACCGATGGAACCTGGTTTTGCCGGGCGTTCTATGCGATTGAAAGAACAGGCGGGGGATGCTTCGGTCAGCCCATAGCCTTCCAGAATACGCACACCCAGTTTCTTTTCAAAGACGGGAATGAAATCAGCCGGCATGGCTGAACCGCCGGTAACACAAAGCTTCAGGGAGCTGAGGTTATATTTCGAGGCTTTTTCATAAAAGACCATTCCAATGTAGAGACGGGGAACGGCGCAGATATAGGTAATTTTTTCTCTTTCGATGGTGGCGAAAAAACTATCCATGGTCAGTCGATCCATCATGACGGTGGAACAACCGGCCTGAATAACATTCAGCATATTTACGGTGCCGCCGAAAGAGTGGAAAAGGGGGATCAGGCAAAGACCGATATCATCGGGCTCTCTTCGAAAAATAGGTTGAATCATGTTGAGCTGCGAACAAAGATTGCGATGGGTCAGGACGGCGCCCAGCGGTCTGCCGGTTAAACCTGCCGTATAAATCATAACGGCCGGGTCATCGGGATCAATGGCTGCAGAGAGACCACCCAAGGGAGGCGCTCCAGGCTCATTGTTCATTTCCAGGCTTATCTCTTCAGAATCGACGGCATACATTAAGCGGCAGGTTAAAAGTTGATCCTTAATTTCCTGATACCTTTTTGCCGCAGCGGTCTGGGCTATTAAGATTTTCGTATCACTGTCATTGAGAAGATAGAGTAATTCAGAGGGGGTGGAAGCGGTGTTCAATGGGACAACAACGGCGCCCAGTTCGAGAATCGCAAAGTAACAATAAACAAACTCCGGGATATTCGGTAGCATCAGGGCTACCTTATCGTCCTTTTTTATTCCTCTGTTTCTTAAGGATTCGGTAACGTTTTGAATATTCGAATACAACTGCCTGTATGTAATATGGCGGTTTCCCGCAATCAGAACAGGACGATCAGCGTGGCTTTGAACAGATTCTTCTAATAACAGTACCAGGTTAATAGTCTTGATAACCTCCCTAAAATCTATGTATATACTTAACAAAGAAAATATATAATTTCAAGAAGCTAAGTTGAAATGGCAGAACTTTATGGGGAGGAGAAATTCTTTTCCGCAAGAGGACCTTTTTTCTTGCCAGTGTTATATTTTTACCCTATAATCCCGCCGCGCTCTGGAGAAGCATGCTTGAATTCATTCAAGAAATTCATAAATAACGGATGGTACGGGAAGGTAAGGTATGTCAGTCACTATTGATGGTAACAAAATCGCGCAGGATATTCGTCAGGCCATTCGTGAAGAGACTTTAGTGTTCACGGAGAAAACCGGTATTCTTCCCGGGTTAGCTGTTGTGCTGGTAGGCGAAGATCCGGCTTCTCAGGTTTATGTAGGAAGAAAAGCCAAGGCTTGTGCGGAAGTCGGTTTTCTTTCGCGAGAATACAAACTACCCGCCTCCACCGGCGAAGATAAACTATTAAGCTTGATCAACGATCTGAATCACGATCAAGCTATTCATGGTATTTTAGTTCAGCTTCCCGTGCCCAAACACATTTCAACTGAAAAAATTATTGCCGCCATCGATCCTCACAAGGATGTGGATGGTTTTCACCCTTATAATGTGGGGGGCCTCGTTACCGGATCACCACTGTTTATTCCCTGCACGCCCCGGGGCATTATGGAATTAATTGCCCGCACCGGCATCTCACTTTCAGGGAAAGACGCCGTTGTTGTCGGACGCAGTAACATTGTCGGCAAGCCCATGGCGCTCTTACTTCTGGCGCAGCACGCGACAGTCACGATGTGCCATTCCAAAACGAAAGATTTACCCACCGTAACCTCTCGTGCCGATGTGTTGATTGCCGCTGTTGGGAAGGCCCGGATGATTACCGCAGATATGGTGAAAGAGGGCGCGGTGGTGATTGATGTCGGCGTCAATCGTCTGGATAACGGTAAACTGGCGGGAGATGTCGCTTTTGATGAAGTTGCCCCCAAGTCATCTTTTATCACGCCGGTACCCGGCGGCGTGGGGCCGATGACCATCGCCATGCTGATGAAAAATACGCTGGATGCGGCAAGAATGAGCGTATCGTAGCTTGATGGCACAAAAACTGGACTAAAATATATAATTAATAATATGAATATCATAATAGTTCGCAGCCGTTTTCGACCGCTGAGATAATCGGTACAACATGAATAATATTATTGATTGTACGAAGCGTGCTATATTTTTTCTGTCAGCTGCATATCCCTCATGTAACTGAGAGGGCGGAGCCGTAAAAAGGTACATCTTTTTCTGAAATATCCCATCATGTTTAAAATTGATTTTCCCGCCAGTCACAGACTCGAAGAAGTCATCAAGCACTATGCTCTTGCCGATCCAGCCTCTTTTGCTATTGTCTCTTCTAAATATAATCCATTTTCTTATCCGCAGCTGGTTTCACAGATCGACCACGTTGCCGGCACACTGAACAAATCAGGCGTTGGAAAATCTGCCCGTATTGCGGTTGCCGTAAAAGATGCCGCACCGGCCGCACTGGCAATCGTCGCTGTTGCGTGTTTTGCGGCGGCTGTTCCCTTAGACCAGAATCTGGCGGCAGCAGAAATAGAAATGCGGTTTAAACTGCTGAATGTGGATGCCGTGTGTGTGCTTGCCGGTGAAGATCCCATAGCCAGAGTCGTCGCTGAAAATCATGGAATTACGGTCATTGAGCTTACGCAGCCCGATAAGCGTGAACTGGCGTTTTCAATGTCTGTCGCGGAAATTTCAAACAAAATTCATGTAAACAATAACGCATCGAACGATGTGGCCGTCATTTTTCAAACCTCGGGAACGACGGCAGAACCCAAATTAGTCCCCTGTCTGCACTCCAGCCTGCTGGCCTCGGCACAACAAACACGTGTCTGGCTCAACCTCCATAGAGAAGACCGATGCCTGAGCATTGCGCCGCCTTATTACAGTCATGGTCTTACCTTCACCATCCTGGCGCCGCTTCTTTCGGGTGGCAGCATAGCGTTTCCATCAAGTCCGACGGATGTTAATTTAGTTGAATGGTTTGAGACGCTAAAACCAACCTGGTTTTCTGCATCGCCGACGATGCACCTGGCTGTTTCTGAAAAGCTGGGTTCCGTTGCACCAGGTCTGAAGCATCAGCTGAGACTGGCTGGTTCCGGTGGAGCCCGATTGCCGGAAAGTGTTCGATCAAATTTGCAACAAGCATTGGGTATCCCTATTCTTGAACATTATGGCATGACGGAGGCCAGTCAGGTATCCAGTAATTTGTCTCCGCCGGGACCTTACAAATCCGGTACTGTCGGGATTCCGCCATCGGATACCGTGATGATTGCCGGACACGATGGGAATCAGGTACCACCAGGCCATCAAGGAGAAATCCGGGTTCGTGGTCCAAACGTTATGACGCAGTATTTAAATGGTCAGGAGTTGAATCAGGCGGCTTTTTCCGACGGGTGGTTTCGGACAGGGGACGTTGGCAGCTTTGATGAAGATGGCTTTTTACTGATTCATGACAGAATGAATGATCTCATCAACCGCGGCGGGGAAAAAATTTCTCCGTTTGAACTTGAGGCCGTTATCTTAAATCATCCGGATATCCTGGAGGCGGTGGCCTTTGCGGTACCACACCCGCGATTGGGAGAGGATGTGGCCGTTGCCGTTGTCTTGCGACCGGGAGCCACCCTGGCCTCTGACGAATTTCGCCGGTTTATGAGCGCACGAGTATCCTGGAACAAAGTGCCCAGACGAGTTCACATTATGGAAAGCATTCCGAAGGGGCTGGGTGGAAAGGCACTGCGCAGGAAGCTTCGGGAACTTTATTCATGAATAGGAAAGAGCCGGAAAATTTGAGCGATGTTGCTCTGGAAAAAGAACTTCTGGTTGTGTGGCGTCGCATGCTCAAGAATGATACTTTAACGATCGATGACGACTTCTTTGAGTGTGGCGGAGATTCATTGCTTGCCACGCAGGTGATGCTGGAGATCGAAGCGCTGACCGGAAAGTTACTGCCGCCGTCAATAGTATTTGAAACGGGAACAGTTCGGCTACTGGTAAAGAAAATCATGACAGCGGATGAAATTAAACCTCGGGTATCCATCCTGACCGGTCCTGCAAATGGGAAAATAATTCATTTTTTTCATGGTGACTTCGAACATGGCGGCGCTTTCATTAAAAACTTCTCAAAAATGCTTGGCACGGATTACCTTATCCATTCGATTGCCCCCCATATACCCCGTGAAGGGATGATGCCCAATTCGATAGAAGAAATGGCCATAGAACGATTGCCGATAATCATTGAAAAACAGCAGGATGGCCCGTATATTTTACTAGGACAATGTAACGGAGCATTCGTCGGGTTTGAAGTGGCGAGGCAACTTGTTTTAATGGGTAAAGAAGTAAAAGCTCTGGTGATGGTGGATCCGGCCATCATGTCCATCAGGAGGTCCGCCCGGTTTATTTATATCACAACGGACTTCTTTATGCGCCTGATGGGTGTTGATAAAAGTAAACGGCATGATCACCTGATCTGGATTTGGAGAAAGATGATAGGCGTGGAGCGTCTGACTAAAGATTTTTGGCGCTTTGATATATTTTTCTTTCAGAAAACCTGGTTTCAAAAAAAAGCGCTGTTAAATGATTTACAGAATTCCATTGGCAATATTCATAAGGCGAAAATCAAATCCAGTGAACGTGAAATAACAGACAATCATTACTTTAATGTTCTCTTTGACTATCAACCTGTTCCGCTCGATGTGCCTGTGTTATATATTGCCCTGGAATATTGCGGGCGGGCGTGGCGGCGGATTGCAAGGGACATGATTTATATTAACATTTACCGCGGACATCATACCTCCTGGAAGGAAAATTATTCGCAGGATCTTGTCAATAAAATACGGGGATTTATTAAAGACTGATCATGAATAAATTGTCCAACAACCCGGTATACGATATCAGTCTGGCCTATCAAAAGACAGCCGCCATGACGGCAGCTGTTAAACTGGATCTTTTCACAAAAATTGGCAATGACCACTTGAGTGTTGAGCAGATCGCGAACATGACGAATGCTTCACCACGCGGAGTGCGCATTCTTTGTGATTTTCTTTGTGTTATTGGTTTTCTGGAAAAAAATACCCATCTCTACAACCTTTCGGTGGAAGCGAAAAGGTTCCTTGATCGAACGTCTCCCCATTGTATGGCTGATATAATTGACTTCCTGGCGGCGCCGGAAATCGTGTCTTTCATCATGGATGATCCGCGAGCCTATGTGATCGCGGGGGGGGCTTCCGGATTGGCAAATATTTCACCGGACAATCCCGTGTGGGTCAGATTTGCACAGGCAATGGTTCCTTTCGTTTCGATAACAGCTAAAAGAACCGCAGCCTATCTTGCCAGAAGAGGCATGCAACCGCGCAAAGTATTGGATGTTGCCGCAGGGCATGGGCTATTTGGCATAGAGGTGGCGAATATGGTAAGCGATGCTTCTGTTATGGCCATTGACTGGGACAATGTTTTAGCGGTTGCCAGAAAAAATGCTGAGTCAGC
>CAYULE010000082.1:0-9950 GCA_964445385.1 uncultured Smithella sp.
GTGAACAAGTGGATGATTGTCATCAAAGCAATGATTGTGGCAGCGGTTGTGGCCGGCATTAAATTCGGTCTGCACGCCTTGAATTTTGAATTTATTCGAATCGATTCTCTTATTTCAGCATTGATCAGCGGTGTCATCTTTACGATTGCGATTTTACTAGCCGGCGTCATGACTGATTTTAAGGAAAGTGAGAAAATTCCGGGAGAGCTGGCGGCATCGATCAAGGCGCTGCACAAAGACTTCGAGCTATTAGCGTTTACCTCAAAGGAGGAAACCGACGGCGCGCTGCGGCACCTGAACAGCTTAATCAGTGTGATCATTCACCAGTTTGAATCAAACCAATGGAAGCAGTCGGAAATCAGTGAAAGAATCGAGAAAATCGATGATGAAATAAGAGTCATGGCCGCAAAGAATATGCCGCCGCCGTATGTCATAAAGATGCGCAATGAGCTTCACAACATAGAAAAAATCTCAAACAGGATCGATACCATAGAAGAAACGAATTTTCTTCCCGCAGCCTACGCATTATCGCAGGTAGCGGTTTTATTGGTTATGCTGATCCTGTTGTTTTCTATGCTTGACCCTTATTTGATAGGGATGGCCATTATTTTTACGGTTACTTTCCTCATCACGGGTATCTTGTTGCTGATCAGAGACATGGATAATCCCTTTGAGACGGGCGGCACAGGCAGTGCCGATGTGGATTTATCCCATATTTATAAGCTTGATAAATATCTGAAAAGTCATGATGAGGTGAAGGGATAAAAATAAACGTCAACGTGACAGCGCTGCCTCTACTCCCGTCCCGACGATATTACGGTGATTCGTCTGATGGGCTTGGCCGGAATCCAAAGAGATTGTGAGAAAATGGATGAGAGCCGACATCTGGTGGCCGGAATCTCAATAATTGATTGACAATCAAAACTGGAATCCCTATGCTTTGGCACTAAAAAATTAAAGTTCTTTGCCCATGATCATCATCAGCGAGGTAATCTTATGATGCATGCTGCCATTCCGTCTTTTGCCAAACGCTTTTATCTGCTTTTATTTTTTCTGCTGACCGCCATAACCAGTGTGTCCTGCGGGGGCGGGAGCGAAGCGCCTTTATCCTACATAAACACGGTGAATGAAATGATCCCCTTCATTGAACAGCAGATGAAGGACTACGAGGTAGCCGGCTTGGCCATTGCCCTCGTGGACGATCAGCGGGTTGTGTGGGCCCGGGGGTTCGGCTATGCGGATGCCCGCAAAAGAATACCGGCGACCCGGGAAACTCTTTTTGAAATCGGTTCCATCTCCAAAACCATCACGGCCTCGCTGATCATGCAGCTTGCCGAGACCGGACAGTTGAACATCGATGATCCGGTCACCCGGTATCTGCCTGATTTTTCGATGGGAGAGCCTCTGGGCTCTTTCCCCTCCCAGGGAGGTCCGATTACGATTCGAAAAATGATGAACCACCACGCCGGGATTCCCGGGGACCTGCTGAATGGAGCCTTTACCGGCAAGGTCAAGTACCCCGACTACAACACACGGCTCATCAGCTATCTGGCCGGCGAGTACGCGGATTACCCCGTCGATTTCCTGCTTGCCTATTCCAATACCGCGGTCTCCCTTCTGTCAAATGTCGTAACCGCCGCTTCGGGCCAGAGCTTCAGAGAGCGCAGCCGGCAGTTCTTTGCCGACCTGGGCATGGATCACTCCACGTTCTACCGTGAAAGTGCGACAGTGCCTGCAAACCAGTCCAAGGGATACATTCTTGGTCAGGAATACGGGCCCTTCTATTGCAACATTGAACCATCCGGATCGATCCTCTCCAGTGCGTCGGACATGGCCAAATATCTGAAAATGGTCATGGCGGACGGGATGGGTGAGCGGGAGCGGGTCCTCGCCGCCAAAACGCTCGGGGCCATGTTCACACGGACAAACGGTGCTGTGGCTCTGGATTACACGAGTATCGGCCTCGGCTGGTTCCTCAGTGATCCGGATCTGGCGTACGCGGGCCGCATCTGCTGGCATAATGGCGGCACGATCCTGATGAGAAGTCATATGGAGATTCTCCTGGACCACAAGCTGGCAGTCATTGTGATGACCAATTCGATGACCGGGGCGGTTTTAGCCGAAAACGCAGCCAAAATGGCGCTGAGACTCGCTCTTGAAGAAAAAACGGGTATCGGACCTCCGGATCCGATCGTTCCCCAACCCTCGCCCATGGTTACCTGGACTGACGCACAATTGGATGCCGTGGCCGGGATCTATGTAACTTCATCGGGATACGATCTCATCAAAAGAGTTACCGGAGGACTGGAATGGACCAGCGGGGCGGGATTGTCCGCTCAGCAAATGATCGCGCCGGTCATGAAAGTTCCGTGGCTTTCCAACGGTCCGATAGCATGGGAATCGCGCGCCGGAATCGCTGACCACGCGATCGTCCGCCAGTTAGTTCCCCGGGCCAACGGCTGGTTTTCCCTTCGCGAAACCCAGCAAAGCCAGTGCGAATTCAAGGACGTGGCCGGAAGACGGGTGATGATCATCCATGGCAGCGACCGGAGCGGTCTGCTGGGCGAGCGATATATTCCGCCCGCGGCAATGCCTGCATCCTGGACCGCACGGCTCGGGACATACAACCTGGTCAACCTCGATGCCGACGATGCCTCCCGCTATCTTCCCGAGGCTTTTCAATTGCTCAGTTCCGGCATGGAACTCAAGGTTAAAGACGGACTCCTCATCATGGAGCTGACAAAAGGCCTGCAGACGGGCCTGCAGTATGTCGTTCATCCCATCAACAATCGTTTGGGCTACGTACGCGGTCTGAGTCGTAACCTTGGCGGTTCTGTCCAGATCATCGACACGCCTGCCGGAGAACAGATCCAGTTTCTGGGACTGAGGTATACAAAACAGTAGGCTTTTATTCATCGATCAAAAAAGCAGAAAGAGCGTCATCATATCCCATTCCCGCAAGGAGTAAAGTATGAGTGATGGAACGCGAAAAATAGCTCTGGTGGCATATCTTCTGACGATCTGCGGGTTCCTGGCGTCCTGCGCGGGTGACAATAATCCCGATCCGCTGGCTGCCTATAAAAATCAGATACTCGAGTGGCAGACATGCCCTCAGAATGTCCGCGATTACTTCGGTGAAAAAGTCGTCGAACTCGATAAGTTGGGCGAGCGGGCCAAGTTTGCAATGATGCGCGTACCGCTGGATTACAACAATCCCGCCAGGGGAGATTTGCAGGTCGCCCTGCTGCGCGTTTCTGCCGAGGACCCCGCGCGTCGGCTGGGGGCGATCCTCTTCAATCCCGGAGGACCGGGCGCGGACGGGTTGAATTTGTCGGTCATCCTGGGCAGTCTCTGGACGAATGCCGATATGGTTGACCCGGTCAAGTCTCTCTATAAAGAGATGTCCCGGCGCTATGACCTGATCGGCTTCTCGCCGCGGGGAACCGGCTTCAGCACGAAGTTGAGTTGCCCTTCCGATGAAAGGTTCAGGTTTGAAGCAACGATTGCCGTGGATTTAAGCCGGGAAAATATCGATAACATTCTTTACAACTCCCGTCTGATTGCCGGGAACTGCCGCAAAAATCCACGGACCCCTTATATGAATTCCGAAACCACAGCCCGGGATATGGACCTGGTGCGCCACCTGCTGAAAGACAGTAAATTAAATTATATGGGTTTCTCTTACGGGACATGGCTGGGCACCTGGTATGCCGGGCTCTATCCTTATCGGGTGGGGCGGATGATGCTGATCGGCACCGCGAATATTACCGTGCCGCTCAACAATGTTCTTCTGCAACAGGGAATGGGGCAGCAGCGGGCGCTGGATCAGGCGCTGATTCCCTACGCCGTCCGCCATAACGATCGTTTCAGTCTGGGCGTTACGGAAGAAGAGGTCAAGCAATCATACCTTTCTCTCAAAACCATGCCGGGACATCTGCTGGCGGCTACTTCAAAATTGCTGCCGATCTCCAAATCGCAGAAAGCCGATAGCTCACTGCTTTATCTGAGGGCGGCGGAGAGGATGCAGGCGTTTATTACCGCGCATCCGGATGCTGATCAAGCGGCTGTTGAAACCTGGATCAACACCGCGCAATTCGTGCCTGACGCGACGCTCAATCAGCGGGCGCGCGCGGGCGCGCTGGAAATCTCGGGCCTGTATTTTTCCAAAGTGCGTCATGAAACCAAGCCGGCGGCATTAAACGGGGAAGACGCCCTGCAGTGGGCGGTCATGTGCAACGACAGCGGAAGCAGTTACGGAGTGGATGCCTGGATCGCTGAGAACAAAAAGAGTGTGGCGTCTTATCCATTCTACGGCGGCTTCTGGGTGCAGAATGCCTGTCTTTACTGGGATGCGCCAACTGTGCACCGGCCAGCCGACGCGCTGGTGGCCGGTGCCGGACCGATCCTGATGCTGCAATCAGAGCTGGACCCCTGGACCACGCTGGAGGGGGCCGAGACGACATTTGCCCGTTTGCCGAACACCCGCATGATCCTGATCCAAAATGAGTATTCACATTCGCTGGTGCCTCCTTACGGGCAGGCGTGTGTCGACCGACCGGTGGCCGAATATTTCCTGTACGGGACCATTCCTCCGGAGCGGCTGACTCGCTGCGCCGGAAATCCGCTGCCGGCGGATGCAACAGTTCCTTGACACAAACGGTCGCGTTTTTTATACTTCGCGCGGTTCAAAGGAAGCTTGTATCCGTCGATAGTTAATGCGTGACACGGATGACAAAGCAAAAATGAAGAGGCAAGGGGAAATAGATGAAGAATTTGGTGATTTTGTCAGGTGGGTTCGATCCGGTTCACATGGGCCATGTGTATATGATTCGGGCTGCGTCGCTGATTGGTGATATCGTTATTTGTTTAAACAGCGATGATTGGCTGATCCGGAAAAAAGGCAAACCATTTATGTCCTGGATTGAACGGGCGACCATTGTCGGCAATATGAAGTATGTCATTGATGTGATACCGATGAATGACGATGACGACAGCGCCTGTGAAGGAATCAAAAGCGCGTATGAAAAATATAAAAAACAGTATGATATGATTCATTTCGGTAACGGCGGCGACAGAGATCCGATTTCAACACCCGGTAAGGAACAGGCATTGTGCAAACAATTGGGGATAGGATTGATTTGGGAATTGGGCGGCGATACCAAGGTTCAGTCTTCTAATTGGAGTTCAGGCAAATAGAAGCCACACGAGTGCCAGAGCATGCCGGCGTCTCTGTGTTACCCTGTTAAACCATGCAAAAAAGCCGCATCCCCTGGTGGGTGTGCGGCTTTTTTTCTTTCCTGCGCATCCGGTAAATCTCAATAGAGAGACAGAAGCTGATCTTTATATTTCGCAAGGACAATGCTTCTTTTGAGCTTCATGGTCTGGGTGAGCATGCCGTTTGTCACCGTAAAGTCTTCCGCAATGAAAAGAAACTTTTGCGGCACTTCATAACCGCCGAAAGACTTTCGCACATACTCCATAATGCTTTTGGCAAGATAGTTCTTTAAATCTTCGCTCTGCAGCGTCTCTTCCGGCGTGTCTTTAACCCATGCCTGGGTGGCGGGATCGGCTTTCAGTTCAGCAAAGTCGGGAACAATTACCGCCACATTGTAATCTCTCCCTTCGCCGTAGATCATGGCGTTGGCGATAGAGCGCATCAGCTTGATTTCATTTTCGAGGCTTTCCGGATGCACATATTTGCCATTGGCCAGTTTGTATTCGTCCTTGAAGCGGCCGGTGATGTGCAGAAAACCTTCTTCGTCGAACCAGCCGCGGTCACCGGTGCGAATGCCCGCAAAGCCGTTCCATTTATCCGGCAGCATGACCTCTTCGTTGAGCTTGGGTTTGTTGTAGTAACCCGTCATGATCTGGGGCCCGTAAACGCAAATCTCGCCGTCAATACTGTCTTTCTCCACGCGGGATTTGTCGATCACGACATGCGTATGCTGGATCGGCCTGCCCACGGTTCCCAGCTTGTTGCCGAATTCGGTGCAGTTCATGGTAATGCCGCCCGAGGTTTCGGTCATGCCGTAACAATCGTAGGTCGGCTGTCCGATATCATGGAAGAAAAGGGCGATTTCCGGTTTTAAAAGCGCGCTGGCGCTGACGATAAATTGCAGGTTGCCGCCGAAAATGGCGCGGACCTTGGAAAAGACCAGTTCATCGTAATCTTTAAACTCTTTTGTTTTCTGGGGCAGATCTCTGTTCTTGGCCGCTACATCGAGCGCCGCGTCGAAGAATTGTTTCTTTACGGGATCGGCATTCACGCCCTGCATGATGGCGTCGTAAATCCTGGTGATAATCCGCGGAACGCCGTTAATGGCCGTGGGTTTCGATTCCTGAACATTTTGCATGAATTTGTCCAGCGATTCGATAAACGCGATCCCGCCTCCGCAGCAGGTATAATTGTGCAGGTCGCAGTTTTGTCCGTAAACATGCGCCCAGGGCAGGATCGAGATCACCTGCGAGGTTTCGTTGAGCTCGAATGTGTCAATGCTGGACCTTGCAGCCCACGATGCATTTCCATGGGAAATCATCGCGCCTTTGGGGTCGCCGGTTGTGCCGGATGTGAAAATGATATGCGCAAGGTCCGACCAGTGAGGTTTGACGGATGGAGCGGGATTCTTTTTGCCCATTTCCTCCAGGGCTGAAAGACTGTTTTCCCCTTCGCCGTAAACGATAAAGATCTCTTCGAGCGTGCTGATTTCCTGCTTGAAGCCTTTGACTTTTTCATAAACGCTCTCGTCCCGGACAAACAGGAATTTTATGGCCGCGTCGGTGATGATGTATTTCCAGACTTTCTGGAGTTCCTGCAAATACATGGGTACGAATACTCCGCCCAGCCCATGGACGGCCTGCTCGCAGACGAACCACTCGGCGCAATTGTTGATGATGATGCCGGCTTTGTCGCCTTTGGTAAAACCGAGTTTTGCAAGAGCGCCGCGGAGGTTGTCCACCCGCTCGGCGATCTGCTTGCGTGAAAGCCAGTCATATTTTCCGGCTTCCGGATTCTTGGTGCCCAGGAATCTGATGTCCGGAAACTTGGTTACACTTTGCTCGAATAAATCAACCAGGTTGTTCGGGTAGTCATAAACGGTATTCGGGTCCATATCATCTCCTTAAAATCGATCTAGAGGTAAGTCTTCCGCCTTTTTCAGGAAACGGGCATACGCAAAAAAAGGCCACTTTATTGGAGTGAGCGTTTGAACCTTCCCTTGTCGGCCACTGCTCAATTCTTTTGGGTATTGTTTTATAAACGCTGGAAGAAAGGCAGTCAATTTGATATATTGGATTACAGAAAAAAATGATTTACTGGTAAACCAGCAAGACAGTATTGATTGAAATCAGCAAACAGCGCAAGCGGGCATGATTTTTCAAATATAACATAAGTGATTTATATTATGGAGGATATATAAAATGAACCAGGGCGAGAAGGCCGTAGCAGCCATTTTGTCAGCATTTCCAACGGTGGAATGTTTTGCGTTATTCAATCAAAAAAATGATAATACATTGATAGGTGATTCGTTTATTGATTTTGCCGTCAGAAACGGTGTTATCAAGACACCGGACGCCGAAAGCCTCGAGCAATTCATCCGTACCCATACGGACAACACGTTTAAGCTCCAGTTGACCGGCGACATCACCTTTGAAGACCTGTTAAATAAAAAGGAAGAAACGCTGAACCTGAATCTGTCTTTGCGGGCCCTGTGCAATCGGATCAATACGCTTCTGACAACGCATCGGATTGGGCTGCCGCAGGTGACCCATTCCATGCTCATGCGGCTGAAAAAAGAACCCCTGGATACGGACTACAAGATGAATGTGCTCAGAAGCATCGCTTTCTGGCTAGGATACGAGCGGCCTGAACTTTCCCGGAAATGGAACTTCGAAACATTGGTCAAGCTGTTTCCCGAAAGCGGCGCCTCTTCGAAATCCGACGACCACAGCGAAGGCGTGCGCATCGGCTTTGCCCTGACCAGCCGCGGCGAAGTCATCGATCATGAAATCATCGGGTGGCTGAAAAAAACCATTAAAAGTTACATCAGCGAGGCCATCGGCCATTTTCTTTACGGCAAATGGGGCAAAGTCAAGGCCTATGACATTACAACATTGTACATCGATTTCCCGAAGGAGAAGGAAGGCGGCAATCTTGTCCATTATATGGAATGCCTGAAGAGCGCGGTGGCGCTTGCGCACCAGATTGCCGTACGCTGGCCCCTTTCCAAATATTACAGCAAAAACAGATTTCTCTCCATCGCCATTACGGCAGGAGAATACGGGGTGCTGGACAATCACATGTTGTCTCTTTTGAACACCAGCCTGCCGGATGACCCCATGATCCGCATATCGGATTATGCGCGTCATGGTCTGCTCATTAACGACATCCATGTCATTCTTTGTCCGAAGCCTGTGGAAGCCAGATTATTCAACGGAGAATCTCTGCCGATCTGGTGGATCACATCGCTGTGGACAACGCATTATTTCGATTTTGTCTCCGAACTGCTCCACGATGAAACCTTGCAAAATTCCCCCGCTTCGATTGAAAAACTAGACCGGCTGCTCTGGCCCATGGGAAGCGAAGACGCCGCCGCAGGCCATGCGGGCGATGAAAGCGCCATAGCCACTTTTTTCAAGTATCCGCATAATTCCTTGCTGGGCGTGGAGATTGCCAAGACGCTTTACTATCGCAAACGTTGTTCGGAAGCGGCGGAAATCCTCCGGATTGTTTTGTCCATCAACCCCAAAGACCTGGTGGCGCGGACCCTGCGGATGATGCTGCTTCGAAACATGGCGCTGGATACGCCTTCCCACCGGTCGGCCGCCGCTGTTTTTCGCCAGGCCCTCCAGGAAGCGGACAACATCCGGGAACATTGCGATTTTCATACGGAAGATTTCTACTGCGAATACGCCATCGTCTATCTGGCTCAGGCCATGTCGACCGTCCGGTACATGCGGACCCATCCGGATGTCCACACCAATCTCAATGAGTTTAAAAATCTTCAGTGCGCAGTCTATCAGGAATTGGATCAGGCAAAACTTCTTTTTGAAAAAGGGATGTCCGTGTCTTCTTCCGGGACCCGCTCATCTTTCTTGCTGAAAATCGCCGCCGTGCTGAAAACAATGCTCACGGCCGATGCGGAACTCTTTGTCAATCCGGCCAAACCCATCATCGGCGGCGCTGATATTTTTCAACAGGAATCGATGGATGTGCAATGGCAAATCGGCTATCGCCGCAGTGAATTACCCGTCCAGAAGCAGGATGAACTGGTCGTCAAGATCACGATTCAGAAAGGCACTATCTACAACGCAGCCATTGCCTTGTTCAGCTATCGGCCGACAACCCTGTTTTGCAATGCCGTGGCCCTGTGGGATTTTCTGCCGGTCCATACGGTGCTGACGGCAAAAATCGTCAGGGAAAGAATAGAGAATGCCATCGACATGGCGAGGCGGGCCGAGGAAGAAAATGTCGGCATCTATGCCTTCACCCGCACGTACAGCGAAATGATTCCGGCAGATGTTTATATTGAACACATGCAAAAGGCGCTGAAAGTCATTGACGAAGAAGTCGGCGGGGATCTGAGCGGCCGGGAAGATTCGGAAATCATCACGCCACCCACGCAAGGCAGGCCGCCGAAACTGTTTACGCTCAACTTTTAGGTGGTTCTTCCGATTTCCGGAAGAACCGGCGACTGCAAAGACTTAAGTGGACCACTCACGCCTTTGTCATTACGCGCGAATAACCCGGCTGCTTCGCAACCGGGTTATAAATGGAAGAAACTTTTTTACCGGCGAAAGATTTCCCCCCTTTGTTAAAGGGGGCGCAAGGGGGATTTAATTTTTTTCTCAAAATCCTCCCTGGCCCTCCTTTAACAAAGGAGGGAACTAAATCTCCCCTAGCCCCTCTTTATGAAAGAGGGGGATTGTTCCTGCCAGAAGCTGGAATGTCTGCC
>CAYULE010000083.1:0-9928 GCA_964445385.1 uncultured Smithella sp.
CGCCTGGGATGGAAAGCGGCCGCCACCTCTTCCCCCGTTTTAATCTGGGGAGAAACGGGCGTCGGCAAGGAAATCATGGCCGCTTTAATCCATCAGGTCAGCGCCCGCAGCGACAAACCGTTCGTCGCCATTAACTGCGCCTCGATACCCGATGAACTTCTGGAAGCGGAATTATTCGGCTATGAAGAAGGTTCATTTACCGGCGCGAAAAGGAGCGGCAAGACGGGCCTCCTGGAGGAAGCGAATGAAGGGACACTCTTTCTGGATGAAATCGGCGAATTGCCCTTGAAAATGCAAAGTAAATTATTGCGATTCCTCCAGGAGGGAAAATTCAAGAAGATCGGCAGCAACAAGACGCAGGCGGTGGATGTTCGTATCCTTTGCGCCACCAATCTCACCATGGACCAACTCATGAACAGCAAACATTTCCGGCAGGATCTCTTTTACCGGATCGCGGTGATCCCGGTCTTCATCCCGCCGCTGCGTGACAGGCAAGAGGATATCCCGCCCCTGATCCTGCATTTCATTCAGATCTTCAACGCAAAATATAAAACGGACATCAAGCTTCCGGCGAAGCTGATGAATCGGCTCTATACTTATGAATGGCCGGGCAACGTGCGGGAGTTGAAAAATGTTATTGAGCGGATGGCTATCATGTATGCGTCACAGGAGTTGAGCGAGGAAGATCTGGAACTGATCCTGAATATCAAACCCCGTCAAGACAACGGCGTCCGGGATCTCCCGGCGTCTGAACCCGCTGTGCCCGTGCTGCCGTCTTCCCTGCCCAAGGCAATGGAACAGTTTGAGGAGAAATGGATCAGGCAGGCCTATCAAATGACGGGCAGCATTGTCAAGGCCGCGAAAAAACTGGGCATCAACCCGTCGACCATTCATCGCAAATTAAAAAAAGGGATTCTCCGGCTTGATTGACTTTTTGCTGCCATTGCATTATGCAAGAGACCTCTTGCACAATAAATCAGTCCGTTTGAAAAGATCGAACGTATCGCATCGGGCAGGATCACGAAAACGGCAAAATTTCGACAAAGATAAATAAGTGGTCAGGAAGATACACTCTGCTTTGCCGCCAATAAAGATTGTCTCCAGTCTGGAATTAGGATAAGGAAAGAAAGAAACATCCAATAATCATAAATGACTTAGGTGATTTGTTATGCAAAGCGATTCCCATACAAATCTCAAGAATGCGTTAAGCAGTCTGACTGCGGTCGCCAACAATCTCGAATCCAAAATCAAACAGTCTCATTTCGATGCTAATCTCCAAAATGCGTTAAACGGTCTGGCTGCCGTCACAAAGAATCTGGAATCCAGAATTAAACAGACGGAATCTTCCTCTGATAAAATTGGCCCGATGCCTGTTTCGAAGTTAATGATCACCGTGTCCGATTTAAGTGAAGCTATGGCCCGGAAGAAACGAGAGCGGGACAACTCACGGAGGCAAATACCCGCTGAAACGGGTTCACCCCAGTCCACCCAGACCAATCTCCAAAATGCGTTAAGCAGTCTGACGGCCGTCGCCAGAAATCTCGAATCCAAAATCAAACAGACTGAGTCCGCCTCTGATAAAATCGGTCAGATTCTTGTTTCGAAAAAAGTTATCACCGTTTCCGATTTAAGCGAAGCCATGGAAAGAAAAAAACAGGAGCCGTCCAAGTACCTGGGACAAATACTCTGTGACATGGGTCTTCCTCAGTCCAGGATCATCAAAGGGATTCATTACAGCAACAAGCGGAAAAAACTCGGGCAGGTTTTTGTCGAACTGCATATGATCACTGAAACCCAGTTACAGGACAGTCTCCTGCAGCAGACATATCTTAAAAACCGGGGAATGCACACGCCTCTGGGCGCCTTGCTGGCGAAGAACGGCATCATCCGTGAAGCGCATTACATCCAGGCACTTTCCGCCCACTTCAGCATGCCCATTGTTTCGCTGAAAGGGTATCAGGTAAACCCGTCGCTGCAAAAAGTGATCGGCGAAAAGTATGCTTTGGAGAATCACATTGTCGTTTTGAGCAATAGCGCCGCCAAAGCGACCGTGGCTACGTCAGACCCCCATTTATCCGTTATTGAAACCCTGGAGAAAGCTTTACCTAAAGGCAAGTATATTATGTTTTACCTTGCCAGCCCCTCGGAAATAGAGATCTGCCTGGATAAAACGTATAATCTTTACCGCATTCTACCGGGCAGGCGACGATCATCACTTACCGATGTTCGCAAGGTATAGACGCAAAGCAGCCGCACTGCCGGCCGGGCAGCCTCACAGAAAATTATTTCTAAAGATAATTCTACGGAGAAAAAAGATTTTACGATGAACGCAAATATCCCTGTCTGATATGCTCTGTCAGGAAGTCTCGTATTCTTTCAATTTGCGATAGAGTGTCGGCCTGGACATTCCCATTTTTCGGGCGATTTCGGCTTTTTTCAGTTTACCATTCAGCATCTTCATAATCGATTGACGCTCATATTCTTTAAGCGACGTCATCGATTCCGGGTCATTTGCGAAAACTGATGTTTGTGTGATTTCCGGGGGAATATGATCCACCGTGAGTTTGCTTGAAGAGGCATAGTTTATCATCCGTTCGACAACATTTTGCAATTCACGGATATTTCCCGGCCAATTGTAGTGTTGAAATGTTTCAATCACGTGCCTGCTGATTTCGTGCGCCTTCCCGACGGAATTATTTTCAAATTTTTTAATGAAATGCTCCACAAGCAGAGGGATATCATCAAGGCGTTCGCTCAGCGGCAGCAAATGGATTGAAAACACGCTAAGGCGATAGTACAGATCCTTCCGGAAGGCGCCTTTCCGTATCTCGCTCATGATATCTCTGTTTGTTGCGGCGATAATGCGCACATCCACAGGCCTGACCCTGCTCCCGCCGATTCGGACGATAGATTTGTCTTCGATCACCCTAAGCAACACAGCCTGCAATTCCAGGGGTGTTTCTGCAATTTCATCTAAAAATATCGTACCGCCGTCGGCAAGTTCGAACTTTCCCTGGTTCCCTCCGCGGCGTGATCCTGTGTAGGCGCCATCGGAATAACCGAAAAGCTCGCTGGTGATCAGATCACGGGGAATGGCCGCGCAGTTAATAGCCACATAAGGACCGTTCTTGCGGATACTGGCATTGTGGATCGCCTGCGCAAAAACATCTTTTCCGGTGCCGCTTTCTCCCAGGAGAAGCACATTGGAACTGTTCCGGGAAACAATCCGTGCCTGATCGATGGTCATCAAAAAACGTGGATTCTGTCCGCAAATATCATCAAAGCAGAACTTCGCCTTGGCGCCAATCATCCTGGTGACTAAAGTTTTTGCCCGTTTTAATTCATTCAGAATGATGATTTTCCCGATGGTTTCACCATCACCATCGATAATCGGATTGCACGTCATGGTATAATCGTTGCCGCCGGAATGAGAAAAAATTCTAACTTCAGCATCCGTGATCGTTTCCCTGCCTTTAATCATGGAAAGAAATTGTTGATTTTCTCTTCCCAGAACCTGTTGAACAGGCCGTCCCTCAACCGTCTCTAAACCCTGAAACAACATTGCTCTGGCATTGTCGTTCATCAGAGAGACGCACCCCTGATTGTCAATGGTAATCAGCGCTTCAGGAATAGAGGTAATAACGGTTTTCTGAAAGCTATAGGCGATCTGTAGTTTCCTCGACGCCTTTCTCGTCTGCATTTCATTTTCAATTGCCCGGGCCGCGGCAATGACCATGCCCAGGGTGTCGCGGGTAGCCCGGAAATAATGGCCGGTAAGGCATATGCCGCCGATGAATTCACCTTCAGGACTGAAAATAGGCGAACTGGAATCCGTTTCATGGTGAAAATAACGGTGGTAATGTTCTGCCGAAAAAATCTGAATAGGTTTTTTTAAGGTAAGGACCGTGCCGACATTATTATTGCCCGCACTTTCCTCCGTCCACAACGCGCCGCTTACAAATTCACCACGTCGCGCGTGATTGACGGCATCATCGTCTCCGATGACTTCGAGAGCATATCCTGTTTTTTCGTACAGGGCGACCAGGAATCCGGAACCGGACAGAAATTTGTGGAGATTCAGCATGAACGGCCGGCTGATGTTGATGAAGTTTTCATGATCATTCAGGAGAGAAACAAGATCCGAACCCGTGAGGATTTTGTGATGTGGAATTTTGATCGGATCGACACCCAGATCACGGCATCTGATCCATGAATCATAAACTTCATTCGTAATCAGATTACGATCAACGTCATCATCCCCGGAGATAAATTTCTTCCATTCCCGCTCGATGGCCCGGAACTTTTCATCATAATTAAACTCCTGCTGCTCTCTGCGACTGACAAAAGGTTTCGTTTCAAGCCTGCCGTTTTCATACTGGTAGGGCCTGTCTTGTTTTAATTTTCTGTTAACCATGAGCTCATCCATCTCACTTTCTTTACATGTGTATCATATTATTACGCCATGAGTTACATAATATTACATATCAGGCAATCATCCATTCGTCAATACATTGGCAATATTATTTAATATCAATAACATAACACGAACAAAGGGGAGTGGCATAAATCATGCTCTCCCGGAAGCCAGAAAAAAATTAAAGGAGAACATCGTGGATTTTAAATTATCAGATGATCAGATGATGCTGAGGGATACGGTGCGGCGGATCGCGACGGAGCAGTTCGCCCCGCGCGCAGCGGAGATTGACGAGATGGAAAAATTTCCCTGGGAGAATTTCAAAACCCTGTCGGAAAACGGGCTGCTCGGTGTGCAGATCCCCGAAACCTACGGCGGAACGGAAGCGGGGATGCTCTCCATGATCCTGACGGTGGAAGAAGTAGCCAGGTGCTGTGCGGCAACATCCGTCATGCTGACAACCCAGGCATTGACCAGCGATCCTATTTTGATCGGCGGAACAGAAGAACAGAAAAAAACATACCTGTACAGACTTGCATCAGGTGAATGCCTCGGTGCCATGGGCATTACCGAACCGGGCGCGGGCTCCGACGTGTCGGGGATGAAGACGATGGCAACCCGGGTTGATGGCGGCTACCTCCTCAACGGAGCGAAAATATTTATCACCAACGGCGGCGTATCGGAAATCGTGGTCGTTGTCTGCTACACCGACAAATCTAAAGGCAACAAGGGCATCAGTATGATGATCGTCGAAAAAGGCGACAAGGGATTTACGGTGGGCAAAGAAGAGCACAAGATGGGCATTCACGGCTCTGAGACACGGGAACTGGTCTTTGAGGATGTCTTTGTGCCGGAAAGCAGATTGCTGGGTGGTGTGGAAGGCAATGGGTTTAAAGTGCTGATGAAGACCTTCAACTACACCCGACCGGCCGTTGGCGCTCAAGCCCTGGGAATTGCCCAAGGGGCACTGGATACTGTGATCCGTTATACGAAAGAACGTTGCCAGTTCGGCCAGTCCCTGGCTTCGTTTCAGGGGATGCGCTGGATGATCGCGGAGATGGCGCTGGCGGTGGAAACCGCCCGTACCATGGTTTATCGGGCGGCCTCTCTGATCGATACCGATCCCGATTCTCCGGATATTCCGAAACTTTCCTCCATGGCAAAGTGGTATGCCTCGGATGTGGCGATGAAGGTTACCACGGACGCCGTTCAATGTCTGGGGGGCTACGGCTACACCCGGGAATATCCCGTCGAGCGCATGATGCGGGATGCCAAGATCACTCAGATCTATGAGGGCACCAACCAGGTGCAGCGCATCATTATCGCCAATCAGTTGCTGGCGTAAAAGGTTCCTGCCGGCAATCCTTCAATATAAACTTTCGCTGACATAAGGAGAAAAAGATGACTGAAAAAATCGTTGTAGTAGGAGCGGGAACCATGGGAGCGGGAATCGCGCAGGTTGCGGCTGAGGGAGGTTTTACCGTTGCCATCGTTGATACATCCCGGGAATTTCTCGATCGTGGGCTGGGCAACATTAATAATTTCATCGCGCGGAAAGTTGCCAAAGGTTCTCTGAGCCGGGCCGAGGAAGAAGATATTCTTTCACGGGTTACCGTGACAACCGATATGGAGGCCGCGGTTAAAGACACCGTGATGGTGGTCGAGGCGGTCTTTGAAAATCTCGAGCTCAAACAGGACATTTTCAAGAAACTGGACGCCATCTGCCCCGGGAAAGTTATCCTCGCCAGCAATACTTCCACCATTCGCATCTCAACCCTTGCTTCGGTTACGGCAAATCCAAAACGGGTTATCGGGACCCATTTTTTCAGCCCCGTCCCCGTGATGAAACTGGTGGAAGTCATCAGCGGCGACCAGACAAGCAAAGAGACGGAAGAAGCAGCCGTCAGAATCTGCAGGCAATTCGGCAAAACACCTATTTTGGTCAAGGATATCCCCGGATTCATCGTCAATCGCTTCCTGTGCCTGATTTATAACGAGTCCTGCAATATGATTTTGAATGGCAGTGCGCGGGCGGAAGACATCGATCAGGCGATGAAGCTCGGCTGCAATTGGCCCATGGGTCCCAATGAGATCATGGATCTTGCGGGGGTCGATGTCTGCGGAAACGCGATGAAGGCCATGTATGAAATGACCCGGGAAGAACGCTATAAACCGTCTTTGTTATTTCAAAAAATGATTGACGAAAAAAAATTGGGCAGGAAGACCGGACAGGGCTTTTATCCATACGGTAAGGGATGATGATGAATGTTGCCGGATAGCCGGATCGTAATAAAATAATGAAACTGGGAGGATGATCATGAAGACAAGAGAAGTGGTTTTTGTAGATGGTGTGCGCACGGCTTTCGGTAAGATCGGCGGCAGTTTGAAAAATTTCACAGCCGAGGAACTGGCCGGTATCGGTTTGAAGGGTCTTGTGGAAAAGACCAAGATCTGTGAACGGGCTCGTGTGGATAATGTTTATATGGGAATGGCATTCCATCCCGCGCAGGCCATCAACCCGTCGCGCTGGGCGCTCTTATATGCGGGGATGCCCGAATCAACGTCGGCTTCCGCAGTCGAACTGCAATGCGGTTCCGCCATCGACTCTATTAATCACGCGGCATGGAAAATTCTTTCCGGTATGGCAGATATTGTTATTGCCGGCGGCATGGAATCTTTCAGCCAGCTGCCCCGGAAATACTCCACCAGTGTGGATCCTTATCGGCTTAATCCTATCAAGCTGCTGGACTTTCAGCTTCAGCCGCCTTCTGCGGAAGGCAGGACTTATCTCCCCTTTGAGATGGGCTTGACGGCTGAAAATCTGGCTGAGTCCTACAACATTTCCCGCAACGAGCAGGATGAATTTGCCTTTCGCAGCCAGTCACTGGCCCAAAAAGCAATTGAAGCGGGCTATTTCGTCGATGAGATCATTTCCGTTTCCGTGCCTCAGGGAAAGAAGAAACCACCGCTGGAATTTAAGGTGGATGAGTTCCCGCGTCTGACATCGATGGAAGGGATGTCTGCCCTGCCGCCCGCCTTTAAAAAGGGGGGCACGGTAACGGCCGGCAATTCATCCGGATTGAATGATGGAAGCGCCTTTGTACTGATGATGGCAAAAGAAACGGCTGTGGAGCTGGGATACGAACCCATGGCCAAATGGATTTGCAGCGCCGAATGGGGTGTTGATCCATCCATGATGGGTGTCGCTCCTGCCTATGCGCTGCCTGTGGCCATGAAAAGAGCCAAACTCAAACTTTTCGATTTTGATGTTATAGAATGCAATGAAGCATTTGCCGCCCAGAATCTGGCCGTGATCCGGGAACTGGAAAGTCAAACGGGAGAAAAAGTTAACATGGATAACTGGAATCCCAACGGGGGAGCCATCGCCTTTGGACATGCAAACGGCGCATCGGGCGCCCGTATTGCCATGCTTTGTATGAAAGAGCTGATTCGTCGCTGCGGCCGCTTTGGAACTTTCGGCGCCTGCTGCGGCGGCGGTCAGGGCGTTGTGACGATTATTGAGAATTTGAAAAGATAAATCCTGCTCAATATTATCATTGCGCCGGAAAACTTTTACGGATGCTCCCAAGACTGCCCGCAATGCCGTCCTGTAGAGTGCGATCCCTTGAGTGCGCCGAACTTTGCGTGCGGTTCGGGGTAACCTGCAAACATAAAACTGTTCCATTTTTTGCACGGCCAAATGCTGTGTGAAAAATTTGAAATGATTGAGGCCCAGGGATCATACCAAGATCATGCGGCCAAAATTTTATTGACACACCAAAAGACGTTTCTTATACTGCCGACAACTAAAGGCTTGTTCTTATCCATCTTATCGATGGAATCAGCCGACCGGGCTCCCATGCCCGTCATTTACTGTTTGCGGCGGCTATGATCCCACTCAAAGGAGGAATACCCATGAAGAAAATTTTGTGTTTGTGTCTCATGTTGCTTTTGCTCATCGCCTGCTCGTCCGAAAAGGATGTCAAACCCAAAGCCGCGGCCGTTCCCGCAGAGCCAACTGCCGCAGCGCCGGAAGCGCCCGCACGCGTTACCAGCCTGTCGGGGGAATACGTTTTAACGGAGACCCAGTCTAAAAAAACAAAAGCGAACACCCTGGAGTACACATGCCAGACCATACATACCTACACGTTGCAGTTTTTCAGCGGTCAAGCAGTGCGGTATATGGCGAAGACGGATGTGAGCATGGATCCTCCTGCAGAAGGCATGATGTGTCAATCCAAATTGTATAATGTGGATATAACCGGTACCTATGAAGTAAAAGATGGCAGCAGCGTGACGTTGACCTTTTCTCCATCGGATAAAAAATTACCATGGGTTCACAAAAATATCATGTTGTTAAGACTGAACGACATCAATACATTGGCGATAGTGTACAATGGATCTGAATTTCGAAAACAGTGAAATCGTTCATTAGTTAACCACGCCGCGCTGGAGCCCGCCAGCAATAAAATCATTCCGGGAGGAACCGTTTGGATGACAGCCACCAGCGACGAGCAGAGGGTATCCGAAAACGAAGTCAGGTTTCCCGCGACAGACGGGTTTGAACTCGCCGGTACATTGCTGCTGCCGGATCAGCCACACACGGCGGTGCTCATCTCCGCGGCAACCGGATTCCCCAGGGAATTCTATTTACCCTTTGCGCGCTACGGGGCAAAGCACGGCGCAGTCTGCCTCGTTTACGACTACCGCGGAATCGGCGCGTCGGCGCCGGACGACCTTGGCACATTCAAAATGGATTATCCGGACTGGGGCCGGCTGGACATGGCGGCGGCCCTGGAGCGGCTGATCACGGCGGCACCCGGCGCGCCCGTTGTCCACATCGCAAACAGCGCCGGCGGACACCTGGCCGGTTTCATGCCCAATCCGGATAAGATTGCACGCCACATCTTTATCGGCGTCGGTTTGGGAACCTGGTGGACGCATCGGTTTCCGAAGCAACAGTTCCTTGATCTGTTCTTCTGGTGGATCTACGGACCTTTGCAGCTAATGATGAAAGGGTACATTCCCGCGGGCGGCCTCTGGGGAGGCTCCACCCTGCCCGCAGGCGCCTTCCGCACCTGGCGACGCTGGTGTCACAAGGGCGATTACTTCCGCCGCGAACTTGCGGACCGGCTGAAACCTCACCAGTTTAATGAAATGAAAGCGCCAATCATTTCGTATATCTTCTCCGACGATCCGCTGACCACCGCCGACAGTGCGCGAAAGTTTCTGCAATTCATGCCGCGCGCGGAAAAAGAAATTCGCGTGAGAAAGCCCGCCGACCTGGGAGTTCGGGCACTCGGGCACCAGAACCTGTTTCGGCGCAAAAATGAGGCCGCCTGGTCCGAGATCTGGTCTGCCGTGATCAATGGAAAATGACGCGACAAAACTGAACAGTGGTAGCTTTTGCTCTCACCCTCTCCCCGGCCCGTCCCGTCGAGGGAGGGGAGATTATAGTCTGATCGGGTCGAGTCACGGGGATTGCGCCCCGTGACCCTCCCACACCACCGGACA
>CAYULE010000084.1:0-7514 GCA_964445385.1 uncultured Smithella sp.
TAATTTCCCCTTGACATGTATGCCATCTGTGACATATGCATATTAAAACATATGCTATGCATTACATAAGCTGAATTAAGCATATATTTCAATAAACGTAAAATATCTCAGGAGGTTTTCGGCTGATTTTTAATCCCGCACCGTTAAATTTCAGTTAAGACATCGCAAGTGATTACAGTAATCTTCCAGTACACCTTCCCCATTGCTATCGTCTTCTATTTACTCAGTCTTGCTTTTTATCTTTTCCATAGCATGAAAATCAGCATTGCTTTTTTAGTCACCGGCTTTTTTTTACACACCCTTTTTCAATTAAGCAGGGGCCTGTTCATGGGCGTCTGGCTTCCCAATCCCATTTTTGACAGCACTTATTTCCTGCCCTGGTCGATGGCCGCAATCAGCCTGGGGATGCGCTGGTTCTGTAAGGATGAGAATTATAAGACAATCATTAATTCCATGATTATCCCGATTTGTTTCTTTGCTATCGGGGCTTTGTTCTTTCCCAGAGGGATTATGCCTCCCGGTCCAAAACATTTCACGTTTTATGTGCCCTTGTATTACAGCATCGATATCATTGCTCAAGTCTGTTTTATTCTGGGGGCCTGGTTTGCCATCTTTCATTTAAGGGAAAAAGATCCAGACAAGCTTTTCAATTCTTTCCTGGTTGCGGGATTTATTTTTTACAGTATTTCCCAAGTGATCGGTGCTTATTGGGCCTATCTGGGCTGGGCTCTCCCGATGCATTGGAGTACCAAGCACCTCCAGTCAGCATCCATCTGGTGTTATTACGCGGCCATCTTGCATTTGAGATATTTTCCGACTTGGAACAGCAAGCATGAAGCCTGGTTTGCCCTGGGTGGCGCAGCACTCCTTCTTTTCTTTATTTATAGCATGCAAATCAGCGCTTTCAGTTTTCCCAGGATAGGAGGATAGCCTGATGATAAAAAGAATCTGGAATTTCTGCGGGGATATAAAAATCAATTTCTGGCTCATCTTTGCCATTTCCATCAATCTGGCCATCGGCGCCTATTTCATCAGTTTTAATCCAAAGTTCTTCCGACCGCTCAATCATTCCCTGATCCAGGATTGGTTTATGGAATACGGACAATATCAGGCCGGGCAAAGCTGGTGGCTGATAATTTTATTTGCCCTTGCCTTTATTCTGGGAATAAACACGTTTGTCTGCGCCGTCAAAAGAATAACTCAACTGTGGCCGCAAAAAAACCAATTCGGTTTCCGTGTGTTTTCCGTAAAAATTGCACCATCTCTTATTCATCTTTGCTTTTTGGCCATTCTGGCCGGACATTTTTTAAGCCTGATCATCGGCTATGAACTGAATACCCCTGTTCAAATCAATCAAAAAATTGCCCTGCCTCAGGGGAACAGTGTGGAAGTCATCAGTCAGCATGTTGAACGATACACCACCCCGACGGCCTTTAACGGGGCGGTCAAGCAGTGCACGGTTTTCCTGAAAATAAAAAGTGCGGAAAAAACAGAAATAAAAGAGCTCAGTGTTCTCCACCCGATCTCCTGGCAGGGGATGAGTATCCACCTGGATGTTTTCACAAAAAGTAATTCCCAACAAACGGCGGCGCCGCCCGAATTAAAGCTGATTATCAAAAAAGATCCGGGGGTAGCACTGGTTATTCTGTGTTTTGCGGCTTTATGCCTGTTGATGTTCTGGTATTTCCCGCAGAGAAAAAAGAGCTGAGGTGCAAGCAGTCTGATGCGAAAAATAATTTTAACAGGGTTTTGTAGTTTAGTTTTCATTCTCATTTTTCAGATGACGGGATGGACGGCCTCTTCGCCGGGCATCAGCATTTCCGGGGCAGTCAGACAACCGATCCACTTGACCCTGGAAGACCTTGCTAAATTTCAATCGATCAATGTTCGTCTCAACGAAGTGGACAGCGGAAAAAACTTCCAGGGCGTTTTCAATTACCAGGGGGTTCCCTTGCGCACGATTCTTGAGCTGGCGCATATCCACAAAGAAGAAGCTTCTTTTTCTAAATTTCTGGATGTGGCCATTGTCGTCCGGAATGTCGTCGGGAAGCAAGCCGTCTTTTCCTGGGGTGAGGTTTTCTATCGTAATCCGGCCGATATCATCATTGCTTTGGGGGCGTCTCCGATCATGCCCCAACTGGCGGTAGGCCGTGAGAAATGGCGCAATCTACTGAGCAGACCCATCGGATTTCCCAAACTGGTTGCGGCCAACGACTTTTACACTGACCGCTGCATGGAACAGATTTCTTCTATTGAAGTGATTGTTTTAGATGCGAAGCTGAAACCAAAAACAACGGTCAATCTGAATCCTTCCTCCTTTACCATTTCCGGGTCGGTCAAAACGTCCCTGCTGATTTCCGATTTAACCACATACTCTCATACGGAAGCCGTGATCAAAGTGATTGGATCAGGAAAAGGCTATCACGGTTTACAGCAAATGAACGGCATCGCTCTGGTTAAACTCCTGGAAAAAGCGGGCGCGCGGATGGACGGCAACACGGTTTGTCTGGTTACTCATTCTGATGGGTATCGTGCCGTTCTCTCATTTGGAGAGTTGTTTCTGGCTCCTGCCGGAGGGCGCATCCTGATTGCCGATGGGAAGGACAATCAAGGCATAGGGAAAGAAGGCAGATTTACGTTGCTGATACCGGACGATCTTTCGTCTGACCGCAATGTCAAAGGCATTGAAAGCATCGAGGTAATCAACCTCAAAACATCTCCCAAAGTTTACATTATCAGCGTGGGCTGCGCCGACACCAGCCTGTTGACCCTGGAGGCATTGAACTATCTGAATAAAACCGATGTCGTGGTCTGCTCCGAAGATATTGCCAATCGTTTTGCTTATTATATCGGCCAGCGTCAGGTGCTCTTTGATCCTTTTAAACTATCGATGCCCAAAGCCGGCAAAGAAACGGAATACAAAAATATATCTCACAAGGAACGGGAAAAATTAAAAACGGGGAAGGTTGACGAAGCCGTCCGAATGATTCGTGAGGTGTTGAACCAGGGGAAATCCGTCGCCCTTCTGGAATATGGCGATCCTTCCATTTACGGCGGGCTTCGGGGAATCCATGCGCGATTTGCCGATTATGAGAAGCAATATATTCCCGGCATCAGCGCCTTCAATGCCGCCAATGCCCTGATCGGCAAAGAGATGGCCTGCAAAGGATCGATTATCCTGTCCTCACCCTGGTCCCTGAAAGAAAACCCCGCCCTTATGGCAGCCGTGGCCGAAAAAGGAGATACCCTGGCCATTTTTATGGGACTAAAGGAGATCAAAGCTCTTATTCCCCTTTTGAAAAAATATTACCCGGGCATAACCCCTGTAACCTTTGCGATCAGAGCCGGCTACTCCCAGAGCAAGCGTCTGATCAAAACCACCTTGGACAAGGCTGCGGAAGCGGCTGAAAAAGAAAATGAAGGAAAGGAGTCCTGGCTGGCGATGATCTACGTGGGATCTTGCCTCCGGTAAAGGAAACGGGCCTATGCATCTTAAACGGGAATTGACCCTTTCGGACGCTACCTTGCTGGTGGTCGGTAATGTGGTTGGCGCGGGAATATTTACCACCAGCGGCTTTCTGGCCGGGGAACTTCCTCACCCGCTGCTCTTTATCGGAATATGGATACTGGGCGGACTGATCACATTCTTTGGCGCTCTGACCTATGCCGAACTGGCAGGGATGTTTCCGAAAGCCGGAGGAGACTACCAGTTCTTAAAAGCCGGTTATGGTCTTTGGGCCGGATTTCTTCTGGGGTGGGTCAATTTCTGGATCATTATCCCCGGATCAATCGCTACGCTGTCTCTGGCTTTGGTCAGCTATTTGAAACCTCTCTTGGTTTTGAATGATCCGTTATCGGAAAAGGGCCTGGCCGTGGGGATCATCTTTTTTTTCTCCTGGATTAACTATCGGGGCATTCGCTGGGGCGGAACGACTCAGGACTTTTTTACACTGGGGGCATTAGTTATTCTGATGGCCTTTATTGCCGGAGGTCTCATTTGGGGAAATGGAAGCTGGGAGCATTTCACGGTCGTTACCTCATCAACAATTCCTGTTTCAAACATATTCGGCTCCGCGATGATTGCCATTATTTTTACTTACAGCGGATGGTTCACCTCTGCTTACCTGGGCAGTGAGATTATCAAGCCCGAGCGCAATCTCCCGCTGTCGCTGCTCCTGGGGACGGCCATTGTCGGAATCCTTTATACCCTGATCAATGTCACCTATCTCTACGCCCTGCCTCTTACCGGACTGGCAGGAGTGGTGAATGTCGGACAAGTCACCGCCGCCGCTCTATTTAACTCCACGATCGCCACGGTGATTTCGCTGGCGATCATTCTGGCTATCTGCTCCAGCATCAACGCCACCATCATGGCCGGATCCCGGATCTTTTACGCCATGTCCACGGATAAAATCTTCTGGTCTTTTTTAAAGACACTCCACCACCGGTTCAGAACACCCCATTGGGCCATTTTAAGCCAAACCATTTTGGCCGTTACTCTTGTCTGTCTGGGAACTTTCAACCAGCTTTTGAGTTATGTTGTTTTTGTCATGCTGATCGTCTCTATTGCCACCGGCGCCGCTCATTTGATTTTACGATGGCGAAAGCCGGAACTTCCCAGACCTTACCGTACCTGGGGGTATCCGCTGGTTCCCATTTTATTCATCCTTGCTTATTGCTGGATCAGCAAACAAATTTTTATGGAAAAGCCTTCAACATCCCTTGTGGGGATTCTCCTGGTCGTTTCAGGATTACCATTTTATTTCTGTTGGACAAAGTCCAATAACTCAAAAAAGGAGGTTTTATATGAAAAAGCTAATTAGTTTATTTTTTGTCTTAATGCTTGCGTTAAATATTAGTGCATGCAGCAGCGGTGGTGGTGGTGATACCCCCATTCTCCCAACACATTCTATTGAGGGAACCATAAATGTTGACAACAGTGGTCTTTTGGGTGATGCCGCTACGGTTGCCGGCATTACCGTTAAATTAACCGGTGCGTCTAGCGCAACAGCTACGACGGATGCTAATGGAAAATATAAATTCTCAAATATTAAATCGGGTGATTACACGATCACACCTCAGGCAACATCAGGATATACCTTTGTCCCTGCAAGCATTAATGTCACGATAGGTCTTTTGGATGTTACGGTTAAAGGCAAAAATTTTACTGGAACAAAGGTCAGTGCGTCTCTCTTTTTACACTATACGATGCCGGATCAATATAATTTTCTGACGAATTACCCAGGCAAAACTGTTGCAGATGAACCGGCGATCCTGTTTTCCACTTATACCCTTACAACCGGAATTGATTATGGCAAAGGCACACTCGTTTCAGGATATGCGCTGGATCAGTTTGTGGATAAAGCTGCCGTAAATGCAGCAACACCGGACCCTGAAGGTGTATTAGGAACGAATGATGCCAGAAAATTATATTCCGTGGTTGTTCGTTCCAATCAGGATGGATTCAGCAATCGTTCAAAGTTTGTGAGCATGGGCATGTATAATGCTGATCTAATATGGGATATGTTTAGTGAGGGCTATCTGCTGGATTTAACTTATGATGGGAAAGTACATTATCCCGCATCAGTAGCTGCTGTACCAACGCAAGTAAAAATGTTTAATATTAAATATGCTTATGACCTGTATATGTTCCGCAAAATTGATGTAAAAAGACCTGACGCAGCCGGTTCCCTTGCCACATTTGAAGTGACTGCAACGACAGACAACTATGTGGATGACACAACCTTTACAACATCCACCACCTTAACTACCACAAAATTCAGCGTAACAACGATCAGCTTCGGAGATTACAAAAATGTCAGGGCTATTCCGTTGAAACAGTTTCTTACTGATTACGTAACCGATACCCCGGGTTCTTACACATATAAGGTAATTGCTTTAGATGGCACAGCAAAAGACGGCTGGACGTATGCCAACATGCAACAGGCCTATTATTTACCGGATTTTGATATTATTTGCCGGGTTTCCGGCGGCTCACTCGTTGCCGGAACAAAAGTAAATTTCCCTGTCAGGATTGAACTCATCGGGACTTCTGTTGAGTATGACTATTCTGCAAAAAATCCGCCGGCTTATGCAAAAGCATATGAAGAAGAATAACTAATATTATTTGGTCAATATTACACCGGATAAACAGCAATGAATGCCGGTTGATTAATCGGCATTCATTGTCTCTGCAAAAAATGATTTTAGATACAGGGTTGCGACAATGAGATTATTAAGTTTGATTACAATGTTATTGTTTGTTTCTGCTATTCCATCAATGGCACAGGAAACAAAGGAGACGGATAAAGCGAATAAGGCGCAATCGCAAATTCAGCCTCCGGTAAAGCAGGATAAACCTGATAAAAAAGCTGAAAGAAAATCGGAATATCAGTTAGAGGAGATTGTTGTTAAGGAACGCCGCATTAAAGACATTGAGAAAAATGTAACCGTGAAAGGGGCCACAACAACAGAGATCACCGCACAGGATATAGAAGAGAGAAGCGATAAAGTGCTTAAAGATGTCCTGTATCAGGTGCCGGGTATCCAGGTCGCAACGCAAAGAAAAGGCACTACCCAATTTTATATGCGTGGCTATGATATGTCCAAGGTAGCCATCCTGGTCGATGATATCCCATTGATCGATTCCTTCGGCGGCAGCATGGACATTGACAACATAGGCCTGCTGGATATATCGGAGATCATTGTTAGCCGCGGTACGACGTCTGCTTTGTACGGCACAAGGGGCGGTGTTGGTTCAATCAATCTCATCAGAAAAAAACCCACCAGAATGTACACGAATTTCGCCGCCGAATACGGCCAGGATAATAACTTCGTGACAAGTGTTTCGCACGGCGCCCCCATCGGTAAATTTTATTACCAATTTTCCGCCTTGTACGACAAATCAGACGGGTATGAGGTATCGGCCAAGCTCGACCGCAAAAAACGTGAGGAATGGCTCTTAAAGCTTTCACGTTATGATCTTTACGGATTTACCCTGAAGGATATTTATTCTCATCCAGGCAGTTCTGCCGCTACTTACTATCTCACCGATACGGGAACATGGGATCACACGGGGCACGAAAAATACAAGGTGAACGGTAAAGCCGGATACCATATTACGCCTGATTTGGAAGTCGGGACATCATTATTCTATAATCAGACCAGAAAGCAAAACAGCTCTTTTTTTACAGACATGACAAGCATGTATACTTATAACAGTTATACAAAAGAGCCGGACTGGAGACGGCCTAACAGCTCATATATCCTGCGCAATATGTCCAGCAACTGGCCCGAATACAATGATTACGCCGTATCTCCATATATTATTTTCGAAAAAGGAAAATTCGGTATAAAAGCCAACGCCTATTTCTATGAAAATTCCAACAAGTTTATGGCCTATGATGATCCGCTGGAAAAGGTTCTGGCATTTAACAGGGATACCGATACGATGACCTGGTCCGTATGGACCAGCAGGACCTACGGATTTAACATATTTCCTTCATATAAACTTG
>CAYULE010000084.1:7614-9853 GCA_964445385.1 uncultured Smithella sp.
AAATCGGGAATCAACGGAAGCACCGTCATGATCGATCAGTACCAGGCTGAGAATGATTCTATGTTATGGGGGACACGCGACTCCTTTAATCCTGTTGCAGGTATTGTGTATGAGCCGATAAAGGACCTTTTAAAGCTAAAGGCTGCCGCATCCCGGAAAACTTCTTTCCCCACGCTTCAAGCCTATTCAAAAACAGTATCGCCCTATCAGACATCGTCTGATTTGGGAAGCAGGGATGTGAATATTAAACCCGAAAAAATGCTCAATGCTAATCTGGGATTTGAACTCTCATTCTTGAATAAAAAACTGACCTGGGGCGCGGATTATTTTTACAGTAAATATGACGATAAAATCACAAAAATATATATTACGAAGATTGACGATTATATATACAGGAATATCGACTCTGCAATGATACACGGCGTAGAGACAACATTGAATCTGAATTTTATGGATGTTCTTCATCTAGCGGATATCAGTGCCTCCTCGACCTATACCTATATGTTTTCGAGAAATCAGGCGGATGTTGCCGATTCCTTCATTAATAAAGGCGACCAATTTGAGAGACTCCCGGAACATAAATTCACCTTTGACTTCAGAGCTCATTTCAAGACGGACACGAGCCTGATTATCTTCGGCAACTTTGAGTTTAATCAGATCCAATATGTAATGGATTCCATTCCTGCAACCAAAGCGCCTTTCTCAACATCATATTTTCGCGCACAAAAGCTCAACGATCCCCTTAAAATCGATATTAAGCTGTCGCAGAAAATATTTAAAAATTATGAGGCTTACATCATGTGCAAAAACATCCTGGACGACTATAACGCCGATCCATTCGACCCTGGGCCGGGCAGAATGGTCTACGCAGGCATCAAGGCAAGCTTTTAACAGGAGCTGGGAGAGAAAAAATGGAATGGCTTAAAGTTGTCATAGATTATGGAATTATCGGATTTTTAATCTCTTTAAGCATAATGGCTATAGGGATTGCCATCGAACGGTTTTATTTCTTTAAACATATCAAGCTGGATGCGTTCCCGGATCTAAAGAGTCTGGAGTTGGAACTCACTAAAAAAATTCACCTCATTGCCACTATCGGCAGCAATGCCCCGTATATTGGCTTGTTGGGAACGGTTCTGGGTATCATGCTCACTTTTTATATGATCGGAAAAGAAGGTTTTATGGACACGGGCAAGATCATGGTCGGTTTGGCCCTGGCCTTGAAGGCCACGGCCGTTGGTCTTTTGGTGGCCATTCCCTCCGTCTCTTTGTACAATTTTCTACTGAGAAAAGTTAAGGTCCTGCTCATGAGCTGGGAGATTGAACATGGAAGAAAAGACGTTTGATTATATTAATGTTATTCCCCTGGTCGATGTCATGCTGGTGCTTCTGACGATTGTACTGACTACATCTTCCTTTATCGCCAGTGGAATGATTCCTATGGATCTGCCCAAAGCGCATCGCAGCGCGGGTGAAATCCTGAAAACCCAGACGGTTGAAATCGACCGGGCCGGAGGAATATACTTAAATTCCCAGCCGGTATCTTTGGAAAAATTGAAAACCGACCTTGGAGGCATGAACAAAAATGCCCCTGTTTTGATCAGGGCAGATCGCGGCATCATCCTGCAAAACTTTGTCAATGTTCTGGATATCATCAAGGGGTTGGAATTTACCCGCATCAGTCTCCAGACCGAGGAAGGACGATGAATTACCAGACCCGTGCCTTTCAAATATCTTTTTTGCTGCACAGTGTGATGATTGCCATTGTCCTCATTTGCAGCGCCTTCATGGGACAATACCAAAAGATGGTGGTTGTGGATTTCGATTTGCTAAAACCTGTGCCCGAAGTCAAAAACGTTGTGGAGCTTGCGTCAACCCCTGTTATAGAAACAAAGTTGATTAATCCCGCAACTCGTCAAATCATGAAGAAACAAGAACCTCCCCAAATGTCGGAAAAAGATTCCCGGATGTCATTGGTCCCGGAAGCGCCGCCGGTGGTGAAACTCCCGGAAACCCCCAGTCTGGAAAGTCGCTCAAGGGGAATGGAAGAACCAGACCCGGGAAAAGCGGTCAAAGAAGGTACTCCCGGAATCGTGGGTGGAACAAAAGAAGGATCGGGGAAAAACTCGGGTACGGGAATCGCGGAGGATGGCAAAGAATCGGCTAAAACAAAATATTTAAACGACCACTTTGCCTATATTCGAGATAAGATTCTCAGAAATGTCAGCTACCCCGATAC
>CAYULE010000085.1:0-6448 GCA_964445385.1 uncultured Smithella sp.
TCGACTTTCCGGCCGGAATCACAGCCGGGCATTGCCTCCATGCCGTCTTCGAGCGCGTGGATTTTCAGGATGACAGCCACTGGCTTGAGGTCATCACCGATGTGCTGGCTGATTATCCCCCGGTGAATTCCAGTGCAAAGGGGAACGAACAAGCCGTCATGATCGGGAACATGCTTAAGAATGTATTGAGCACTGAACTGCCGGGCGGTTTCGCGCTCCGTGACGTGCCATTTCAGCGACGACTAACCGAACTCGAATTCGCCTTTCCGGTGAAACATCTTGACCATAAGGCATTGAACGCTCTTTTGGACAGACATGGTCGCCTAGTGCCGAAACTGAGCTTTTCGACGCTCGAAGGCTATCTGAGAGGTTTTGTTGATCTTGTATTTGAATACGGTGGTAAATGGTATGTGTTGGACTGGAAATCCAATAAGACCGGTTTGAATGCACAAGATTATTCACGTGAGCGCCTGAATGAAGAGATGTTTCATCATGCCTATGAACTGCAGGGTTTAATATACCTTACGGCGCTTCACCGTTACTTGAAAATTCGAATTCCGGGATATAATTATAAAGTTCATATGGGCGGAATGTTTTATCTCTTTGTTCGCGGAGTAAAACCGGCATGGCCGTCCGCCGGCATCTGGCACGATTTGCCGGATCTTTCACTGATTGAATCACTGGATGCTTTGTTTTCTTCGAAAGTCCCAAGGGAAAGGGGCAATGTTTCATAATGGAAAGACTTAAAACCATTAACATCAGTAATTCCAAAGCCCCGCTTGCGAATGGATTTGGCGGGTTCATTAAACGCCTATCGACAAAGCTGGGTGCATTGCCGGATGCGGCCGATGTGGCAGGTGAAGCGGCAAAAGTGTGCATTGCGGCCCTGTCGGAAGGCGATGTCTGTGCCGAAGTCCAAACACTGGCTAAGTCCCTTGGCAGATCAGAAGAAGAAATTCGGGCATTGTTTTTAAGTTCCAATGTCACGGCTTCGAGCATTGAAGACCGGAAATTACCGCTTGTATTAGATGACAAAGGACGCATCTATTTGTACCGGTACTTTGATTATGAAAGGCAATTGGCCAATGCCATTGTCGCCCGTATTCCAAAAGCCCCGCCGCAGCCTCTCAATACCGAATCGCAAAAGTTTCTCGATGAACGGTTTGCGGAAAATGCCAAGCGGCTCGCAGGGCGTCCCGACCGGCAGAAGATGGCTGTTATGCTGGCTCTTTCCAGTCCGCTTACGATCATCAGCGGAGGTCCGGGGACGGGCAAGACAACGATCGTGACAGCATTGATTGCGACGCTGGCATTGAATGATCCTCCCCCGCGAATTGCCCTTGTGGCGCCAACGGGCAAGGCAGCCGCAAGAATGGAAGATGCAATGCGTAAGCAGGTGAGCACACTCAGCCCTGAATTGATAAAACGCCTGCCCGATCATGCTTCAACCATTCACATGCTTCTGGGAGCAAAGCCTGCGAGCAACGAATTTCGTCACAATCGAGATAACCCGCTGCCTTATGATCTGATCGTCATTGATGAAGCCTCTATGATAGATTTGTCCCTTGCTGCCCGACTGTTCACTGCATTGTTGCCCGGAACCAGGATCGTTCTGCTCGGAGATAAAGATCAACTCGCAGCGGTGGAAGCTGGAGCCGTTTTCGCGGAACTGGCCAGACGTTCCTCCCTTTCCGATGTCACAGCCGAGGATCCGGATCGCAAAAAAGACGATTTGCTTTCCTTGCGTCCATCTCCTGGAACTGAAAAAAAAGGTATCTCCGATTGTGTTGTGTGGCTCACAGAGAATTATCGTTTTGGCGCTGAATCTCCGATCGGGAGACTGGCAGCACTTGTTGTAAACGGCAATGACGCACAGATGACTGACTGGCTGCAAACTCAAAAGAGCAGTGAGATAAAGTGGGAGGCTATCGGTGATGGATTGCCGGCAAAGGTTGTTGATGCGCTCGTTTGCGGGTTTGAGTCCTATGTGGCGGCCGTAAAACAGGGTGATCCGGGCGATGTTCTCAGTATTTATGAAAAGTTTTGCGTCCTGTGTGCCATTCGCCGCGGAAAACGGGGTGTTGAAGGAATCAATGATGTTATCGCACAGAAGCTGCGTTTGAGGTTGTCCGGTGAGATATCAAGTGATTCACACTGGTATAACGGACGCCCCGTCATGATCACAGAAAATGATTATGGTCTGGGAATATTCAATGGTGATATCGGTATCGCTCTTACCGGGAAAAACGGGAATCTTGATGTCTGGTTTAAAGCAAAAGAAGGGGGCATACGTTCTATATCGCCTTCGTCCCTGCCGGCTCATCAAACGGCATTCGCCATTACCATTCACAAGGCTCAGGGCTCGGAATTCGAAAACGTGGCCCTTATCCTGCCTGAACAAGATTCCCCGGTCTTAACACGAGAACTGATCTATACGGCAGTTACCCGCGCCAGAAAGAGTCTATCCCTTTATGGCAGCTTAAAAATTATGAGTGTGGCTGTTTGCCGGCCTACATCCAGGCGCAGTGGCCTGGCAGAGAGGATTACTTTACTGGAAGGTTAAGAAACTTAAAACGTAGAACGTAGAACGTAGAACGTAGAACTACTTCTTTCCCTTGGGAAACCTCTTCTGAAGTTCCGGAATCAACTCTGTGCGGATATGCTCGGAATCCACATAACGTTTGGAATAGGTGCCGGAATAACGCAATATGCAGGTTGGTGTCTGATCGACTTCATATTTTTTGATCATGGCCAGCCACTGGTCCAGAACGGGTTTGGGATTTATTACTTTCAAAGCGATATTTTTTGATTTCAGGGCTGCGGCCAGTATACTTTCCTGATCGATTTTCTTCTGACGGGCCAGACTGAAAAGCTCGTTTCTGGCCTTCATCGTGTTTTGATATCCTTGATCCGCTGCGACGGCGGAAAGGAAATATTTTGCGTAAAGAGCAGTGTGCTTGTGTCCCGGATAATCGACAAAAGTGATTTTTACATCTCCTCTGGCCATGAGCCTTCCCAGCTCCGGCTCCAGATGTTTTTCCGCAGCCTGGCAGGGCGGACAAAAGTAATCCGTGAAAATAATCAGTTCCCAGGAACCTTTCCCGTAAGAAGGAATCGCCGGATGGTCAGCGGCATAAGCGGGTGTGGCCGATCCGGAAAAAGTAAAGCTGACAAAAAGATAGCCGATGATCATCATGGCTAACAGAGGAATCCTTTGATTGTTGATTAAAGGAATTTTCGCGTCGCCGAAAGCGTATATAAATTTCTGATACCATTTGTTCATCATGCTGAACCTTTCGTAATTTATCATATACATTAGTAAAACAATTATTCCAAAAGACAGGCAAAAAGGGCAGAAAACATTTTCCCGGATCTGGAAGGAAACCAGAAAGATCTCTACTCCAACACCCGCAGCAATCAGCATGCGGATCAAATCCGCCTGCTTGAAAAGAGCAAGGGTGATAATCACACCCATATAACCCACGCCGATGTACTTCAGATCAATTCCGAAAATATCACCCCGGAGATAGGAGCAACCCGTGTTGCATGACGCATAATAAACCATCACGGCAATGCCGGCAAGAGCCAGCAGAATGGTGATCATCAGGCGATATTTAAGCATTATACGGTATAGTTGCATTTCTCTTCTTCCAGGTTAAAATTAGGCCGGAATTATAAATATTGAGAATGGCAATGTCAATACAATGTTCAAAGAAAGTAAATTATAGTTTTAACGAGGATTCCACGCTTGTTCATCGTCTTTTTAAAGCACCAACCGGGTTGATGGACGCCATCCAATATCAACGAGCGAATTTTATTAAATAACACCATAATATCATGATTATATCAGTGCGAAGCAATGATGTGAATTTCTTCAAATCATGCCTGATAAACCTTGACAATTATTAGGCAATCCATTAGCCTACCTTCTTGTTTTTAAAGATCATCGAAAGCGTATGAACCGGAGACCCTGCCATTTGTAATATTGCTTGCGCTTTCTAAAGGGGGAAGACTAAAATGATTGGCGTGCTTATAACAACCCACGGGAATCTTGGAAATGAATTAATCCATGCGGCGGAGTCTATCAAAGGCACATTAAAAGATGTTATGCATGTGTGTGTGGAACAGACCAAAGGCGTGGAAGATTTAAAAAAAGAAATTCAAAACGCCATTAAGAAATTGGATAAAGGCAAAGGCGTTTTGATTCTGACGGATCTTTTCGGCGGCACACCTTCAAATATTTCGTTGTCTTTCATGAAAGAGGGCAAAGTGGAAGTGGTCACGGGAGTTAATTTACCTATGTTGCTTAAGTTATCCGACGTTAAAGAAGAGACCACCCTCAACGAATTTGCCACTTTTATTAAGGAATACGGCAAAAAGAATATATCTCTGGCCAGTGAAATATTGAGTAAAAAAGCAATCGGGTGATCAATTGACGGAATCTTATGACATTGCTCTGGTGCGGGTGGACAACAGACTAGTTCACGGCCAGATCCTGGAAGCCTGGGTGCCGTTTATTAAAGCGAGATGCATCATCGTCGTTGATGATAACTCCGCCAGTGATTTTTTCTGTGAAACCGTCATCCGGATGGCCGTTCCCAGTGATATAGAAGTCAATATCTATTCCGTAGAAGATTTTTCCGCCAATATTGCTTATCATCAGGGCAGTGGCAAAAAGACGATTGTATTATTCAGCAAGATCGCAGACGCCCTGAAGGCTTATCAGGATGGGTTCCATTTTGAGAAACTCAATATCGGCAATATCCACCATGAAGACTATAAGGTCTGTTGTGCTCCTTCCGTGTTTTTATGTGAACCGGATATCCAAGATGTGTTAAATTTATTGCAGGACAAGGGGGTTGCCGTCGAACTGAAGCGGGTGCCCCGGGAAAAAGCCGTTAATATCAAAGATGTCTTGAAAGAGTATTGCGAGATAAAACAATAACGAGGTACGTACGATATTGTTTGTGAAAATCATTCTCATATCTCTGGCCGGAGGCTTGCTTTGTCTGGATCGCGTATTCATCCAGGCCATGATTTCCCGGCCGATCATCATTGCCCCGGTCATCGGAATGATGCTTGGCAATCCCTATGCGGGACTGATCATCGGCGCGATCCTGGAGCTATTCTGGATTGACCGTATTCCCATCGGTATCTATATCCCGCCCAATGATTCCATCGTGGCGGCACTCGCGGTATCGATGGCGATACTGGCCGGTCAGGCGCTGGGAATGGTTACAAAGGAACTGATGACCCTGTCAATCCTTATTGCGATTCCTTTTGGTATTCTGACAAAAAAAATCGATGTTAAAATTGTGGAATCCAACAATCTTCTTTCCGATCAGGCTCTGGAAGAGGCTAAGGCACAAGACATTCGGGCTATCGAAAGAAAAACCTACCTCGGGCTGGCCAAAGTATCACTGTTTTATATGGTCCTGCTTTTCATTTTACAATTAATATTCATTCCGGTACTGATCTGGATATATCCGAAACTGCCGGCGGGGATCCATATGATGCTTTCCCTGACTTATTATTTTCTTCCGCTGCTGGGTATTGCCGTCGCCCTCAATACGATCAAACTGCGCGGCGCGCTCCCCGTATTTTGTGCGATATTCTTAGTGGTGGCCGTGGCTATGGAATTTTTCGATGTCTTCTAAGAATACAAAGCAGGCAATCAGCATTGATCTGATGAATAAAGAAGATCTGCCGGAAATACTGGCGATTGAACGCGCATCATTTCCATCACCCTGGACGGAAGGCATGTTCAAAGATGAATTAAAAACCGTACATGCCCAGTGTCTGGTCGTTAAAATTGAAACCGAAGGAAAAATATTAATCGCCGCCTATATCATATTTTGGTTTGTTGTCGATGAAGTTCATTTGCACAATCTGGCGGTAAAAGATGAATTTCGCAGGCAGGGACTGGCGTACAGCGTGATGAATCTGATGAAAGACATCGCGGCAAAAGTGGGAATTACCCGTCAGACTCTGGAAGTTCGAGAATCAAACCACCAGGCAATAAATCTTTACCGTAAATGCGGTTTTGTAGTAAAAGGAAGACGTCCCCTCTATTATACGGATACTCATGAGGATGCCCTGGTGATGTGGGCTGATAATAAACAGGTTGGGAAAAATGGCTAAAGATATATATATTGGCGAAGTCTCCCGTAATGAAGAAATCCAAATCGATTATTATTTGATGAAGGTGACACTGCCTTTGAGTTTTGCCGAACCGCTGCCGGGGCAGTTTGTGATGATCCGCATTGCCGGCTTGCAGGATCCTTTCCTCTCCCGACCCATCAGCATTTATTCATATGCACGAGGCAAATCGCATTGTGCCATTGAACTTCTTTATCGAGTCGTGGGCAAAGGAACGCAAATACTGGCTGGACTGATTAAAGGATCACAGGTTGAAATATCCGGCCCCCTTGGCGGAAGCTATACGATT
>CAYULE010000085.1:6548-9710 GCA_964445385.1 uncultured Smithella sp.
GGCTGTGCCGTTGCCGTTAAAGATGAGAACGGAGAAAAAGCCTACAAGCGGGTCTGCGCCGATGGGCCTGTATTTGATCTTCATCAGATTATTTGGGAATAATAGTGGATAATAAAAAAACAAAATTCGATAAATCAATGGCCGTGGAGATTGCCGGATTGAAAATGAAAAATCCGGTTATGACTGCTTCCGGAACATTCGGCTATGGTGAAGAATATGCGGATTATGTCGATTTGAATCAGCTGGGCGGTATCGTGGTGAAAGGCCTATCGCTTAAACCCCGCCTGGGAAATCCGCCGCCGCGGATCATGGAAACATCAGGCGGCATGCTCAATGCCGTGGGCTTACAGAATGTTGGCGTTGATGTTTTCATCGAAGAGAAGCTTCCCTTTCTACGTCAGTATGACGTCGCTGTGATTGCCAATATCTATGGGGAAAGTACTACGGAATATGCGCAAGTCGCCAAAAGGCTGAGTCAGGCCGAAGGCGTCCATGCCCTGGAGGTCAATGTCTCCTGCCCGAATGTTAAGAAAGGGGGCCTGAGTTTCGGTTCAGATCCAAAATCGGCGGCAGAAGTTACCCGCCGCGTCAAGGAACAGACGCATCTGCCGGTGATTGTCAAACTTACACCCAATGTTACGGATATCACGATTATTGCGCAGGCGGTGGAGAAAGCTGGTGCGGATGCTGTATCGCTCATCAATACACTGACCGGTATGTCCATTGATCTCCGAACCCGAACCCCCCACCTGAAAAATATCACCGGCGGTCTGTCCGGACCGGCCATCAAGCCTGTTGCCCTGCGCATGGTCTGGCAGGTGGCGAAGTCCGTGTCTATCCCGGTTATCGGTATTGGCGGTATTATGACAGTTGAAGACGCCCTGGAGTTTATGATTGCCGGTGCCAAGGCGGTGCAAATCGGTACGGCAAATTTCATCAATCCGCGCGCCACGCTGGAGATCATTGACGGGATGCGGCATTTTATTCAACATAACAAACTTAAAAAATTAATTGATATTATTGGAACATTGCGAACAACATCATGAGAATCAAGACAGAAGAAATCGTAAAAGGTGTTTATCTGATCGGCGGTCCGGATGTTACGCAGGCTGATGACGCGGCCGTGTATCTGATCGACTTTGCCGGTGATCTTGTTTTGATCGATTCCGGGGCGGGTGGAAGCGCCTCTCAACTGGTGCGTAATATTGAAATGCTCGGCCTTAATCCCGCCAGTCTCTCTCATCTGATACTGACCCATTGTCACATTGACCATATCGGCTCCGCGCCGTTCTTTCGTGATCAATACGGAACTAAAATTATCATTCATGAACTGGACGCAAAGGCTCTGGAAACCGGCGATACGATTAAAACCGCAGCCAACTGGTATGGAACAACCTTTCCACCGACAAAAATAGATCAGGCATTAAAAGGCGCTCATGAAATATTAAAATTCGGCGAGGAAGAATTACACTGCCTGCACACCCCCGGCCACACGCCCGGTTCCATTTCCGTTTATCTGGATAGAGCAGGCCAGAGAATTTTATTCGGTCAGGATATTCACGGCCCGTTCAACAAAGCATTCGATTCCGACATTACAAAATGGAAGAAATCCATGCTGACTCTTCTTGCTCTCGACGCTGATATTTTATGTGAAGGACACTTCGGTATCTTTCAGCCGAAAAATAAAGTGCGGGATTATATTGAACGCTATCTCGATGAATACGACTGAAATCAAATCAACGCCAGACTGTCCGCCACTGCCATGCCTGACAATGTCGGACAAAGAGATCCGTTCTTCAATTCTACCAGGTTGTTTTTGATCAATACATCAATGATCTGTCTTTTATCTACCAGTAAATCAGAACCATAGCGGGCTTTGTATTGTGCCAGGTTGACCCCGTCTTTTGTACGCATGCCTAAAAAGAGCGCTTCAAGTGCAAGCTGTTCCATCGATAGGATTTCTGATTGGTCTACCGGCTTTTTTTCTTCGGAAATCTCCTTAAGATAGGTATTGACGTTTGCCTTGTTCCACCAGCGCTGATCATTCATAAAAGAATGGGCGGCAGGTCCCAGACCCAGGTAAGGTTGATGCAGCCAGTATTTACTGTTATGTCTGGATTTCAAGGTATGTGTGCGGGCAAAGTTGGAAACTTCATAATGAATGTAACCGGCATCGGTTAGTATATGTGATGTTGTCATAAAGAAATCTACCGCCTCGTTTTCCAGCGGCAAGTGCAGGCCATCTTGCTTGTATTGATGAAACAGGGGTGTTTTCTTATCTAAGGAGAGCTGATAGCAGGAGAGATGTTCCGGAGCGAAAGAAAACGCTTCTTGCAGGGTTTGCTTCCAGACATCAATATCCTGGCCCGACACCCCATAGATTAAATCGATTCCGATGTTATCAAATCCGGCGAGCCTCGCCGCATCAATTGCCGATCTTGCTTCTTGGGCTGTATGTCTGCGTCCGAGAAATTTTAAAATGGAATCGTCGAAGGATTGGATGCCGATGTTTAAACGGTTAATCCCCAGATTGCGCAACTGATGCAAGTATTCAAGCGACACATCGCCGGGATTTACTTCAATAGTTATTTCGGCCTGTCGGTCAATCTCAAAATTGTTATTTACCGCTTTCAGAAGTTCGTCAATTTGCTGAACAGCAAGCAGGGAAGGTGTTCCACCGCCAAAGTAAATTGTATCGAAACTGTTGAAGAAGTCCCCTTCTGTGTCATTCCCGCTTGTGCCCTTTAGGGTGCGAAGGCGGGAATCTATTATTTTTGATGGTTTCCTGGATTCCCGCATTCGCGGGAATGACAAATTGATATTTCCCGCTGATGAATTCAAATTTCCCGAGTCAGAGGAAGTAAATAAGGATTTGTAAAAAGACATCTCGCGCGTGACGGCCTTAACAAATTCAGGGATAAGGTGAATAGATGAAATGGAGTAAAAACTGCAATATCCGCATTTACTCAAACAAAAAGGAACATGAATGTAAAGCCCGGCCTGATTATCTTTCATAAACATCATTCACAACAAAATTAATTTTTAATGTTAACAAAAATATTCTGTTTCATATTCAAGATGATAGCAAGGCGGCAAGGAGGAGGCGACGCAGACGTACTTGTTTGTACGTCGAGGAGCCAACGACGCGGCCAACGCAGCTAG
>CAYULE010000086.1:0-9502 GCA_964445385.1 uncultured Smithella sp.
AATGCCGCCATTCCAATGGCTTACTACAACAAGATGGCCGGCACTAAACGGATCACTACGGAAACCGGCGCCGGCCAGTGGGGCTCGGCTCTGTCTATGGCCTGCCAGATGTTTGATCTGGTATGCCGCGTTTACATGGTCAAGGTCAGTTATGAGCAAAAACCCTACCGCCGCATGATGATGAATACCTGGGGCGCGGAATGCATACCCAGCCCCAGCAACCTGACTCAGGCCGGCCGTAATGTTCTTGCCGAGCATCCGGATTCCCCCGGCTCCCTGGGCATCGCGATCAGCGAAGCCATCGAAGATGCCGTCACCAGCAAAGATACGAAGTACGCGCTGGGCAGCGTGTTGAACCATGTGTTGCTTTATCAGTCGATCATCGGCCTGGAAGCGCAAAAGCAGATGCAAAAGCTCGGTCTCTACCCCGATGTCGTCATGGGCTGCTGCGGCGGCGGCAGTAATTTTGCCGGTATCGCCACTCCCTATGTCTGCGATAAAATCCATGGGAAACAGGTCAAGATTGTTGGCGCGGAACCGACTTCCTGCCCCAGCATGACCAAAGGCCCGTTTGCCTATGATTTCGGTGATTTGGCTAAAACCACCCCCCTGCTTCCGATGTACACGTTAGGTCATGATTATATCCCCGCGCCGATTCACGCGGGCGGCCTGCGTTACCACGGTATGGCTCCCATCGTCAGCCATCTGGTCCGGGAAAAATTCATTGAACCCAGAGCCTACGATCAGTTGAAAACGTTCGATGCCGGTGTCAAGTGGGCACGCTCGGAAGGCTTTATCCCCGCGCCGGAGACCAACCACGTTCTGGCGGCGGTCGTTGATGAGGCGATGCGCGCTAAGGAAGAAGGCAAAGAAAAAGTGATCCTCTTTAACTGGAGCGGTCACGGACTGGTCGATCTGGCGTCCTATGACGCTTATCTGACGGGCAAACTGCAAGCCTATGAATTACCGGATCATGAAATTGATCGGGCTTTGAATGCTATCAAAGATTTCCCCAAACCGTAAGACAATCTAAAGTTCTGGCCTCATGAAAAGCCGTCTTGAATATATTTCTTGACGGCTTTTCTTTTTTTCGTCAAGCTGATACCCGTATGAAAACAGAGTACGACCATAAATTAATCCGCTGTCCGAAACTGGGCGATGAAATGACCTTTGCTTACTGTCTTCAGGAAGCAGGAGATCTGCCCTGCGCGCGCACCATCCCCTGCTGGCAGGGGGCTTTTGATGTAACAGCCGTACTTAAAGAGAGCCTGACACCCGGTGACTGGGAACGCTACGTCAACGTTCAACCTAAAGATAAAGTAACCAGTTTGATTGAAATTATCGAAAAAGCGAAGAGGCAAAAATGAAAAATCTGGATCTGTTCAGCCTGGGAACCGAAAGCGACGCCCTGGACACCGCGCCACTGGCTGAAAGAATGAGGCCGCAGAAGATTGCCGACTACGTGGGTCAGTCGCATCTGACAGGCGCCGGGACATTGCTTACACGCGCTATCGCGGAAGATAAACTTTTCTCCATGATTTTCTGGGGGCCGCCAGGCGTCGGCAAGACAACGCTTGCTCGCATCCTGGCCAATGAAACGAAGTCCAACTTTGTCAGTTTTTCCGCGGTCCTCTCCGGCGTGAAGGAAATCCGCTCAGTTATTGATGACGCCAGGGACGTCTGGGAAACCAAGAAGAAAAAAACCATCCTTTTTGTTGATGAAATCCACCGTTTCAACAAAGCGCAACAGGACGCCTTTTTGCCACATGTTGAAAGCGGACTGATCACCCTGATTGGCGCGACAACCGAAAATCCATCCTTTGAGGTTATCGCACCTCTTCTCTCGCGGACACGTGTGCTCACGCTCAAGCCGTTTGCGGAAGAAGATTTAATATCCATTTTAAGGCGCGCCCTGACCGATGAACGAAGAGGCCTCGGAAAATTCGCTATCCAAGCGGATGACGAAGCCATTTGCTTTATTGTCCGTTTGTCTGACGGCGACGCCCGCACCGCGCTCAACAATCTGGAAGCGGTGGCCTCGATGGTGCAGAGCCTGCCAATAGAAGAAAGACTGATATCGGTGCAATTCGCCCAGGAAGCCCTGTTCAAGAAAGCTCTCCTGTATGATAAAGACGGAGAAGAGCATTACAATCTGATTTCAGCTTTTCATAAAAGCATGCGTGGCAGCGACCCGGACGCGACACTTTACTGGCTCGAGCGCATGCTCATCGCCGGAGAAGACCCGCTCTATATTCTGCGCCGCATGGTACGTTTTGCATCCGAGGATATCGGCAACGCCGATCCCCATGCCCTGATGCTGACAGTGGCCGCTCAGCAGGCTTTTCATTTCATCGGTTTGCCGGAAGGCGAACTGGCGCTGGCGCAGGCGGCTGTTTATCTGGCCACGGCGCCTAAAAGCAATTCTTTATACGTCGGCCTTGGCCAGACAAAGGAGTTAATTAACAAAACCGGCTATCTTCCTGTCCCGCTGCACATCCGCAACGCGCCGACCCGGTTAATGAAAGAGCTTGACTATGGCAAAGATTACAAATACGCGCATGATTACCAGGATGCTTTTGTTTCCCAGGAATACTTACCGGAAAAGCTTCAGGGGAAAGTGCTTTATCAACCGACGGATGCCGGTTTTGAAAAGACCATAAAGGAAAGAGTCAGTATTTGGCGGCGGCAGAAAAATGATCCGAGAGAAAAAACAACAAAAAAATGACAAAAAAATGGGAGACTTGGTTAGAGCCTCCCTAGGAGAGAAGAGTGAAGGCCTGGTTACCTTCCCGGGTTATTTTGCTGTCGGCTAATCATGCCCGTTATCTTTTAGTCGACACTAACTTGCGTTCACTTCTGGTCTATTACTAAGCAGGTAGTGTGCCATCTTTGCAGCAAAAACATAAGATACTGATATAATGAAACATTTATCAATAATCATCCTTCTCCTTTTTGTTTTATAACAATGGTCTTTCGGCAATAAATGTCGGATAAATTTTGAATTATAAAAAATAATCAAACAATAACAACAAGATATACAGATGCCAACCTTTGTCACTCTTTCGACAAAAATGTCGACCTGTGCGGTATTTATCGTTGACATTTCTCTTGAATAGCTTAATATGACCCATCAGACAAAATATTCGGCAAAAGCATCCGGTAGATTTACGTAAAATGAGGATATTATGAATTTTTTTCAAAAAAAAGAAACCATTATCAGGCGCGCCTCTCATCCTTATAATGGCAGTTTTCTGCAACCGTTGGCCGTGGCTATTGTTTCAGCAATTCTGGTCGCCCTGATTCTTATCATGGGTTTTCTGGATATCCGCCGCAGTGAAACCAATCTGGTCGGCTTTATGGAAGATCAGGCACTCGCCACCATCAGTGTTTTGCAACGCCTGACGGACGACAATCTCAAAAGCATTGTGGCGATGCCGGGGAAAATATCAACAAAGCCTAAAACGGCCAGTCAGGAAGAAGCCGATTATTCTAAAAAACTGGTTATTGAAGCCATCACTGCAATCGGGCGGAAAATTGATGAAAAATGGAGAAAGAAATCTATTAATAATACCTATCTTCAAAAACTCGCGAAGGATTCTAACTTCTGGTATATGGCCGTCCTGAATCAGCAGGGTAACGCAGTTTATCAAAGCAACCCGCTGCCTACCGACATGCTGGACAAAAACGACCTGAACATTGCAGGACGCAAGGCAACGACCATCGAGTTGCTGGAAAAAATCCGTTTAAAACATGGTATCGGTTTTGTCGCACTCCGGCGCAAAGACAACAGCGGAACCGTCGTGATCAATCTGGATAAGGAAGGACTGAAATACTGGAGTATGAAGGTTGCCGTGGAACGGGGCATTAATAAGATGGGCGAAGGCCATGGCATCGTTTACATGCAAATCTTTAATGATCAGAAAAAGCTGTTGGCCAATATCGGGAAATTACCGGAAGGATTAAGCGATAAAAACGATAATCATCAGGGAATTCTGAAAGGAACTAAAAAAATTGTCAGCAGAAAAGTAGACCTGCAAAATAATAATATTCTCGACATGGCCGCGCCCTTTACATTGGATAAGAAAGTAGTGGGCTTTGTCCGCATCGGTCTGCAACGAGGGTCGATGGACAAAATTATTGCTGAAAACCGGCAGAACATCTTCGTCTTCATGATGCTGGTTGTCGTCATCGCCCTTCTGTCCATGTGGCTGCTCTATCACGACCAGAACCGTCATCTGGCGGGCATTATCGATATGGAACGCCGTCTGGAAAAAGCCGAACGCCTTTCCTCTTTGGGCCAACTGGCCGCGGGCGTCGCGCACGAAATCCGCAATCCGCTGAATGCGATCAGCATGGCGACACAAAGACTGAAAAGAGACTACAGTCCCGTGGACGAGGTGAAAGCCCAGGAATTTCAAAATCTTTCTACGGTGATTCGTGATGAAATCCGGCGGCTCAACGGCATTATTGAAGAGTTTCTGTCCTTTTCAAAAAGCAGGCGACTCGAGCTGAGCAATTTTTCCGTAACAGAAGTTCTGCAAAAAATCGTTAGTTTAATTCAGGAAGAAGCGAAGACGCGGGGAGTTACTCTGGAAACAAAATGGCTCCTGAGCCCGGCCGTCATTCCTATGGATATTAATAAACTTCAGCAGGCATTTTTAAACTTCATTAAAAACGCCATGGAATCCATTGCCGATCAAGGTAAAATCACCATTACGGTAGACAAGGAAAGCAAGAATTATATTTTAGTAAGCATTGCCGACACCGGTTGCGGCATGACAGCGGAAGAAATCGAAAAGATTTTCAGCCCTGAATACACCACCAAGGAAAAAGGCCTGGGGCTGGGGCTTCCCCTGGCCATGGAGATTATCCGCGGACATGGCGGAGACGTCCGTGTCATCAGCCGCCATGGAGCAGGAACCTCTTTTGAAATCATTCTGCCGCGCGAAAAAATAAGCGATAAAACCTGACGCCAAGGATTAAGACGAATGCGTAAATTAAATATTTTGATTGTGGAAGACGGCCGTTCTCAGCGGGAAATGCTGCGTGATTTTCTGATCTCTGAAGGTCATCGGGTCATGGAAGCGGATAGTGGTGAAACCGCGATTAAAACTGTCTCAAACAACCATTTTGATCTGATTCTGCTCGATTACAAAATGCCCGGCATGGACGGCATGGAAGTGCTCAAGGAAATTAAACGGATCAACCATGAAATCGACGTCGTCATCATTACCGCTTACGGCACCATTGAAACAGCGGTGGAAGCTATCAAAGTCGGCGCCATCGACTACATCACAAAACCTGTGGAGCTGGAAGAACTGCTCATTCTGTTAGACCGGGTAGCAGAGCGCCGGGGGCTCATCCGGGAAAATGAACTTTTAAAACAGGAACTGGGTAAACAGGGTGTTACCGCCGAAAAGATCATTTATAAAAGCGATCAGATGGTAGAACTGATCAATATGGCCAGCCGGGTCGCGGCCAGCCGGGCTTCCGTGTTGATCCAGGGCGAAAGCGGCACGGGCAAGGAACTTCTGGCGCGCCTGATTCATCAATTAAGTCCACGTGTTCATAAACCTATTATTGTGGTGAATTGCGGCGCCCTGCAGGAAAACCTGCTCGAGAGCGAATTATTCGGCCACGAAAAAGGCGCTTACACCGGCGCAAGCTCAAGGCGCATCGGACGGTTTGAAGAGGCGGACGGCGGCACACTTTTTCTGGATGAAATCGGGGAGCTAAGTCCCTCGATTCAGGTCAAGTTGTTGCGTTTTCTGCAGGAGCGGGAGATTTCGCGCCTCGGCAGCAACACCAATATCTCTGTGGATGTCAGGATCATCAGCGCGACCAACCGCGATCTGGATACACAGGTCAAGGAAGGAGCCTTCCGGGAAGATCTTTTTTACCGGCTGAAAGTCGTGACGATGTCGCTCCCGCCGCTGCGGGAAAGAAAAGAAGACCTGCCCGCGCTGATCGACCATTTCATGGAAAATTTTGCCAGAGAAAACGGGAAAAACATCCGGGGCATCACCGCGGAAGCGCGGGATTTGCTCTTGAAATACAACTATCCGGGCAATGTACGGGAACTGGTTAATATTATGGAACGGGCTGTCGTCATTGCCAGGGATGATTATATCACTGTGACCGATCTGCCTTTTAAACAAGATTCCTTCTCTGATATTCAGGGTAAGAAATCAGCAGGATCGTTACGGGAATCGCTGGAAGATCTGGAAAAACATCTGATCAGCGAAGCCATGGAAAAGGCGGCCGACAATCAGAGCCGGGCAGCGGAAATCCTGGGCATGTCGGAGAGAATGCTGCGATATAAACTGAAGAAATACGATTTAAAGAATTGATGGGGATTGTTGCAATTTATCATTTTCTGAAGGTCCGGAAATTTATCAGGTACCGGGCCGGCAACCCGACAGAAAGATGATCAAAATTGGTACAGGAGCAAAACCATTGATACAGGAGATGGCTCGGATGATGCGGGCAGTTCGTCTTAACGGCAATATATGACACACTCCATCCCCACTGTGCGCTTTTATTCGCTTGATGTACTTCGAGGAGTGGCGGCACTCAGCGTTGTCTTATGGCACTGGCAGCATTTTTTCCTCCCCTACAACAGACGGGGGCTGGCATTCTCCATGGATCAGCAGCCCTTATTTGAAGTGCTCTATGTTTTTTATCAATACGGTTATAAGGCGGTTGAATTATTTTTCTGCCTTTCCGGATTCATCTTCTTCTGGTTGTATTCAAAACACATTGCTGAACGAGCCATTACACTGAGGTACTTTTCACTTCTCAGACTCTCAAGGCTTTACCCGCTCCATTTTGTAACCCTCATTTTTGTTGTTCTTGGTCAACTTGTCTATAAAAGCATAACAGGCGCGTATTTTGTTTATCCATTCAATGATATCTATCATTTTATCCTTAATGTATTCTTTGCATCTTCCTGGGGTTTCGAAAAAGGGTTTTCATTCAATGCGCCGATCTGGTCCGTTTCTGTTGAGATACTGTTATACTTGATATTCTTTGTGTTCTGCCGGGTATTTCATAGAAATATCATTGCTTTACTTTTCGCTGTCATGATGGGGTTTTTTCTGGGCGCATTCAGTGATGCCCTTGCCAGTGGCGTGAAGGGTTTCTTTCTTGGCGGACTTCTTTTTATCGCTTATCAGCAAATTATCAAGACAGGCGATGCCTGGAAAATTTCGATTTGGCTGCCTTTTGTGGCTTTAACGGCATGGTTGGTGACCATCGGTGTAACCCATCCTGGTCATGATTTAACGTTTGGCGAATCTCGCTGGATTATCGGGAAAATCATTTCTAACTGGACTGTTTTGATTCTATTTCCCGCAACTATTTTGTCTCTGGCATTGATCGAATCAAAAAGAGGGACGCTGGGTAGAAGAATCTCTTTTCTGGGGGATATTTCCTATTCTTCATACCTTCTTCATTTCCCTTTGCAACTGTCAGCTGTTATAGTTTCAGCAAAGCTAAACATTGGCCAGGCGTTGTTCTATTCTCCATGGTTCATGGCATTATTTTTCTTTGTGCTGATTCTGATCTCTTTCGCCAGTCACCGCTCTTTTGAGGTTCCCATGCAGCGTTTCCTGAGAAGGCAATCTGCCCTCGGAATCAAAAAGAATGAGAAAGCTGCTCAGTGAAAAGTGCGCCAAAACGGGATGAATCGTAAAAAAGCCGCCTTTAAGGGCGGCTTTTTTACGATCAGTTGCGTTGCGTGATTAGCAGGTGTAACGTTTTTTCATATCCACCAGAATCGCGTAATGTTTTCTCTCTTCGTCGATAATCTTTTCAATAGCCTCATGCTGCGCCGCAGGAACCAGATTCTTGATTTCGTGATAATACAAAATGGAATCCAGCTCACGCTGCATGGCAAACTCAAAGGCGGCAACCGTATCCTTTATATTCGCCAATTGTTTATCCATGATATCTTTTGTAAAAATAAGATTATTGTCCACATAATTGCGAAGATACGTGCTGTATTCACCAGCGTATTGCTCCGGCGGATTATATTTTTCCATAGCCGCAAAAAACTTTTCAAACGTACGTTTATGCCCTGCTTCGGCTTCAGCCAAATGCGCAAAAAGCTTTTTCGCGTCTTCCTGCTTGGCGATCTGCTCGGCGAATTTATAAAAATTAATTCCGTTTTCTTCAATTCTGATAGCAACTTCGACGATATCACTTGCTGCGAATACCTGCATATTGATGCCTCCTGAAATTATTAATTGTTGAGATAAGATTGAGCATATTTTAACCTCTAATGCAACTCTTTTGCACAACGCCTAGATCCATTTCTTCTTGCGGAAAAACATAAGCATCAAGAGCGCAATCGTCAACATGATTCCCCAAAGTCCGAAATAGCCCCAGGACCATTCCAACTCCGGCATGTGTTTGAAATTCATGCCATAGACACCGGCCAGAAAGGTCAGGGGCATGAAAATTGTCGCGATAATGGTTAATACCTTCATGACTTCATTGAGTTTCATGCTTGCGGAGGAAAGATAAATGTCAAGCATGCCGGAAAGCATATCCCGAAAAGTATCCACGGTATCGATAATAGCGATGATATGATCGGAGATGTCCTTGAAATAGACGGCATTAGGCTCGTCAATCAAGGGGGAATCCGACCGCTGCAACGAACTGATGGTTTCGCGAAGCGGCCACAGCGATTTTCGAAGAAAGATCAATTCTCTTTTTAAATTGTGAATGGCTTGAAGCTTGGCCGGCGTGGTCTGTCGGACCAGATCATTTTCCAGATTTTCAATTTTTTCTTCAATATCTTCCAGCAGGATAAAATATTGATCGACAATATCATCCATCAGGTGATGCGCAAGATAATCCGCGCCTGATTTACGAATCTTGCCCCGGTTGGCGCGCAGCCGCTCTCGAATCGGCGCGAAAAGCTCGCATTCTTTTTCCTGAAAGGAGAGAACAAAATTTTTCCCCAGAACAACGCTCACCTGTTCCATGTAGAGATTCTCGTCAACATGGTTATGGAAATTCTTCAAAACAATATAGATGTATTCGTTAAAATCCTCCATCTTCGGACGCTGATCCGTGTTCAGAATGTCTTCCACAATGAGCGGATGCAAGCCGAACAGATCACCGATCTCTCCCAGAAGCTCCACATCCTGCAGACCGTCAATATTGACCCAGAGAACACCCGGCTGTTCCTTTTCTTCCCTCAGCTCGTCTAAGGAATAAATCTCCTTCTCCACAAGCGACGCTTCGTCATAGCGCGTCAGCGTTATTTTCGATTTGTCCGTGTAGGTGTTGCCGATGTGAATCAGCGCTCCGGGACTGAGGCCTGCCTTTTTCGATCTTTTTTTCAAAGCGGAGTCCATAGGTTCTTTTCTCCTTATTTCTTTTTAACACGAAGGGTAACGCGGACCTGCGGAACTTTCCCATCCGGAAAAGAAACACCGGCGGCCTGAACGACATTCAACGTCATCATGACAGAGGAAGTAATATTTTGCAGATC
>CAYULE010000087.1:0-9282 GCA_964445385.1 uncultured Smithella sp.
AAACAACCGTTACGTCCGGCGCTTTGGCGGGCGCGGAGATCACCACTTTTTTGGCGCCCGCTTTGAGGTGTTTTTCCGCGCCGTCACGGTCGGTAAATCTCCCCGTGCTCTCCAGAACAACATCCACACCTAAATCCCTCCAGGGCAGTGTTTCCGGGTCGCGAACAGCAAAGGCCTTCATTTCTTTGCCGTCCACCAGGATAGCGTTAGGCGTGTGTTTTACCTCCGCATTAAGTGTGCCGTGAATCGAATCATATTTGAGCAGGTGCGCCAGTGTTTTAGCGTCGGCCAGATCATTGACTGCCACGAATTCCACATCCTTGTTTTTGTAACCGGCCCGGAATACGAGCCGCCCGATTCTTCCGAATCCGTTAATTGCAATCTTTACGGCCATATTCTCCTCCTTAAGATTAGATAGGAAAGATTAGACAAAAGCCCAGGGGATGTCAACCCATTTCTCTTTAACGACAGTAGTTTAGAACAGATGGCGGCTACCGGGGCCGCTCTCTATCAACTTGAACTTCTTGATGTTCCGGTGTGAATCTGTTAGAAAAAGCAGACTATAGACTGTAGGCTGTTAGACTGTAGAATTACGGTATGGCGATTTGCGCCACCACAAAATAACCTGACTGTCTTATCGTCTACAGCCTGAATGACTGAATTAGGATAATTATGAAAAAAACAAAGATTGTTTGCACCATCGGACCGGCTTCCGACAATAAAGATGTCATTCACGCCCTGATGATCAATGGCATGGATGTGGCGCGCCTGAACTTCTCTCACGGTTCGCACGAAGGTCATCTGCAAAAGATCAAAACGATTCGCGAGCTGTCCGCGAAACTGGACAAGCCGGTGGCCATTCTGCTGGATCTGGCCGGGCCGAAAATTCGTATCAGCACGATTCCCGACCCCGGTATTGTATTGATGCCGGGCCATAAATTTATTTTAACCAGTCGTCCGATTGAAGGCAGCATCGAGGCGGTATCGCTGACATACAAAGATCTGCCACGTGAAGTCAAGGCGGGTGACAGACTGCTTCTAGCCGATGGCCTGATGGAACTGTTGGTGGAAGAGGCGAATGAGACTGATATCGTCTGCAAAGTCGTGACAGGCGGCATTCTGACATCGCATAAAGGCATTAATCTGCCGACCGGCACAATCCGTACGGCATCTCTTACCGAAAAAGATCGGGGTGATCTGCTGTTTGGTCTGGAACATGGAGTTGATTTTATCGCCCTGTCTTTCGTTAAAACCGCGGAAGACATTAAAATGGTCAAAGACATTATTGCCGCAAAGGGCAAAGACACACCGGTTATTGCCAAAATAGAAAAACATGAAGCCGTGGATAACATCGACGCCATCATGAATATCTCCGATGGCATCATGGTCGCGCGCGGGGATCTGGGCGTGGAAATACCACTGGAAGATGTGCCCCTGATTCAAAAGAGGTTGATTGGCAAAGCCAATGCCGCGGGAAAACCGGTCATCACCGCGACACAGATGTTGCGTTCGATGGTTGCTTCGCCTCGTCCCACCCGCGCCGAAGCCGCTGATGTGGCTAACGCCGTGCTTGATGGCACGGATGCCGTGATGCTCTCCGAAGAAACCGCTTCCGGAGATTATCCGGCGGAAGCGGTTTTGTATATGAGCCGTGTGGCTGCCGCTGCCGAGGCCGGATTTCCGTTTGAAAAATTTTTAGCCATGATCCCCAGGAAGGATATTTCCGAATCGGTGGCCCACGCCTCCTGCGTTCTGGCCAGTCATCTGGAGGCCAAAGCCATTGTTGCCCATACCCAATCCGGCAGAACAGCCCGCTACATATCACGCTTTCGTCCCCGGCAGACGATTGTTGCCCTGTCCCCCAATGAAAAGACTGTGCGGCGTCTTGCTTTGAGCTGGGGGTGCCTTCCCCGGTTGGTCAACGATCCGCACGATACGGATGACATGATTGAAAAAGCCTCGCAAGCTGCCCTTGAGTCCGGCGAAGCAAAACCGGGAGATTTGATTGTCATCACCGTCGGCCATCCGATCTGGGTGTCGGGGACGACGAATATGCTCAGGGTGAAAAGACTCAAGTAGACTATAGGCTTTTAGGCTGTTGGCTGTTAGCTCAAAAGGATGGGCGCGAAGCGCCCGGAATATGGCCATCAGCTTCGGTTTTTAGACTAAACTTCTGGCGAAATGCCTCACGAGGTACAAACGATGAGATCCGATTTCTATGAGCGATGATAAATTATACATTGTCCTGATGGGACTGCCGGCGCGCGGGAAATCCACGCTGGGCGTGCGCCTGCGGGAGGCTTTTCACAAGGATCACATTCATACGCGAATATTCAACAACGGTAATCTGCGCAGAATTTACCGACCGCTCACGGAAACATCATGCGCCGAGTTTTATTCGCCGAAAAATTCAGCCGCCGTAAAGCTGAGAAATAAATTTACCCGCATAAACATGGAAAGAGCAAAGGCCTATTTGCGTAATTCAGGGCAGGTGGCCATTCTGGACGCGACAAATGCAAGCCGCCATCGCCGGGAAATGATCGAGGCCTGTCTTAACGATCACCATCTGCTTTTTATCGAGTGTGTTAATGACGATCAGGATATTCTGGCTTTGAGTATTCTGGAAAAAACGAAACTGCCGGAATTCACCCATCTGGAATGTAAAAAAGCCGAAGCGGAGTTTTTGAAACGAATTGATTACTACAAGATGATTTATGTTCCTTTAAGGGTGGAAAGAAACTTCATCCGTCTGGATTCTCTGCAAAACAAGATTCTCGAAGAAAAGCATACCGATTCGATTCCTCTTTACGCTCGCCTGCGTGATTATCTGGTGACGGACGAAGTGAAGAATCTTTTTCTGATCCGGCACACCCAGACGGAATACAACGTAGAGGACCGCATCGGAGGCGATCCCGGTCTCACTGCAAAAGGAAAGGAACAGGCCGAAGCGCTGGGGCATTTTTTTGCCCAAAAGAAAATTTCCTACATTTTCACCAGCAGTAAATTAAGAACAAAAAGAACAGCGCAAGCCATTGCCCGATCGCAGAATGATTGCCGGATCATTGCGCTCAAAGAGTTTGATGAAATCAACGCCGGCATCTGCGAAGGAATGACTTATTCTGAGATTGAAAAAAAGATGCCGAAAGTTTTCCGTGGCCGTGAAGCCCGGAAATATGCTTACGTCTATCCCGGAGGTGAAAGTTACGCGATGATGAAACAGCGCATTGAGGAGGGAATTAAAAAATCATTTTTTCTAAACCGTCGCGCTAAAAATATTATGATTGTCGGGCATCAGGCCGTCAATCGTTTGATCCTTTCCCATTTTCTTTACCGTCGCGATGTCGATGTTCCTTACATATATATCCCGCAGGACCGTTTTTATCATATTGTCTCCACGCAAAATAAAAAGCTTTTTGAACTGAAAAGATATGATTGATCATTTACAGGAAATAAATAATCTAAAAAGGAGAAATCAAGATGAGTGAAATAAAATCTAACCCGGAAGAATTCCGTAAACTGGCTAAAAATCCCAACGAGGGGCCGGTGGTCATGCTGAACCTGCTGAAGTTCAAAGGTGTGGAAGGGCAGGCCTCCTATATTCGTTACACAAAGGAGGCGGGTAAATTTGTTGAAGGCGTCGGTGGGAAAGTTTTATATCTGGGAAAGCCCGGTGAGTTGCTCAATGGTGAGGAAGCATGGGATCTGCTTATGCTGGTGCAATATCCGTCGCGTAAGGCATTCATCTCGATGATCAATAATCCCGAATATCTGAAAACCCATCAATTCCGCGAAGAGGGTGTCGAACGCGCCGTGCTTTATGCGACCGATCCGATAAAATTCAGAGATATAGGCTAAAGGTTCCAAGTCCAAGGAAAAAGGTTCAAGGAAAAAAGGAAAAAGGAAAAAGCGCAAGGCTCGGAGGCCGATGCTCTGAGGTTGGAATGTTTTTAATTTACGTTTCAAAGGTTTGGTTATGAAGGATTGTGTATAATGGATGAAGCTCAATAGCCTTTCATCCGGAACTGTTATCCTTTAACCTTTATCCTTTGACCTTACTTTTTTCTCCTTGCGCTCGGATGTCATTACCCATATACTCAAGCAACACAAGGGGATTTAATCTTAAAAGGTCTTCAGGGAGGTGAAATATGAAAAAATCAATCCTTATTTTAACAGCACTCATTTTTGTTATGATATTTTCTGTTACGAGTTATGCGGCATCCCCCTCTATTGTTGGTGTTTGGTCCATGCCGATTCTTAAAGGTAAAGACGCAGGTAAGGAAAGATTACAAGTTGAAATAACGGAAAAAGACGGGGTTTACTCCGGTAAAATCGTGAAGCTTGCCCCCGGTGTTCCTGCAAATGCATTATGTAAAAAATGCAAAAAAGATCGATACGATAAACCGCTGATGGGGATGCTGGTGCTCTGGGGTCTGAAAAAAGAGGCTGGCCGGTACGTTGACGGAAAGGTTTATGATGTTGACGAAGGCAGAGAATACAAATGCAGCTTAGCGCTGGTGTCAGCGCAAAAGCTGCACGTCACAGCCAGTCTGCTGATTTTCAGCGAAAGCCATTACTGGACGCGGGTGAAATGAAAAACAGTTTTAGTTTTAAGTTTTAAGTACTGGAAAAGAAAAGCCCCACAGGATTAATGCCTGCGGGGCTTTCTATTTTTCAACCAGATCCCTTCTGAGTACCTGCACTTGATAAGTTCACGAAAATGAGATACTTTTAAAACAAACAGGCTGTTAGTCTGTCGACTGTCAGGTTCACAGGATAAAGGATATGATGTTTTATAAGAAAACGGATGAGGGGTATCATTCCCGGATTAAAGGCATTGATCAAAAGACGCTGGTTTACGGGGAGCGAACGTTGCTTGGAGAATTCCGGCTGAAAAAAGGAGCGATCTTGCCCAAACATTCGCATCCCAACGAGCAAATCGGCTACCTGATCAGCGGGCATATGATTTTTGTTGTCGGTGATCAAAGATACGATACTCGTCCCGGCGACAGCTGGTGCATTCCGATGAATGTAGAGCACCGTGCGGAGATTCTCGAGGATTCAGTGGCCGTGGAGGTATTTTCCCCGGTCCGGGAGGACTATCTGCCGGATAAAAATATTTAGGCTGATATCATGTCGCCGCCTCGTTATCCTTGTAAAAGTGCCGTGGTATGACAACATCAAGAAAGGGGAATCATCGATGAGACAATTTTCACTAACACCGGCTGCCGGCAAAAGGCTGATTGGCAAAGCAATTGCTAAACACCCCGAAGTACTCACCGCGGTAAAAGGCGGAACCGTCGTCGTGATCGCCGGAACGACTAACGGTTATGTGGCCCAGGAGTTGCTCACAGCGATTGGACAGGCACATGATTTTCGGCGAAGCCGGTTTTTTCGCGGCATTGTGTTGCCGCCTGTTCATCCGACGGCAGAATCAGGCAGACTTCCCGATGAGAGCGGTTTCCCCGGCGATGTGGTGATTAAAGATGGTGTCTGGCAAAAAGGTAAAACCATCTTTGATGCTGTCGATGATCTGAAGGAAGGCGATGTTATTTTGAAAGGGGCCAACGCGGTCGACTTGAACACCAGACGGGCGGCGATTCTGATCGGGCATCCAAAGGCCGGAACCATTGGCGCATCATTGCCTGTGTATTTCGGCAGACGTGTGCGACTGATCGTTCCGGTGGGTCTGGAAAAACGCGTTGCCGGAAATCTTGATGATCTGGCGTTGCAGATTAACGAACCGGGTGTTCATGGCCCCAGGCTGTTGCCGGTCCCCGGTGAAGTCATCACGGAAATCGAGGCGATTGCCATGCTGACGGGCGCGAAAGCCCAATTGATTGCGGCGGGAGGTGTAGTTGGCGCGGAAGGCAGTGTCTGGCTGGCGATCAGCGGTGAGCCCGCTCAGGAAAACGGCGCGATGGCATTACTCCAATCGGTGGCGGAAGAACCGGCGTTTGCCTGGTGAGGAACGGTTCAAAATCCTTCCTCTTGTTTTGTAAGCATCGCAGATAACATGACTTAAGAGATTATCTGCCACAACGGTAAGCAGGTTGAAGATGAGCCCCAAACGAGTAGAAAAAGGTGTTAAAACTGCGACGGGTCACGATGGGGAAACCCGGCTGAGCCCGGCGGGACAGGTTTGTTGTCTGTCGCCTCCCTGGTATGACATCACTGGTTTCAATCCGGAAGATATTCTAAAAGATCCCTTGCTCATTACCCGCATTATTCACCCGGATGACCTTCATCTATTTAAAGCGCATCTCGTTGAATCCGGCAAGAAGCATCGGCCCGGCAAAATAGAATTCCGCATCATCCGCCCGGACGGCGAAGTCCGCTGGGTCGGCCATTCCTGTATTCCGGTATTTGATGAAAGTGGACAATATGCAGGCGCCAGGGGAGACCATCGGGATATCACCGGGCAAAAAGAAGCCGAGTCCCAAAGGGAGGCTGCGGTCGAGGCGCTGTGTAAAAGTGAGGAACAGTTCAGGGCTATATTTGAGATGGCTTCCATTGGCATGGCGCAGGCTGATACAGAAACAGGCCAATGGCTGCGTGTCAACCAGAAGATGTGTGACATTACGGGCTACTCCGCCGATGAAATGCTTGCACTGCATGTTCCGGAAATTACACACCCGGAAGATCGCGACCAGGACTGGGAAGCTTTTCAGAATGTTGTAAGCGGGAAGCAGCCGAATTACAGGATGGAGAAACGCTACATCCGCAAAGACGGATCGATTGTATGGGTAAGCGTGAATATGACGGTTATCCGAGATTCTGCCGGTCGACCCATGCGCACAATCGCTACCATTGAAGATATCAACGGACGCAAGCGGGCGGAAGCGGAGTTGGAAAGATCCCGCGATTTCATTGAAAACATTGAAGATGCCTGTTTTGAACTGGATCTTTCAGGCAACCTGATTTTCTGCAATCAATCATTTCTCAAAACAACAGGCTATACCTTTGATGAATACAAGGCCTTATCCCGCTTCGACCTTCATCCAACACTTGATGATGCAAAACACGTATATATGATCTGCAAAGACATCTATCGAACGGGTATCCCGGTAAAAAGTGTAGAATATAAAAGTCTATGCAAAGACGGCACGATCACAACTGCAGAAGTATCGATCTCGCTGGTCCGGGATAAATCGGGGAATCCTGTCGGCTTTCGGGGTGTCGGTCGGGACATCTCCGGACGCAAGCGGGCCGAGTCCCAGAGGGCATCTGCGCTCGAGGCTCTGCGGGAGAGCGAGGAGAAGTTCAGGGTCCTGGCTGATTCCACTCCCACGGCAGTGATGCTTTACCAGGATGATCGCTGGATTTACGCGAACAAAGCCACCGAGACCATCTGCGGGTATTCCGAAGAAGAACTCCAGTCGATGAATTTCTGGGACATGGTTCATCCTGAAGTCAAACAGATCATCCAGAGAGAAGGCAGGAAACGGCAGCAGGGAGAAAAAACAACGAATCGTCATGAACTCAAAATCATTGCAAAAGATGGCCGGGAAAAGTGGGTCGATATTTCCGGGGCATCGATAATGCTGCAGGGAAGGCTTGCGGGCATACTCTCTGTTCTCGACGTTACCGAGCGAAAAAAGGCGGAAGAAGAACTACGAGAAGCACACAGACGTCTGGATGAGATCATTGAATATCTGCCGGATGCGACATTGGTCATTGACACGGATGGAAAGGTCATTGCCTGGAACCGGGCAATTGAACAAATGACCGGGATTAAAGCGGCGGATATGCTGGGCAAAGGCAACTATGAGTATGCCCTTCCGTTTTACGGTGAACGAAGACCGATTCTGATTGACCTTGTTCTTAACTCCCGCGAAGATGTTGAAGAAAAATATGTCGGCACGCAAAGAAGGGATACGGTCCTGGAGGGTGAAGCCTATATGCCCGTGCTCCGGGGTGGAGAGGTGTATTTGTTCGGGAAAGCGAGTGCCTTGCAGGACTCGAAGGGCAATATTGTCGGTGCTATCGAATCGATCCGCGACATTACTTCCCGCAGGCGGGCTGAGGAAAAGTATCGGACGATTTACGAGAATGCCGTGGAAGGGATCTTTCAAACGACACCGGACGGCCGAATTCTCAGCGTCAATCCGGCCATGGTCAACCTCAGCGGGTACGATTCGCAAGAAGACCTTATGCGGAATGTAAATAACATCATTCAATTTTACGCCAATCCTGAAGATCGGCTTTATTTCCGGAAGGAGATCGAAGGGAAAGGCATCGTGAATAAATACGAAGTTCTCTGTGTCCGCAAAGACGGGAAAAAAATTTGGATTGCCGTTAATGCGAGGGCCATTAAGGATCAAGAAGGTCATATTATTCATTATGATGGATTCTTTGAGGACATTACTGAACGGAAAAAGATGGAAGATACCCTTCTTAAAAGCGAAGAGCGCTATCGGATGATCGTCGAGAATACGCATGATGTCATTTGGATCATGGATCTAAATTTCCAGTACAAATATCGCAGCCCCACGAACGTCCAGATCACAGGACGTACTGCCGAAGAGATAATGAGCATATCGCCCAGAGAACAAGTTGTCCCGGAATCGTATGCCTTGGCGGAAAAAATCCTTACAGAAGAGTTAACCAATGAATTTAGCGGGAAACCCGTCGATCCACACCGGTCAAGGACAATAGAACTGGAAGTTTATCACAAGAATGGTGGCACCGTCTGGATAGAGGTTACCGGCTCGTTTGGCCGGGATAAAAACGGTAAACCGGTGGAAATTCTGCTCGTCGGCCGAGAGGTTACAGAGCGCAGGAAAATTCAAGAAGCCCTTAAGGAAAGTGAAAAGCGCTACCGGATGATCGTGGAAAACATGAATGACACTATCTGGACCATGGATTTAAACTTACATTATAACTACCTAAGCCCGGACAGCAATATCATCACTGGTTTTACTGAAGAAGAGCTAAGAACCATACCCTTGAAAGAACAAGTCACACCGGAATCATTTGCTCAAATGGAAAAACTTTTGATGGACGAATTGGCCCTGGAGTCCAGTGGGCGGTCTATCAATCCCAGAGGATCACGGACACTTGAGATAGAAGCCTACCATAAAGATGGCAGTATAATCTGGATAGAAATTGACGCAACTTTCAACCGCGCTGAAAACGGCAAACCAGTGGAGATTGTAATTGCCGGTAGAAATATTACCGAACGCAAAAAGATGCAGAAGGAAAAAGAAGCTCTCGAGAGACAATTAATACAGGCCCAGAAGATGGAGGCTATCGGCACACTGGCCGGAGGCATTGCCCATGATT
>CAYULE010000088.1:0-9245 GCA_964445385.1 uncultured Smithella sp.
GGAACAAAAAGCATTTTTCCGTTCGGGAAAAACGCTCGATATTAATTTCCGTATTGCAACCCTCAAAAAGCTCAAGGAAATGGTCGCTGCGAATGAAAAGGAAATCCTCGCTGCCGTGTATGCTGATCTGCATAAGGAAGAAACAGACGCCTTCGTCACGGAAATTTCCGTTTTTTACAACGAAATTAAACACGCCATCAGTAATATTCGCGACTGGACGGCTCGTGAAAAGGTAGCAACTCCCTTGTTCATGATGCCGGCCAAAAGTTACATTTATCAAGAACCTTACGGCGTGACGTTAATCATTGCGCCGTGGAATTATCCCTTTCAACTGTTGATGACACCATTGATCGGTGCGATTGCCGCAGGCAACACCGCGATTCTGAAACCATCGGAAATTTCATCGCACACGGCGGCGGTGCTGGAAAAAATGATCAATGCCGCATTCCCTGGTGGATATATTCATGTTGTTGCCGGCGCGGCAGCGGAAACACAGGCGCTGCTGGAACTGCCTGTTGATTATATTTTCTTTACCGGCAGCGCTCCCGTGGGAAAAGCGGTGATGGCCGCGGCAGCTAAAAATCTGACACCGCTCACTCTGGAATTGGGCGGCAAAAGCCCGGCTATCGTCCATGAAAGCGCAAATCTCAAGACAGCCGCCAGCCGGATCAGTTGGGGCAAATTTATCAACGCCGGTCAAACCTGCATTGCGCCCGATTATGTTCTGGTTCATGACTCGATCAAAGATGCTTTTGTTGATGAGCTGATCAAAGTAATTTTAAAATTTTACGGCGAGAACGCATCAACTCATCCGCGCTATTGCCGAATCATTAATGACCGTCATTTCCAGCGTCTGACCACACTGATGGATAAGAGCAGGATTATTCACGGCGGCAAAACAAACCCCGCCGACCGTTACATCGAACCGACCTTGCTATACCCCATGGGCTGGAATGATCCTGTCATGCAGGATGAAATTTTCGGTCCGATACTGCCGATCATTGTTTATTCCGATCTGGATGAGGTCATTGAAAAAATCAATGACCGCCCGAAACCGCTTGCTTTATATGCGTTTGTAAATGATAAAGTGATTCGTCGAAAGATTATTAAAGAAATATCTTTCGGCGGCGGCGCTGTGAATAATACGATTATGCATATTGTTACGCATTTTCTGCCCTTTGGCGGAGTGGGTTCAAGCGGAATAGGCCGGTACCATGGCAAATACAGCTTTGATACCTTTTCACATACCAAAAGTGTTCTGCGCAGTTACAATCTGACCGATGCCGCCGATCTCGCTGCACCTCACAAAGGCAGACTGATGAAATCCCTTATGAAATTTGTTATGAAAATCATGAAATGATAGCATTTGAGAGAAAGGAAACCCCGATGAAGAAAATTATTTTCCTGACAGCCCTCTGCGCGGTATTTTTTTTGAGCGCCTGCTCAGCGCCGCGACTCAACCTTTTTGATTCAACGCCCAACCCTCTCAAGGAATTTACGCTGGAAGGGAAAGGAAAAGATAAAATTTTGATGATTGCCATCAATGGCACGATTTCGGACGCCCCAAAACAAGGTTTAGCAAGCACGTCACCCAGCCTTGTGGAACAGGTTGTTGTTCAGCTCAACAAAGCTCAAAGTGATTCATCCATCAAAGCTGTTTTATTGAAAGTTGATTCCTCCGGCGGTACGGTTACCGCCAGTGATCTTTTGTATCATGAAATCTTATCCTACAAGACCAGGACCGGCAACAAAATCGGCGTCATCATGATGGATGTCGCCGCCTCCGGCGCTTATTACCTTTCATTGCCGGCGGACTTCATCATGGCCCATCCAACAACCATTACCGGTTCCGTCGGTGTTATTTTCATGCATCCCAAGGCTTTTGGGCTGATGAACAAAATCGGCCTCGGGGTTGAAATCAACAAATCCGGCAAAAATAAGGACATGGGCTCGCCATTCCGTGAATCAAACGACGAAGAAAAAATACTGATGCAGAAGACCGTGGATACCTTTGCTAAACGATTCATCCATCTGGTGCAAAAGCATCGCAAGCTTACTGAATTATCACTGAAAGAAGTTTCCACCGCACGCGTGTTTGTGGCTGATGATGCATTGCGCCTGAAGCTGATCGATAAAATCGGTTATATTCGCGACGCGGTCAAAGAAACCAAAACCATCGCTAAACTCGCCGACGACGCGCGTGTCGTGGTTTACCGTCGCAATGATCTTCCCGAAGAAAATTATTACCGGGCGGCAGCCGTGGAGGTCAAGAATGCTTCTTTAATCCATGTTGCTCTGCCCGAAATATTCAATGCCAGGGCGGGGTTTTATTATCTCTGGCCGGGCGCAATAAATACTGACTAACCTGGCGCAATAAACCTTATTTATGGCAATGATCAAAACAATATCGCTGACAAAAACTTTCGGCAAAATCCAGGCCGTGCGCGGGATTGATCTGGCTATCGAAAAAGGTGAAATCTTCGGACTGCTGGGCCCCAACGGCGCGGGCAAAACCACGACCATCGGGATGCTCTGCACCATTGTTCGCCCCACATCCGGTCAGGGCATCATCGCGGGCTTTGATATCGCAAAGCATCCGACGCAGGTCCGGCGCAAGGTCGGCATTGTTTTTCAGGACCCGACGCTGGACACGATCCTCACCGGCCGTGAAAATCTGCAGTTGCACGCCCGTCTTTATGGAATTCCGGCAAATGTTCGCAATCTCTGGATCGAAGAAATGCTGGAACTGGTTGATTTAAAAGAACGCGCCGACGATCTGACTAAAACGTATTCCGGCGGCATGAAACGCAGGCTGGAACTGGCGCGTGGCCTTTTGCACCGCCCCGCTGTTTTATTTCTGGATGAACCGACGCTGGGGCTTGATCCACAGACCCGCGCCCGTACCTGGGAATATATCCGTAAAATGGCGCAAAAAGAAGAAACCACCGTTGTGCTCACCACACACTACATGGAAGAAGCGCAGCTCATGTGCAACCGTATTGGAATCATCGACGCGGGCCGGATCATCGCGCTGGACACGCCGGAAAACATGATTGACTCTCTGGGCGGCGACATCGTTGCGATTAACGCGCCAAAGCCTCCACTCGAAAGAATCCGCGCGCTTCCTTACGTGTCCGCCATCAAGACCACGGGTGATCTGATAGAAATTACCATGAAATCGGCTCACCTGCATCTGGCCGAGTTGCTGCCTTTGATTCCGGATGTCGTAAGCGTGGAAATGAGAAAACCCACGCTCAACGATGTCTTTATCAAACTCACCGGCCGTGATATCCAGGTGGATGCCGTAGAAAATGGAGAAAGCTGGGTGGATTCCGTTGCCCGCTATCGTCAGAGAGGAAAATGAAACGATGAACTCCAATATGGTTCAGAGAGAACTCCTGGGCATTTCCGCTGTGTGGTGGCGCGAATTCAAAGTCTTCTGGCGTGAAAAGAGCAGAATTGTTTCCAGCGTGGTTCAGCCGCTGATGTGGCTTTTTTTGTTCGGCAGCGGGATCGGAGCTTCACTTTCCGTAGGCCCCGTAACCTATCGCGACTACATTTATCCGGGCGTGCTCACCATGTCGGTGATTTTCGGTTCCGTCTTTTTCGGACTTTACATCATCTGGGATCGCAAGCTCGATGTGCTCAAAGCCGTACTGGTCGCTCCGGTAACAAGAATCAGTATTTTTTGCGGCAAAGTACTCGGCGGATGCACCGACGTCCTTTTGCAGGTGATGATCCTTTTTATTTTTTCTTTTCTCTTCCCTGCAATAAACCCATGGGGCATTCCGCTGGCCTTATTGATTTTGCTGGTCACCTCGATTGCTCTGGTGTCGCTGGGACTGGCACTGGGATCCCTGCTGGAAAGCCTGGAGGGATTTCAGGTCATCTCCACTTTTCTGATTTTTCCTCTTTTTTTCCTGTCCGGAGCGCTTTTTCCGGTAGATGAGAAGCTGCCCGCCTGGCTTTTGGGACTGGTAAAGCTTAACCCGCTCAGCTACACCGTGGACGGCGTTCGGGGTGCACTCCTGGGTATTCACACGTATCCGTTTTATGTTGATCTGGGAATTATCACCCTGTTTGCCTCAGCGATGCTGATCTTGGGCAGCATTTTGTTCAGCCGGATGAAATGATCATTTAAACTGGGCTATAACTGCGTAATGAAAATCGAAGCATCACCAAAGAAAAAGCTTATCTCCAATTGGGACACAGCGCGTTGCCGCTCAAGGCTGTCAAGGCGACACCACAGGTAACCATCAGAAATTCTATTTGTATCCGGGGATTGGACAAAAAAATGGTTTTACATTTCTTAACATTTAACTAGTAAAATCCATGATATTATGATCACGTTTCATCAATGAAAAGGCAACTCCTGCCTGCGGAGAAGACGGATGGATGAACTCCCCTTACACATATTAGTCATCGATGATGACACAGAGCTTTGTTCCTTATTGAGTGAATATCTGAAACCGGAGGGTTTTATCGTAGAGGCAGCCTATCAAAGTCAGCATGGCATTGACATGGCAACACAAGGCCAATACAACCTGATCATCCTGGACGTCATGCTTCCCGGTAAACTTAATGGCTTTGATGTTCTGCAAGCCATCCGCTCGAAAACCACGATCCCGGTCCTGATGCTCTCCGCCCGCGGTGAAGACGTTGACCGCATCGTCGGTCTCGAGATGGGGGCCGATGATTACCTGCCGAAACCGTTCAACCCTCGAGAGCTTCTGGCCCGTATCCGCACCATTTTAAGAAGATCATCAACTGTCAGCAACGAAAGCGGAACCGGTTCATCCTGCAAAATTGGCGATCTTGAACTGGACACAAGCTCCCGTCTGGTAAAATGCGCGAATAAGCAGGTAGAACTGACCAGTGTTGAGTTTGGCTTGTTGACCCTTTTAATTAAAAGTGCAGGCCAGGTGCTGACAAGGGATGACTTGACCGCTGAAGTGCTGGGACGCTCGCTTTCGCCTTATGACCGGAGTATCGATGTGCATGTCAGCAAATTACGTAAGAAGCTCGGTCTCGATCCTTCCGGCAATGAACGGATTAAATCCGTTCGAGGCGCCGGTTATGTTTACACAGCATTCGAATCCGCAAACAATCGTTTGGCAAATGATCAGGACTATGAGGTGGATTGCCGGGATTAATTGTTCATGAAAAATATCAGCCTCTTTATTAAAATATATCTTGGATTCTGGTTAACCATTGTTATCGTTGTGGGTGTATTCATTTACATGGAACGTTTGATGACCACCGAACCGATGATCAAGCAATGGCAGAAAACCATCGACAACAGTGTTTCTTTTCATGCGGAAGAAGCGGCCGCCATTTATGAGCGTGACGGCCGCGATAAGTTGAAAAATTATTTCCAGCGCTTGGAAAAAACAACAGGAATGAAGGCATACCTTCTTAATGAGAAAGGAATAGAAGTTACCGGGCAAACGCTTCGCGAAGATATTCGTAAGCAAGTGTTTCTGGCCTTTCAGCAAACCAATCCAACTTACCTGAGAGCGCAGGACGTAGGTATCTTCACCCAAAGAGTAAAAAATCCGAAAGGGCATACTTATTTACTTGCCGCCGTATTTCCTCACCCGGAACCACCGGAATTCGGGCAGGGTCCGCCGCCACATTCGATGTTATCGGAACATCCTCCGGGGCCACCGCCAGGGCTGCCTCCGGGACCACCGCCTCAGGGGTTATTCCATAACTTTTTAATTCGATTGATCATCGGATTAATTGTTTCCGCCATTATTTGTTATCTTCTTGCCCGGTATCTCACTGCGCCGATTTTAAAGCTGAGCAGCGCCGCAAGGCAATGGGCGGATGGCAAGCTGTCTGTGCGCGTGAGACCTTCGCTTGGCAGCCGCAAGGATGAGCTTTCTTCCCTGGCCAATGATTTTGACTTTATGGCCGAACGCATTGAAACACTCCTGACCTCCCAGCGCAACCTGCTGAGAGACGTTTCGCATGAACTAAGATCTCCCCTGGCAAGGCTGAATGTTGCCCTCGAACTCTGCCGTCAAAATTCCAGTGATCAATCGCAACCACATCTCGACCGCATTGCCCTGGAAACGGAAAGACTCAACAAATTAATCGGCCAGATATTAATGTATAATAAAATGAATGCGGAAACGGGTGAACTGCAAAAGGCCAGAATAAATTTATCAGAACTTGCGGGAGAAATCGTAGAGGATGCCAATTACGAAACAAACGGTTCCAGGGCTGTACTGCTTTCTCATGAACCGGTTCTGCTGCAAGGCAACTATGACCTTTTGAGAAGAGCGATTGAAAATATCGTCCGCAATGCGCTGTATCACACATCCGATGAAAACCCTGTTGAAGTCTCCCTGACGCAGAACAGCAAAGAAGGAAAAGCGGTCGTTCACATCACCGTGCGCGATCATGGTTGTGGCGTACCGGAAGATGCACTGCCTCTGATTTTCAAACCGTTTTTCAAGATTGTACAAAATGAGAATCATAAAGCCGGCGCGGGGTTGGGACTGGCCATCAGCGAGACGGCCGTTCGCCTGCATGATGGCGCCATCACAGCCAGAAACGCCGGTGACGGCGGACTGATTATTGAAGTATGTCTTCCGGCGGATTCAGGCACAGCAGAGAATCCCGATCGATCATATAACTCCTCGAAATGATGATCCGCTGCCAATTAAATTATGACCGGCGCCTGCGCAGATCAAGCCACATGATATAAATAATCATAAAAAGGCTATAGACGGCGGATGGCACGGCCGCCTCTTTTTCAAACAATGCAATAGCCAAGCCGCCGGCAATACCCTGATTTTTTAAGGTGCCCAGAAGAATCAGGCTGACCATGTTTTTGGGATTTTTTTTCAGGAGAACACCGGCTTTTTCAATCACAAAACCAAGAACAAACGTGGCCGCCAGCACAACTCCGGCAACCGGCAGGAGCATCAAGGGTTTTGAAAATATCAGATCACGGTTCACACCGATCATGGAATACAGGACAATGAAGAAACCCCAGTCGGTAAGCGCGCCCCGAACCGGTATGATCCGGTCCTGCCAGTGAAAGTAAAGAATCAGCCGCGATGCAATCAAGGGCAGAACAATCAAGAAGAGCATGATCTGAAAGAGTTTCCAGGGATTGGTAAAGCTTGTGCCGATAAATACCCAGAACAAGAACGGCATGATCAATAAAGCGGCAAGGTAAGAGGCGATGGTCCCCGACAGGGTATAAGGTATATTACCGTCCAGGATGGCGGTAAACGGAATGACCGCCACCGCGGGAGGAACCGCCGCAATCAACACAAAACCGATCCACAGGTTTTGATCTTTAACCAACAAAGCCGCAGCTGTCAGGATAACGCCGCCCAGGATTCCATAAGTCATTAATATTCCAACCAGCGACGGCATCAGAATGGCGCGCGGCTTGAGAAAATAATCATTGGAAACATTGATGGTTGCCACGGCCATGACCAGCGCCAGGGCGGGAAACATCAACAGTTTAGTCCATGCCGAAGGCGCAGGCAGGGCAAGACCAAGCCCCATCGCCAGAAGAAAGATGAAATTGCGGTTCTGTAAAAAGCGAAGCATGTTCACTCTCAAATCAGATTAGTTGAAATGCGCATTGAAAACGATACCTTTTGAACTGCGAATAAAACAGCCAAAGCCCTTGCCGGATTATCTCCAAATTCTTGATACGCGCACCCTCCATAATAAAATATCCCATAATTTTCACTGAAATATTAATAAACCTGTGTTAAGTCCTCAAACAAAATTTACACATATCAATATAATTCAATCGGGGGAAACAATCCTATGTTCCAGATCGTTGGAATAGATATCGGTTCAGTCGCATTATCCGTTGTTGTGATAGATGAAAAAGGCACGATCGTCAACTCTTTCTACCAGTGTCATCGCGGAGCCATTGCCGACGTTCTGCGGCAGATGCTGGCCGGCCTTGATATTTCTCAAATCGGTGGCATCGCCATGACACAGTCCGGGCCCGATATACTCCAGAATGTCGAGCGATTTGACACCCAGATTGCCATGATCGCCGCCGTTAAAAAATATCATGGCGAAGTCGGCAGTATTTTATTTGTCGGAGGCGAAAATTTTGGACTGATTACGTTCAATAAACAAGGTGATTATGAACGTTTCCGTTCCAATTCATCCTGCGCGGCGGGAACCGGTAGTTTTCTGGATCAGCAGGCCAAGCGACTGAATCTTAAAAGCATCGAAACACTCAGCACTATCGCGTTTTGCAATCAGAGCAATACGCCGAAGATCGCCACGCGCTGCGCCGTGTTTGCCAAGACTGATCTGATCCATGCCCAGCAGGAAGGTTATTCCATCGGCCAGATCAGCGACGGTCTATGCGAAGGCCTGGCCAAAAACGTCATTGATACCCTTATCCCAGATTCCAATATCCCGACACCGCTGATTCTGGCAGGCGGCGTTTCCATGAATACCGCCGTGGTCAAACATTTCCGCAATCTCCTGCAGGTAGAACCCATTATCGGCGAGCATAGTCATCTCTATGGCGCCATCGGCGCGGCGCTGCTTTATCTGGAAGAAGTCCGCCCCGAACCGTTAAGGACTCAAGTCTGGGATGACCTTTTTGTCAAAGAGAACACAGAAAAGACTTACGGCTATCCCCCGCTGCGACTGACGCTGTCAAAATACCCGGAATTTACCACAAACACCAGTTATCTTCACCGGCCCGGCAACAACGCCGCCGCCATTGAAGTAGATGTATACCAACCCCTGCAAAAAAAGCAGGAGGTCTATCTGGGCATCGACATCGGTTCCACCAGCACCAAGGCGGTTTTGATCAATCATCTAAACGAAGTGCTCGTCGGCCTTTACACGCAGACGGCAGGCCAGCCGGTCAAGGCGATCCAGGCGCTTTTTGAAGCCATTGACCAAATCGCGCAAAAACATGCCTGCGAATTTATTTTTAACGGCGTGGGCACAACCGGCTCGGGACGCAAATTCATCGGCCGCATTATCAATGCCGATTTGATCATCGACGAAATCACCGCGCACGCGCGGGCCGCCTATGAACTCAATAACGAAGCGGATACCATTATTGAGATCGGCGGTCAGGACGCCAAATTCACCACCATGAAAAACGGCATGGTCACCTCCTCCGTTATGAATAACGTCTGCGCCGCCGGCACCGGCAGCTTTATCGAGGAACAGGCGGTAAAACTGGGCGTGAGCCTGACTGACTATGCCGGGCGCGCGATCAATACACCCTC
>CAYULE010000089.1:0-9053 GCA_964445385.1 uncultured Smithella sp.
ATCGATAAAATGTTACTCATTTGTTTTTTACAATCGATCCGATACGAAATCTTTTCGTATGACAGTTTGTCATAACCCTCAATTGACATATTATTTTTTGTTCTGATTTGAATTTTATTTTCCCTGCCTTTATTGGAAAATACCTGTTTTGACCATACTTGAACGATATGATTTCCTCCATCTTTTACAGCATTTTCCTTCTGATATAAAAAAATACAGTCATCATTAAACCCATATTCCACCCAATCCAATGAACGCTGATCCGAAACGGATGATAGTTCTTTTATGGTGTTATGTTGATTACATCCGAATAGGAAACCAAATGATAGGGTGCAGAAGACAATCAAAATGGGTAGAAACAATTTTCTTTGCATTATGCCGCGCCTCTATTGACCACGACTGATACGGAATGGTTGATACTTCAACGGCTGCACCTTCGTGTCTATTCTGAGTGCGTTGTCGGTCCAACAATAATTCCACAAAAGATAACGGAAAATCATCGACAAGTGATCATTAATCTGACTTTTTTAAATACCAAACTTCAAATGATTTACAAGATAAAAGAATTAAATAACTGTCGTGGCCATCGTTTTTTGGAAAAAAAGGTTATTTGGTTATAATACATGGTTAATAAAATGATTGTTTATCTGTCTTCACGCAAAAACTGACATAGATTTTGTAAGATGATTAGCTGAGAATAAAATTTGATAACTTATTGATAACAGGAAATTATAAACAATTTAATGGTCGATTTTCTTTTTATAAATCTTGCAGCATCAAAAAAGGGGTTAGAAGAAATCTTCTAACCCCATATTCAATGGTGGGTCAGGGCAGAATTGAACTGCCGACACTCGGATTTTCAGTCCGATGCTCTACCGACTGAGCTACCGACCCGCCTTGTTGATCTAACCTGCGAAAGGCTGGAAACCTCTATAAAATCTGATTTCTTTTGTCAAGGTATTTTTTGGCCGCTCGCCCCCGTTGTATCTTCAGTGAACGGCGTTTCCGGCTTATTCAGCTGTGTGGATGAAAAACTTCCGGACGCGTTGCCAAATGGAGCGGGGCTTTGCGGTTGATGCGCGGAATCAGAGATGGTAATTCCGGCCGCGCTTCCCTGGGGTTCACGGATGATAACAACCGTGCCGGCAATTTTGTCATGCCATCCCTGTTTCTTTTTATCAAAGCCAATCCAGATATACCCCAGACAAAAAACAAGACCCGAAACCATATATCCTACCGATCTTAAAAAGGCGATGCCAAAGGAAACAGGCATGCCTTCGACAGTAAGCACCTGCAAGCCCAGCAACATTTTACCGGGTGTGCGTCCCGTCGAACCATGAAAATATGTAAAATAAGCGATGTTCAGGAAAACTGAAAATAACCAGACCCAAACGGTCAGCGCCGCCATACGTTCGGGGTTGGTCAGGACAGCGATCAAGTCTTTACTGTCACTGGACATCGCTCCGGAAAAATAGGCAAGACCGGCCATAATCATCAGAATAAAAAAAATAACACTGATAATGAACCCGTCAATCGCATACGCAACAAACCGCCGCCAGAAACCCGCGAATCTGTATGTCGTCATTTTACTTCCTCCCCCGCAACCTGGCTGAATATGCCTTTTTCATACTGGATAATGGACAAAATCGCTGCTGCCGCTGTTTCCACTTTCAAAATCTGTTTGCCGAGACTCACGGAAATAAAGCCCGCCTCTCTGGCCCGGTCAACTTCATCCCGGGACAGACCGCCTTCGGGGCCCACAATGACAAAATAATGCGCAGCCCCGGCAAACCTTGAATCGTTTAACACATCCCTGATGTTCTGCTGATCTTCCTCTTCCCAGAAAATCAGTTTACGGGCGTCGGGCAATGCCCTTGTTAACATATCCTCAAAAGACAAAACCGGCTCAATGGCAGCCACCTGAGGACTGCGCGAGCAGCGAGCGGCCTCCCGGACAATCTTTTGCCAGCGGGCTACTTTTGCTGAAGCTTTTTCTCCTTCAATCCGGCTGACCGAACGGGCGGCCGTAAAAGGAATAATAACGTCCGTACCCAGTTCAGCGGCGGTTTTAACGATTAAATCCATTTTTCCCGCTTTCGGAATCGCCTGGGCCAGCGTCATGTTGATTTTTTTATCGGGCTGCGGCATCGGCTCTCCCAGGCAAACATTCACACCGGATGTGCTGTAACTTTCAATTTGCGCCTCGAACTCATGCCCGAAGCCGTCAAAAACAATGATCTTGTCGCCGGGCTTGAGACGCAAAACCGTTTTTAAATACCGGAGATTCTCCGTACCAAGCCGACAGGTTTCCGCATTTTTCAGCGTTTCGGAGCTGTATATTCGAGGCAGAGTCAAGGCCAAACACTTTCCTGGAATGATTTGTTATGGTCTGGAACCGATCAGGATTTACCATCCGCCGGACTGTTTTTCAGCACATAACAGACCCATTCTTTTTCGGTGAGTTTATTGTGCACCACAAGCGGCGCGACAATGAAATGTTCTTCGATTGCGGGAACATCCTGTTCGATGATCCCGGAAATAATCAGATAGCCGCCGGGCATCATCAGTCTGACCAGATGCGTATGCAACTTCAGCAGCAACTTGGCCGTCAGGTTGGCAATAACCAGGTTGTAGGTCTGGCTGATTTGCGCCGCGTCCTGGTTGCATATTCTTATACGGTCGTCCACGGCATTGATGACGGCGTTCTGGGCCGCAATTTCCGTTGCCTTGGGATCGTTGTCCACGCACACCACAGCCTCGGCGCCCATCTTTGCAGCGGTAATGCCCAGAATACCCGTGCCGCATCCGACATCGAGCACTTTCCATTGCTGGATGGAACGATCCTTCAAAATTATATCTTCAATGGCTTCCATGCACATGCGCGTGGACGCATGCTGACCGGTACCGAAAGCCATTCCCGGATCAATTTCCACCACAATGTCACGACTGGCGGGCGTGTATCTTTCCCAGGTCGGTTTGACAACGATGTTTTTGCAGACGCGAATCGGTTTGAAATATTTTTTCCACTGCTCGCCCCAGTCCGGATCGGAAATGATTTCGGACGAAAGCAAAGGCGCGCTGACATCGGGGAAAATTTCTTCAAGACTCTTCAAATATTTACGAATGGTGTAGATCCGCTTCTCGCTGCGGATATCGGCGGGGAAAAAGGCTTGAATAACTTCAACGTCCCCCGGCTCCGGAAAATCATTCGCGCCCGGCGGCAACAGCGATTCCGAAAACACACCCTGCGCGCCTGTTTCTTCAAGAAAATTGCTTAAAGCATCAATCAGATCCACCGGCGCCGTAATTTCAATTTTCAACCATTTTTCCGGTTCTTTTGAAGTCATATTCAAACCTTATTGATTATGTAAATTGTAAAAAACTGTTTATTTATATAGCTTGTTTTTATTAATATATCAAGCTGCCTCACAAAAAATGGTTTACCCAAAATCTTCCATCCACCACTCAATCAGTCTTGGTCTCGACCGGTGCACATTCTCATGCTGGCCCTGATAATTTTTCTAACCTCATCAGAGTTTTTCATACTGGCTTAAGGGAGAAATCACTTCAACAAGATAAAAATTTACTCAATCGCTTCATTACTTGCCCTCTAATCCTTATGACCTGGATGTCATACGAGGCTCACGAAATCATTCGAAACAAGCGTCGTAATGAAATATTTTGACAGCGTATATACTAAGATTTGCACTGATTAACCTCTCTTTCGCTTTGCCCAATTCAGGCGCGTATTTGCAAAAAGGAATTTTTATAGACAAAAACAGAAACAACGTATACGAAGGTTGCCATCTTAAAATATTCACTAAAAATAACTTTTTTATTCCGAAAACACATCGTGTGCGCCGTGTTGCTTGGTGGATTGGTCGGACAATAGGATTGACGATTTCAAACTGGAAGGCCGACAGAATGATCTACAAAGCCAAGAGCAACAGTTTAATAATATGCAATAAAAAAGGAGGAAAGCGGATCAATGCAAAAAAATATCAAACAATGCTCCGAGCAGTTGCGGATTAGCGTAAAATCATCACTTCTTGTGCTTTTTCTGTTGGCGCTTCTGGCTTCCGGTTGTGCCGGAATGAAGAGCGTGTCAATTATAAAAGGCGGTTCACCCGCACCGGGTGTATTGTCACGGGTTGAATCGGTGAAAGCAAATCACCTTGCCCATTATCTTACGGTAAAAGTAAGGATCAACGATTCTTCGGAAGACTTATTATTTCTTGTTGATACGGGTGCAATCACTGTTATTGACAAACAGGCCGCCGACAAATTTACGTTTGCTGAATCTGTAGTTAATGAGGTTATAGATATTGCGGGCAACAAAAAAGAAATGCGACTCGTTCGCGTCGGGAAAGTGAGCGTAGGGAAAATCCGTGTCTCTGATTGTGCCGCTATAATTACCGACCTGAAGAAACATTCTCCAAAGATTGATGGTATTCTTGGTTCTAATTTTTTAAGGTATTTTAAAGTTGAAATTGATTATCAAAATTCACAGTTAGTCTTTCATGGCAGTTCAGAAAACCAGACACTTGATGGATTTATTGCAATACCGATCTGGCAAAATATGAAGCAGGGGTTTGCACCCACCACAAAATGTATTCTTGATGGAAGCATAGATGTGGATTGTATGATCGATACCGGACATGACAAGGCCGCATCTCTTCCACTGTCCATTATCCAGAAGACCACCGGCTTCAAGGACGGTAAATACATCGAATCGAATGGTGGAATGAGCGGTGGTGTTTTCGGGACCATCAGTAAAAGTTATTTAATAAAAGCGGAAAAAATATCTGCAGGAAATTTAACCATTAATAACAGCCCCGTGACCACGAATGCATCTGATAATTTAATGACGCTGGGGCATGCATATTTAAAGAATTTCCGGATCATTATTGATTATCCGAATTCCGTTGCATACTTTAAACCTTATCCTGAGCTCAAACCTGAAAGCAAATATTTATCTTTCGGATTTAATTGTTCCAAGGAAAATGGAAAAACTGTTATTATGGGTATCTGGAAAGGAGGCGTCGCCGACAATGCCGGGTTATCTATCGGTGATGAATTGATTTCCCTGAACAATAAGGACGTGACGACTCTATCCAAGCTAGAAATCATGGAAATGATGAACTCAAGTTCCATTTTAAATGTATCGTATTCACAACGATCTAGCGGAAAGAGGGCGGATGCCACTCTTCATAAAGACGATTTAATGCGTCTTTTATAATTGAGGGTTAATAAAAATCACCTCAACCTACCCAGTTTAACGGACTCCTTTTACAGCTTGACAAAAATTTTTATAACGTTTATTTTACGGCTGGTAATACCACCAGCCACATGAGCAAAAAGGAGAAGAAATGCTCGAACCCTTAATGGAACCCATCCGGACAGACAGCCTCAAAGACATATTTGTTCTTCGGTTTGAAGAGCTGATTCTTTCCGGGAAATTTAAAATAGGGCAGAAACTTCCGTCGGAACGAGAGCTTGCCCTTCAGCTGGGCGTGAGCCGCCCGGTGGTGCATGAAGGCCTGGTTGAGCTGGCATCGCGCGGGCTTTGCTCGCTCAAACCGCGCTTTGGCGCCACCGTCAATGATTACCGCAAAGAGGGCTCCATTACGCTGCTGGCCTCGCTGATCCAGTATCAAAAAGGCAAACTGGAGCCCGAGCTGCTGGAGAGCTTGTTGCAAATGAGACTGCTTCTGGAACCGGCCTTTGCAAAAGTCGCGGCCCAGAACCGGACCGAAGAACAGATCCGGGAATTTTACAGCATCATCGAAAAAGAAGATGCCACCGATCGCCGGAATAATCAAAAGATAACGGATCTCGATTTTGAATTTCACCTGCTGATTGCCGTCGCTTCAGGAAACACGGTTTACCCGCTTCTGCTGAATTCGTTTCGGCCCGTTTACACCAATCTTTCCGGACAGTTCTTCCAGGACCAGCAGGCCATTGCCTCTGTCCACAAATACCACAAGCATATGGTGAAGGCTATCGAAGCCGGCGATGGGAAAAAGGCCATGTCCGTTATGAATGAAATTCTTCATCACGGAGAAAAGCATCTGCGCAAAATGATTGACCGGGAAACTTAACCGCCTGGCAACATTTTCTCTGAAAGGAGATTCATATGAAAACCGTTTCAGTGTCTGACTACACCATGAAAGAACCCGGGGAACTATCCGACCGCATCCGGTGGCTGCGTGATTACTACTTCCAGGGGACCAAACGGGCCTGGAACAATGAATTCACGTCATGGACGACAGCGACGCCCTGGGACATCATCTACAATGAAATGACCTTTTATATTGTTCCCGAAACCTACACGCTGCTCAACACCCTGGGCGCATCTTATCTTCAGGCGGCCAGACCCGTGGCACTTCATCCGGATTTCTGGAACTGGTCGCTTCCCGAAAGGCGCGCGTGGTTTGTCCGGGAAGTGATTGTGAATCATGTGCCACAGGAAATTCTACCGGGTGATCTCGTAGCCGGCGCCCGGTTTAATGTTCAGACCTCCCTGTGCTTTACAGAAGAGGAAAGCAAGGCCTGGCAAAAGCAGGTCAAGGGTAAAAACGGCGCAAGAACACAGATGAAATGGTTTCATGATCATGGCTACGGAAATGCCGGCGCGACCAGCGGCCATCTGGTCCCCGGCTATGAACGGCTGCTCACCATCGGTTGGAAAGGTATCCACGCGGAGTTGATGTCTTTCTATAACGCCCTTGGCAATGAGGAACGCGCCGGAGCAAGGGGCAACCAGCTGAGAGCCATGATGACCGCCTCTACCATGGCGCGGGATCTGGCTTCCAGATATCAGGTATTGTGCGAAAACATGGCCGCAAAGGAGCCGGACGCGAAGCGCAAAGCCGAACTCAAGACGATGGCCGCCAACTTAAGCCGCGTGCCCTGGGAGCCGGCGACAACTTTCTGGGAAGCCGTGCAGGCGCTCTGGATCAACCACATGCTGGTCATGACGGATGAAAACTACCCCGGCGCGGGCGTTTCTTTTGGCCGGGTGGACCAGTATCTTTATCCCTATTATCAAAGATCAATCCTCGACGGCATGACCCGCGACTGGATCAAGGAAATTCTGAAATGTTTCTGGATTCACGCCAACACGGCTTACGACGCGATGATCCGCAACGGCAACCAGGGGATCACCGCCGGGTTCGGCCAGTTGATCACCCTGTCCGGCCTCGGCGCAGGAGGCCGCGACATGACCAACGATCTGACTTACGTTATCCTGGAAGTCATCGACGAAATGTCGCCCATCCTGGAACCCAAGCCCAATGTGCGTCTGCATCAGAACAGTCCCGAGGTCTTGCTGGATAAAATCGTGGACATGATTGAATCCAGCCAGGGCGCGCCGTTCCTCTTGAATTTTGATGAACGCTCGATGGCCGGCATGATGCTGGAAGCTCAAAAAGCGGGGCTGACCCGGTTGATTAATCAGGACAACGTTCATGAATACGCGCCCGTCGGATGCCTGGAAAACACCATGGTCGGCAATGACCGTTCCGGCACGGTGGACAACAATCTGAATCTGCTCAAAGCCGTCGAACTGACGCTGACCGGCGGCAAAGACCTGCTGCCTTTTTGCGACCCCATGACGGGGAAAACCGAAACCGTGAGACAGGATGGTCCTCGCACCCCGGATGCTTCATCGTTTAAAACCTGGGAGGACTTCTGGCAGGCGTACACCCTTCAGACAAGATACATTATTCAAAAATGCGCGGACCTGTATGAAACCTCCGAATCCATCCGCGCCCGTTTCTTTCCCACGCCTTATCTTTCATGCCTGGTTGCGGGATGCGCCGAAACAGGACGGGATGTCACCCAGGGCGGGGCGCAAATCAATTTAACTACCCTGGAAGCCGTTACCTACGCGACCACCGTGGACTCACTGCTCGCCATCAAATACCTGGTTTTTGACAAAAAAGCCTGCACGATGCAGGAATTGGTTGCCGCTCTCACAGCCAACTGGCAGGGCTGCGAAGTGCTCCAGGCCATGGCCAAAAACCGCGCTCCCAAATACGGCCGCGACGATGATGAAGCGGACACCCTGGCACGTCTTGTCATGCAATTGTGGTGCGACGAAACGTGGCGGCACAGGACCAAAGCCACCGGACGCCGGTTCCGCCCGGGCATGCTGAGCTGGAACTACTGGGCCGGCGACGGCTATATCATGGCGGCAAGCGCCGATGGACGGACAAAAGGGCAATTCCTGTCCAACGCGATCTGCCCGTCAAACGGCGCGGACAGCAAAGGACCGACCGCGAATACAAACTCCGTAGGATTTGTGCTGGGAGGAAAAGCCGAAGACGGCCGGGGAGACTGGCAGGACTACCTCAATATTCTCCCCAACGGCGCCAGCCATACGATCACCTTCAATCCATCCATTCTGCGCGACCCGGCGCACAAAGATAAATTCAAGGCGTTTCTGAAAGGCTATACACATAACGGCGGCACCGCTTTGCAAATCAATATGCTGGACCCCGACATGCTGAAAGACGCGCAGGCTCATCCGCAGGATTACCGTCATCTGCTTGTCCGAATTACCGGCTATAACGCCTACTTTACAACCGTGGGCCGGGAACTTCAAAACGAAGTGATTGAGCGCGTCAGTCACAATAAATTCTAGGTCGACAGACGATGACACACCCTAAGACGCAAAAGGGAATCATTCTGGAAATCATCCGCATGTCCACGGAGGACGGCCCCGGCATCCGCACGACTGTTTTTTTCAAGGGCTGTTCGCTTAACTGCCAATGGTGCCACAATCCGGAAAGCATCAGTTCAAAACCGCAGATTCAATGGATCAAAACCAGCTGTATCGGATGCGGCATTTGCGTGGAAACCTGTCCCCGAAAAGCGCTGGCGCAGGATAAAACCAAAGGCATCACCATCAACCGCGCGCTCTGCACCGGCTGCGGCCTATGCACGGAAGAATGTCCCACCACCGCCATGGAGCTTTTAGGTAAAAAATGGACCGTTCATGCTCTGGCCTCCGAGCTCGTTAAAGACCGCGTTTATTTTGAACAGTCCGG
>CAYULE010000090.1:0-9051 GCA_964445385.1 uncultured Smithella sp.
CCGATCCCCAAGGACAAACTGGCTTCCGAACATAAGCGTTATGCTGAGCGCTGCAAGCGGTCTATCGAAATCTTCGAGAAAGCCAAGGGAATGATCCCCGGAGGTGTCGAGCACAACTTAAGCCAGAACAAACCTTTTCCCCTGGCGATGGACCGTGCCAAGGGCTATAAGACCTGGGATGTGGACGGCAATGAGTATATTGATTATCTGATGTGCGGCGCGCCGATCATGCTGGGTCACAGCTATGAACCGCTTGATGAAAAGATTATTGAAATCATCCGGCAAAAAGGGCCGGCGACCGGCTTGACCTCCGAATATGAGCTTCTGGCGGCTGCGGAAATTATCAAACATATGCCCGGAGTGGAAATGGTCCGTTTTCTTCAATCCGGCACGGAAGCGGATATGGCGGCATTGCGTATAGCGCGGGCCTATACCGGTAAACTCAAGATTATCAAGATCGGCGGCAGCTATCATGGCTGGTCTGACCAGATGATCTATTCGGTGCACATTCCACGGACCGGCAATTTCGAATCCAAAGGTATCCCCGCGGAATGCTTTGCCCACATCGTTGATGTGCCGCCGAACGATTTTGAAGCTCTGGAGAAAGCCTTCAAAGATAATCAGGATAAAGGCGGCGTGGCCGGTGTAATCGTCGAGCCGATCGGCGGCGAGTCCGGCGCTCATCCGGTTCATCCGGACTGGAATAAGACCATCCGCAAATTATGCGATCAGTATGGTTCGCTGCTGATCTTCGACGAAGTCGTAACGGGATTCCGTCTGGATATGGGCGGCGCACAAAAATTGTACAACATCCTGCCGGATTTGACGGTGCTGGGCAAGATCATTACGCACGGTTATCCCTCATCGGGCGCCGTGGCCGGCCGCAAAGATGTCATGAAAGTCTGCGCCGGCAGCATGGGAGAAAAGATCTTTGTGGGAGGCACACTCGCTGCTAATCCCATTTCCATGGCAGCCTGTTATTACGCTCTGAAATACATGACCGAGCATGACGCGGTGGCTAAAGCGACCGCTTACGCCAACAAGCTCACTCAGGCTTTAAACGATCTGTACGCGACGCGTCCTGATCTGGGATTCTTTGTTTATAATTTCGGCGCCATCATGCATTACATGACAACCGCGTTCTTCTCGATAGACCTGAACGCACCCGACGCGCTCACCCAGATTTTTACACGGAAACAGGTTGCGGATGACTACCAGGTGGTAACCATGGCTCAGGGATTGTGCACACTGGCCGGAACCCGCATGTACACCTGCATGCAACATGATGATGAAGCGTTAAAGAAGACGTTGGAGATATGGGAATATGTGCTTTCGCTGATTCCCAGAAGTTAAACATTGAAATCATAATCATGAAAAGGAGCATTGCATTTATGAAAGCAAAGAAAGATGCGGTATGTATAAAAAAAGAAATAGGTCCCTTTGCGGACAAACCGATTGCCTTGCCCGAAGGCATTGATATGGAAGACCATGTGATTGCCACCTACTGGATCCAGGCCGATAAAGGCTGGGATATGGCGGTGATGGGGCAGGTGCTCGCGATCGAGCAGACCACCGGCACCTGGGTGCCTGTGCCCGGAGAGACGCCGGAAGTGCGCTGCGGTCATGTGGCTAAAGTTATCGGCGTCTATGAAGCCCCTTATTACGAATACGCTGTGCCCCCGGAGGTAACCAGCCGGCAGTATATCCTGCAGATCGCCTTTCCCGCGGCCAACGTGGAAGATCAGCTGCCCATGATGCTGACGGCTGTCATCGGCAACATCTCGATGGTACCCAATTTCAAACTACTGGATATCAGGTTTCCTAAAGCCACACTGGATCAGTATAACGGACCGAAATTCGGGACAGACGGCTGGTGGAAAGTGCTTGGCGTTAAAAAAGGCCGTCCCCTGCTTAACAATATGATCAAACCCTGTAGCGGTTATCCTTTGGAAGTCGGGGCCGAACTCTTTCGACAGGCGGCGCTGGGCGGCTGCGATGTGATCAAGGATGATGAATTGATCGCCAATATGCGTTATAACGATGCGGTCAAACGCGTCAAAACCTACATGAAAATTGAAAAAGAAGTATTTGAAGAAACCGGCGAGCATACGATCTACACCGTCAATGTTACCGATCGCCTGCCGCGGATGTTCGATCTGGCCAGGCGTTGTGTCGATGCCGGCGTTAACGGCATGATGGTAAACTATCTGGCCGTCGGTCCGGAAGCCATGCGCGCGCTGGCTGAAGATCCGGCCATCAATGTGCCGATCCTGGCCCACATGGATCTTGCCGGTGCCTATTACATGTCGCCCTACCAGGGGATTTCCTCACCACTCATTTTAGGTAAGTTTGCCCGCGTGTGCGGAGCGGATTCCATCGTTTTGCCCTTCTCGATGGGCGGGAAGGCCATGTATATGCATGATCGCTTCATGAATACCGTGCGCAATTTGACTTATCCGATGGGCAACCTGAAACCCACCATGCCGATGCCGTCCGGCGGCATTACACCGGCCAACGTGGCCGACATTGTCAATGCGGTAGGCCGTGACATCATGATCGGCTCCGGTGGAGGCATTCATGCCCATCCCCAGGGGCCGAAAGCCGGCGCCCGCGCACTGAGACAGTCAATTGATGCCGCGATCAAGGGCGTTAAGCTGGAAGAATATGCCAAAGAACACGAAGAACTGGGTGTCGCGCTGGGTGTCTGGGGCAAGAAAACCGATTTTAAAATTTAATAGATGATTTAATGGTGTAGGGAACGGTTTCAAATCGCCTCTTTCGGGTGGCAAGACCGTTCCCTACATTTTTAAAGGAAGTTAAGTGTTTGATTTTTATTTACACAACGATCCGAATCTGCCTTTAGCCTGGGCGCCCTGGTTTTCACATGAGTACATCACGTATTTTGCCGCCCAGGCCCTGGAAAGCCTGACGTCATTGTCAAACGTGCCTGTTTTACCCAATCCCCGTTACACAGACAGGCTCTGGCCGACAGGCCCGAAGCATATTGATGTTTATAAGGAAAGTTATCACGCGCACCGGCAACTGGATCCGCTGTGGTCTTTTGATTATAAAAAAAGAAACGGCGATTTTGCCCTTGAACCCCCTTCCGGAAAAACGATTGAACCCTGGAAAGTGCTGGTGATTTACAGTACGGAGCCTGATCTGTATCTGGACTACGATCTGAATCTCCATAAAAATCAGAAAATCACCGGCGGGTCGCACGGCTGGCGGCACATGCAATTCAAACTTCTGGGGATGACCTTTGGTATCGCGCCTCAATCCTTCCGTGTTCACAGAGATATGGCAAAGCTTGCTTTTGAAAATGGCAACGATTACTGGGGCTGGCGTTATCTTTCCCGTTGCTCACACTACCTGGCGGATATGGGGCATCCCTTTCATGTTAAAGCGTTACCCGGTTCTTTTCTGATGAAGAAAATATTCGCAAGACACGAACTTTTCAAAATTGTTTCTGCCATGCACCAGAGTTATGAAGTCTATACTGAACGGCGCTTTCGCGAGGGGTTTGAGCCTTTCAAACAGGCCCTGTTGCAGGGCGCGCGCGAAGGGCAGGGCGCAGCAGGGGATGTGCAGGATCATTTACAGGCCTACATTAAACAGGCGGAAAAGAGGCACAACCCGATTTTTTACTATTTCCTCGATGGATTCGGTCAGGATCTGCTTGATGCTTTTGGTCAGATGGATCCAAACAGTCAACTGGACGCTGCAACGCAAACCAACCGCTGCTCCGCGGACGCGGCCAGGGTCATTTTCAAAGAGGCCAACCTTTCCAAGCTTGCCTTTCTTGACAAGATCACCGTCGAGATTCTTACGGATGTCGGAAGAATGCTGGGTATGCTATTCGCCGGCATTTCATCGAAATCCTGAATGCAACACATTTCCTGCTTTAGGTGATGATCTTGCCGGCTTTGATGTCACCATTTACTTTGCCTTTACTTAAAACCTGTTTCCCATTGATGAAGACAGCTTCAATGCCAGTTGGAGCGTTGCTGGTTTCTCTGATAGTGTTGTTGTCACTGATATTATTCCAGTCGATCACAGTGATGTCGGCCGCAAATCCTTCCTTCAAAAAACCGCGGTCCTTGATGCCATAGCGCTCAGCTGTGGCGCCGGTCATTTTATAGACGGCTTCTTCCAGGGAGATAATTTTATTCTCACGGGCCAGTTGGAAGAAACGCGGAAAATTTCCGGAGAATGCCGGGTTCTGCACGCCTCGGGGAGCGGGAAGCGCGTCGGTCATGAAAAGTGAAGCTGGATGCCGCATCAGGGTCTCGATGATAGGCAGATTACTGTACGAGTGGTTTAGAACATTTGCGACACCGTTACTCTTCTGCGCGATATCCATCGCGTTGTCGAACCAGTCCATACCCCGTTTTTGCGCGATTTGATCCAGGAACATGCTGTTGTACTGATTGAGCTCCTCAGAATTAGCGTAAGTGATCTGGATATCCTTAGTTCCGAAGCCGAGGAACCTCTGGATAAGGCCAAGCTCACTTTTGAGTTTGGAGAGCATTTTTTTATCGTTATATGCACCCGGCACCTTAGCCAGGAACCACGCCGGCAGAATGACGTTGATGATGGACTGACCGCAATGATAGGCGTAGGTATCGAACTTAACGTCCACACCTTGCTGAATTGCTCTGTCAATGCGTTTAAGCCCGTCTTCGCAGGTTTTGAATGTTCTTGTCCCCACAAATATCAGATGGGAAATCTGAAGCCGCACTCCGGTTTCCCGGGCGATATTCAGCATCTCGTCTATGGCCAGCAGATTATGGGGTTCATAGCCGTCGAAAGGCGAAACATAATCCAACAGGATCTGCGGGGTGCTCATCGGGTAGCCCGGCGAGAGCGAAGAATAAGCCCTCAGATGCACTGTCAACAATTTATTTTTCCTTTTAACAAGCCTGGCGATCTCGCGAAGTTCGTCACCGGTTGCAAAAATTCCCGGTTCATACTGCAAGCCCAGAGACACGCCTGCCGCGCCTTCGTCCATTGACCGCTCCAGAAGTATCAGCATCTCTTTCATCTCGTCGCGGTTCATGGGAGCGGCGTTGAATCCGCGGATTGAGGTTCGAGTGGTGCCGTGTCCCGCCAGTGTCATCATGTTGTGGGTCATGCCACTTTGCTTCATGTACTCAAAGTACTGCGACATGGTGTCCCACTCAATGGATAACGGGTTTAATATTCCTCTGCTAATGACATTCATGAAGGGGGACTTCCTGCGGAAACCTGCCACCCCATAGCCGCATTGACCGGCCATAAAGGTGGTAACGCCCTGAGCAGTGAAGGGGAGCTTCATCTCATCATGTCCTTTAATGGGCAGATACCAATCCATGTGAGAATGAGCGTCGATAATTCCCGGCATGATGACTAAACCTTGGCAGTCAATGACATGAGCAGCCCCGGTGATTTCTCCTGCGAAGACTTTTTCGATCCTGTTGTCGCGGATAAGGAGGCTGCCGTTAAATCCTTTTTTCCCGGAGCCATCAACAATAAAACCATTCTTCAGCAGGGTGTATCGTCCGTTCGTGAGCGTGATCGTTGGTTTTAATTTTTTAACGGAAACCGGGGCAGCCTCTGCTTTGTCCGGCGAAAATTTCAATAAGGGCAAAGCGGAGGCGAGGGCAAGCGTTTTACCGGTTATCGACAGAAACTTTCTCCTGGATGATCCGCCATTCAGTAAAGAATCTACATTTTTTCCTATACTGGACGCCTGATGAACGTTTTTCATTGAAACCTCCTGATTGATAGCTTATCTACTACTTTTTTTCAGAGCCTCCTGAACTTCGGAATTGCGTATCGCCGCAGCAAACTCAGCAATTGATGCGGGCAGCGTACCAACGGGTTTACCCGTTGAGAGCGCCAGGCAGTAAATGTGAGCGACCTTCTCCAAAAGCTCCGCATGGAGAATAGCCTTATCCAGATTTTTGCCCAGCGCCAGAATGCCGTGGTTTTGAATGAGGTAGGCGTTTGCGTTGTTGGATAGCTTTCCGCCAACATTGGCGGCAAGTTCCGGGCTGCCCGAAAGGGCGTAAGGGATGACGTCGATTATTTGACCCAGTGCGAAAGATACTTCGTCAAACAAAGCTGGGATGGGCATGTTCATTACGGCAAAAACGCTGCCGTAGACTTGATGCGTATGAACGACGGAATTCACGTCGGGACGATTCTGATAAATGATACCATGCAGACCCGCTTCGATGGACGGCTTAAGACCGGCCTTCACTTCGATGGCCGAGTTGTCGAAGCCGACGACGCAAATATCATCAACGGAAAGCTCCTGGTATTTGACGGATGACGGCGTGATGGCCATGGCGCTGTCATTGATCCGCACGGATACGTTTCCTCCGGAACCACGCTGTGAACCAAAATAACCTTGATCGGAAAGCCAGAGACTGGCCTCCAGTACATTCTTTTTATCGTTTTCGTATTGAGACATGGATAACAGATAACCTCCTCTCGCGGAATTATTTTTTATGTTTGATAATCATGATTACACTATGGAAACTATCTATCTCAATAAAACTTTTCATAAAATGCAAATAGTCAAAATTTTTGTTGACTTCATAATTTAACAGTATTAAGTTAATATCATTAAATTAATGTGTGCACAAGTATTTTAATCATATTAACGGTAGCAAAGGATTTAGAAGAAAAGTTTTACAGCAGTATTCCCTGGCGGTAAAATGGTGAAGAAGGGGTTTTTAAAGAATGCCCGTTTTTTAGAAGCCTGGTTTTTAAATTCAAAGAATAATAAGGGGGGATGAAATGAACAGAGTCTGGAATATTTTATTATTACTTGGGTTAAGTCTGGTTTTTAGTGCATCGGCCTTCGCGGTCGATCTGAAGTTCAGTGGCGAGTATTATGTCGCCGGAATGTATCAGGACAGGACTACTTTTAAAAAAGATAAGGCAAACGAGGGTCCGAGTACCGCTTTTTATTATCAAAGATTACGTCTCAGGACAGAACTTATCGTATCTCCGGGTCTTAAAATAGTGACTCGTTTTGACGCGATGGAAAGGGCCTGGGGCGCGCCACGTTCAACTCCGGGTGCTGTGATGGACAGCCAGTCGTCAGGGACAAGGGCGGAAAATGAAAATATCGCTTTCGATTGGGCTTATCTTGAATATACGTCTCCTGTTGGTTTGTTCATGGTCGGTATTCAGGATGATGGAGGCTGGGGAACGATATTCGCAGACACCTCTGCTCCTCGTGGCATAGTCCTTTGGGCTGTTCAACAAGGTGGATTGACGGCTTTCATGAGTCTTGTAAAAGTAAGTGATAAGAGCAGAACAGCTATTAATACTAAAAATTTGACCGACAACGATGCTGACAAGTATCAGTTCGGGGCTTTGTATGAATGGAAGGGCGGTCAGGCCGGTCTCCTGGGAATATATTATCGGGAGGCAAGTAACAGAGGTAATGTCAATCCGACGCCTCCTCCTGTCGATGCCGGCATGCTGGGGAATGTTTATGTCTTGCAACCCTATGCCATTGTCAATCTGGGTCCTGTGAAAATCCAGACGGAACTGGACTATGCCTGGGGTAATATAAAATACGATACGATCACCGGGCAGGATATGCGGGTGGATAATCTGGTGGGATGGGTGGATGTCGGCGCTAATCTGAATCAATTTTATTTTGGCGGTTCCGTGGCCTATGTTTCCGGCAATGATTTCTCCAATCCCAATGTCATCAAAGGTGGATTCCTGACCGGAGGCATGGACTGGAATCCAACGCTGCTTTTATTTAACAATGAACGCCATTACTGGGCAGGCTCAATCGCCGGTCACGGCCTGACAAGTTCGAATATGAATTTTGTTTCCACGGCTTTCGGTCTTAACGACACCGGCATGTACAATGCCTGGTTTTTCCAGGGCAGGGCAGGCATAAAACCAATCGATAAATTAGACATCATGGCTTCCGTATCTTATGCCATGGCTGATAAAAAATCACTGCCGATCGGCGCCGATGCCGTTTCCAATGTTTACGGCACGGAAATTGATCTGATCGGAACTTACAAAATAACCAATAACCTGAGCTATATGCTCGGCGCAGGTTACCTGTTCACCGGTGATTACTTTAAAGGCAATGATGTAAATGCTTCCGTTCGCAACAACTTCATTGTTACCAATAAACTGACGCTTACTTTCTAAAAGAAATGTTGTTTTGCAGATCTTTAATCCCCGGGAGGGTCAACAAAAAACTCTCGGGGATTTTTTACAGGGGACAAAGCTCATGTCGAGTGATTTCAAATCCATTCTGGTAACGGGCGCTAACAGCGGCATCGGGCGGGCTGCGGCGGAATATCTTGCGCTTCACGAATTTCATGTTTATGCCGGAGCCAGAAATACCGATGATCTGGAAGATTTGTGTGAAAAACCAAACATCACTCCCGTAAAACTGGATGTAACCAGTACGGAAGACGTCATCAACGTCAGAAAAATCATAGAAGAGAAGGCAACGGGATTATTCGGGCTGGTGAACAACGCCGGAATTACCAAAGCCGGACCGTTAATGGATGTAAGCGTTGAAGATCTGCGCATGCAATTTGAAGTCAACCTCTTTGGCGTCCATCAAATCACGCAAGCGGTCTTTCCCTTGCTTTTGCAGGCGAAAGGCCGAATTGTCATGATGAGTTCTGATAGTGGATTTTTTGCAACGCCGTTTGTCGGCCCTTATTGTTCGAGTAAATTTGCGTTGGAGGGATATTCGGATTCTTTGCGCCGGGAAATTCTTGCCCATGGAATGAAAGTTATTCTGATTGAACCGGGCCGCATCACGACACCGATCTGGAACAAAGGAGAACAGATTCTAAAGAGTGAGCAGTATGCTCAATCGATATTCTGGAAAGAAGCCAAGGCCATGGGAGAGTATGCCATTCGCAAGGGGAAAACCAGCGGCCTGCCCCCGATTGAAGTCGCCAAAACCATTTATCATGTATTAACCGTCAAGCACCCGAAATTAAGATATATTGTCGCTGAAAATAGTTTTGAATATCAATTAATGAAGATATTTCCCGCGTGGTATGT
>CAYULE010000091.1:0-8977 GCA_964445385.1 uncultured Smithella sp.
CAGGATATCTGGCTTTATCAATGCGCGCCAGTCGATAAGAGGTCCCTTCGGCCGGTGTGGATTCAAGATTGTAATTATTGCCGGTTTCTTTCTGATAGGCAATCAACCGGGTCCTCATAAAATCCAGCACCGATTTGGTAAATTCCTGGCCTTCCGACGACGCAATGTTGGTTCCCAGCAGATTCAGGCAGGCTTCATTCATGCCGACCAGCCCGATCGTGGAAAAATGGTTTTTCCAGTATTCGTTGAATCGTTCTTTGACACCACGCAGGTAATATTTGGTATAAGGGTAAAGATTGCCGTCGGTAAACTTCTCCAGGACTTTTCGTTTGGTCTCCAGACTCTCCCTGGCAATGTCCATCAATTTAGACAATTGCTGTATGAAGTCTTTTTTTGATTTGGCCAGGTATCCGATGCGCGGCATATTGATGGTAATGACGCCGATGGAACCGGTCAGCGGATTGGAACCGAAAAGACCGCCGCCTCTCACTTGCAGTTCCCGATTGTCGATACGCAAGCGGCAGCACATGCTGCGCGCGTCTTCAGGATTCATGTCGGAGTTGATAAAATTGGAGAAATACGGCACACCGTATTTTGCGGTCATTTCCCACAGGTCGGTCATATTGGGATTGTCCCAGTCAAAATCCTTTGTAACACTGTAGGTGGGAATGGGAAACGTAAACACCCTGCCCCTGGCATCGCCTTCAGCCATCACCTGCAAAAACGCTTTGTTGAACAAGTCGAGCTCTTCCTGAAATTCCCCGTAGGTTTCCTTTTGGGGTTTACCGCCGATAATGACGTGCTGATCTTTGTAATATTTGGGAACCGTCAAATCCAGTGTGACGTTCGTAAACGGCGTCTGGAAACCAACACGTGTGGGCACGTTAATATTAAAAATAAATTCCTGAAGCGCCTGCTTGATTTCTTTGATACTCAATCCATCATACCGGATGAAGGGCGCAAGCAATGTATCGAAGTTGGAAAAGGCCTGAGCACCGGCCGCTTCTCCCTGCAGCGTGTAAAAGAAATTGACCACCTGCCCTAAAGCGCTCCTCAAATGCTTAGCCGGCTTGCTCTCCACCTTACCGGATACGCCGCGGAAGCCCTGCATCAGCACATCAAATAAATCCCAACCCACGCAATAAACCGACAAAAGACTTAAATCATGAATATGGAAATCGCCATCCGTGTGCGCCTTGCGGATAACCGGCGTATAAATTTCATTGAGCCAGTAGACTTTGCTCACTTCAGAAGATATGTAATTATTCAGTCCCTGCAGTGAATAATCCATATTGCTGTTCTCGTTAATCTTCCAGTCGGCCTTGCTTAAATACTGATCGACCAGATCCACTTCCATTTTATTGGTGATGTCACGCAAACGCGAGTGCTGATCGCGATAAATGATGTAGGCCTTGGCTGTCATACGATAGGGGGATTGCAGGAGAACTTCTTCGACGATGTCCTGTATTTCTTCAACCGAGAGAATTTTACCGTTGAAGAGCTGCTCTGTAAGATTGAGCACCTTGATCGTCAGCTTGCGCGCCTCTTTCATATCAAATTCACCCGTGGCGGCGCAGGCCTTGGCAATGGCATTCGTGATTTTATCCGCGTTGAACTTGACTAAACGGCCATCCCTCTTTTTAATCTTTGTGTTCATGAGCCCCCTCCCGACATGATTAAAAGAAATGAATACCCCTGAATACGCTATATATTGGGGTTGAACAGAATATTACCACTACATATGGGGCATATCAAGGGAAAATATGCTGGAATGAATAATAACTGTCAGTCATTTTTGGATTGCAATTTATCGGGGGGCAGTTTATGAAGTGATAACAACTTTAAAGGATGGCCGGTTTTGAAAATTGATTTCGCAAAGACATCGAATGTTAAGGGTTTTTTAGACGAAGCCGAAGCCAGGCGTCTCTACATGCTTGCATTGGAAGCCTCAAAATTTGCCCCGTGTCTGGAAATCGGCAGTTATTGTGGAAAATCCGCTATCTTTTTAGGCACGGCCTGCAAGCAGAACAACGCTGTTTTGTTTTCCGTAGATCATCATACCGGTTCGGAAGAGCAGCAACCGGGTCAGGAATATTTCGATCCCGATCTACTGGATAAAGAAACCGGAAAAATCGATACATTTCGTTTTTTCCGAAAAACGATTGACGATTTCGGTTTGGAAGATGCGGTGGTCCCGGTCATTGGCCGGTCGGAAGTTGTCGGGCGCGCCTGGCATACGCCGCTCAGCCTGATCTTTATTGACGGCAGCCATGCCTTTGAAACCGTATTGAGTGACTACCAAATATGGGCGAAACATGTCCTGCCGGATGGCTATCTGGTCTTTCATGATATTTTCCCTGATCCGGCGCAGGGCGGTCAGGCGCCCTACCTGGTTTATCAAAAGGCGGTTGTCTCCGGATTATACGACGTGCAGCCTCTTTTTAAGTCACTGGGCGTGTTGAAAAAGCTGTAGGCTCCCCAGCCTTTTCAGGCGGATTTGGGAAAGAATGGTTGTGACCTTTGTTCATGATGGTCACATCATTTCTCTATATATTTTCCATTCGCCGTTGAATTTTCTTAACTCCAATTTCTTTTTACCTGAATCGTTGACCAAAGACGACCTGTACGATTGTGTAAATACTGCCGTTGCCTGATTCTCTTTTGCTGAAATTTTCAATTGATCAATACTGATATTAATATTTTTACTTTTCCGGTGGACATTGGCTTTATGGGAGACCCAGGCATCCAGGTTCATTCCTTTCGACTGGAAATCCGGCGAGTAACAACTGCGGTAAGTATTCATATCGCCTGATTTCCAACTGTTCAACCATTTTGTTACCAGAACTTGCACCGCTGCTTCAGGGAGATTTTTTTTCTCATTTGGCTTACTGTTTAATTGCGCTGGATACTTATCGGTAACGATGGATGGGGTAACAAGAGTGTCGTGAGGAGTGGCGGATTCATCACAAACTATTTTTTTTAATTTTTCACCAGCTGAATTTTTTGTAATCTTATACCATTTACCCGCCTCCCCTTTCGGTGACGAATAAATCACATGACTACCTTCTCCGTAAATCACGGCAGAATAATCTTTAATTTTATCCGTTACGCAGTCAATTTCGGAAAATCTTAAAACATAGCTTATTAATTGAGGATGATCGGGTGCTTTCCGGATGCTTTTAAGAAATGAGTAATGCTTTGTTTTGCCATCTTCATTTAATATTTGTTTGGTCCATACACTAAGAATATTTTTATTTACTTTTTTAATGGAACTTTTGTCATAATAGATATCTCTGGTAAAAGTCGACGCATAGTGTATCCATTCCGCCGCATACACCTGATTGGTTATCAGGAAAAGAATCGCAAAAACAATAACACCTTGAACATTCTTTACGATGATCATCTTTTTCAGTTTATGCATCTGTCCCTCAGTATACCCGGTATACGCCGGAATAAACGCTGAGCTTCATGCGCTTTGCGATTCTCGGTATCTTTTCGCCGCTTATGTCCAGCGCCAGGTACAACCGAGGTCGTTTTGGTCCGCCTTCAGATATTTCCGGGCGATAAAGTCGTTTACCGTATTTTCCACCAGACGGGGATCAGCGGAGATCACCTGTTTTAATCGTTCGGCAAATATTTTCTGACCGGAATCTCTGCCGCCGTTTAGCGAAGCTGCGTCAATAAAACCATGCTTCTCCACCAGATCCTCCTTGAGAATGGCAAACGTGATATTCATCCGGTACTGGCCTTCAACACGCATATCATCGTACGGCGTGTTCTTTCCCGTCTTGTAATTGTCCAATACATTCTGCCAGTCACCGTTCATTTCCGCATCGTAGATCGCGACAAAATCGCGGATTTCCTGAGGAGAAAGTTGAGCTGTTTTCACAATCGCGTCATTGGCGTCGTATTTCGACCAGTCTCTGGTGAGGATTTCCAGATCATAGTCTTTTACTTTCTCGCACAAGGTTGTACCGGGAAAAGGCGCCAGATAATGGTAGCCGTAAAGGATATCCAGGCTTCTGGCAAATGCATCGGTTCTTTGGAGCGTATCTTTCGTTTCTCCCGGCAACCCGACCATAAAAGAAGCATGAGCCACCATCCCTGCCTGCTTGCACATTTTGACCGCGTTTTCCGCCTGCTCAAGTTTAATGCCTTTTTTAACTCTTTTGAGCATTTCCGTGCAGCCTGATTCCACACCAAAACTGATGCTGTCGCAGCCCGCGGCCGCCATGGCGTCAAACATCTCCTGATTGACGGTATCCACACGGGCAAAGGCGCTCCAGGCGAACTTCAGGTTACGCTCTTTGATGCCGTTGCAGATTTCTTTGACCCGGCCGGTATCGGATGCAAAAAGATCGTCGGCAATATTCATGCGGTCAAATCCCAAACCGATAATCTGCTCGATTTCATCCAACACGAGTCCCGGACTGCGGCGTCTTACTTTCGATCCAACCATTTTTCGTCCTAGGCAAAAGATGCAGCCGTGGGGACAGCCGCGGCCGGTAATCATACTGACCGGAAACCCAAACGCCCGATAACGTGAAATGGGCAGTAAGCGCCGCGAAGGCATTGGAATACGGTCAACATCCATAATAAAATCCCGCTTACCATTGTTGATGATTTCATTATCTTGTCTGTAAGCAATCCCAGCAATGCCGCTCCATTTATTCCTCTGTTTGATGAGCGGCGCGAATTCGATAATCGTGTCATCCGCCTCGCCGATAAAGATTACATCTATTTCCGGATAGGTCTGTAATGTCTCTTCCACGGTAAAGGATACATGTGGCCCTCCCATCATCGTGAGAATGTCCGGGTTGATGCTTTTAACGTCACGCAAAATCCGCTGCGCGTCATAAAAATTCATTGTGACCGAACCGGCGCCCACGGCGTCCGGCTGAAAGTCGGCCAGTTGCAAGGCCAGTTTTTCTTTGGAATAACAGGAGATGATATAGTCAAAAATACGAACTTCAGCGCCCGCGGCTTCGAAGGCTGCGGCCACATAAGCGATACCCAGCGGCGGCGAGGGAAATTCTTCCAGAGGATAAGGGGCGGCAATAATTGCGACACGCATGTTTAATCTCCTTTACGCGGGTACAGTCGGGATCGAAACCATCCGAACAACGAATTCTTTTCCCGCATGATCCGTTCGACGGCGTCAAAATACTCATTCATTTTTTTAGGATCAGCCATCCACTGGGATCGTGATTTTACCGGCCTGTCCGCGTCCAGATACTTGATGACCGAGGCAGGATTACCCGCGGCAATGGCATTGGCCGGGATATCTTTGACCACAATGGAACCCGCGCCGATTACGGCGTTCTCACCGATATGAACGCCCTTGGAAATCATGGCGCTGTCACCGATCCACACGTTATTATCAATAATAATTTCTTTTGTTTTGCCGATCGATACACTGCGATCATAAATGTCATGCCAATCGGCGTCGGTAATACAGACATTCTGCGCCATCATACAGTCGTCACCGATGGAAATGGCGGTGGCCGACTGTATTCTTGTTCCCGGACAAATCAGACAGTGTTTGCCGATATCAATTTTTCCCGACTTGCCGTCGGCCATCCAGGCCGTGATTCGAATTCTTTTCTCCATTGTGGCAATCAGGGTGGTGTAATCTCCGATCGAGACAGGCCAGCCGTTGATTTCCACACCCCAGGGTTTCATAAAAACCAGATTTTTGCCAAAATGCTCGCACTGCGGCGCCAGAAAATGATTGGCATACCACCGCTCAAATTTCCAGCTTAACTTTTTGATGTAATAGGGACGATGATCCTTCTGCAAATCGATACTCTTTTCACAATAATTTATCGGACAATGTAATCGAAAAATTAACCGTCGGAATAATGCGGTAAGATTTTCGGAAGATTATTATTGTCGCTCTTGCCAATAGCGATGATTAAATATTTTAGCAGCCGGTGTTATGCCATTTAAGGCATCCCACGCCATCAGGACAGCGGCAGACGTCCAACCGGTTTTTTCTTCCGGCCAGATCACCGTGTCTGGAAACGTCACACCCATCCAGTAAGAACCGTCGGGATAGCGCTTGTCGCCAAGCCAGCTGAAAATTGTTTTGGCTCGGGTATCATCATCAATCGCGGACAGCGTCAGGATAAACTCCGATGTTTCGGCCATGGTGACCCAGGGACGGTCGCTCACGCAACGAACGCCCCAGTCGGGTACCACAAATTTATCCCAGTAATGATCGATCCTTTTTTTGGCTTCGTCGCCGCCGACAGCCCCGCATAGAATCGGGTAATACCAGTCCATCGAAAACCGCGACTTGATCATATTAAAAAGATCGGGCCGGTTGCGAATTGTCTCGCCCAGACGTTCGTTAGCCTTCTGCCAGCTGGGTCGCTTGATTCCCAGCACCTCGGCAATGGCCAGCGCGCACTTAATGCTCATATAGATTGAACTACACCCGGTTAAAAGCGCCATCTTGTCCACGACGCCGGCCTGATTTCTGGCCCAGTAAATTTCTCCGTCGGGTGCCTGCATATTGATCGCATACTGGATACCGTGCATCACCGACGGCCACATGGTTTTGAGAAAATCAATATTGTCCGTAATCAGATAATGATGATAAACGCCTACGGCGATATAGGCTGCAAAATTGGTTTCCTTGGTGGAATTGATAATTTCGCCGTTTTGAATTTCCGACCACCAGCTGCCGTCAGCCAGTTGCGTGGCCGCCAGCCACTGGTAGGCACGTTCAGCCTGATTAAAATATCCGGCAATACTCAACCCCATGGCGCTTTCGATATGATCCCAGGGATCCGTCTTGCCGCCGGCCGACCAGGGAATCTCACCATTTTCTTTTTGCAGGGCGGCGATAAAATCGGCGACTTTCTCGACCTCAATGGGTTTTATCGATTCGCTTAAAGATGTATTCAATTCCATCATCTCAACCTTTTCTCAGATAAAACACGATGCTCTTACCAATGAGCGGATTCAAGAATTCTTCAAGCATCCGCACCCCTTTAGGCTTACTCATAATATCCCATTCCAGAAACTTCCTGTAATAGCGTACAAAAACGTTTCTTTCATTCTCTGACCCGACCAGGCATTTGAGCCACCAGTAAGGCGCATGCAGCGCATGCTTGTAATCGATTTTCCAGCATGTAATCCCCTGCCGGTCCAGCATTCTGCGCATTTGTTTTTTCTTATAAATGCGAATATGTCCACCTTCATTGCTATGATACTCCGAAGAAATCAGCCAACAGATTTTTTCGGAAAAATAACGCGGCACACTGACAACGATTTGCCCCTGCGGTTTGAGCACACGCACCAGTTCGGATAGCGCTTTCTCATGTTCGGGGACATGCTCGAGAACTTCTGAACAGATCACACAATCGAATGTCGCGTCATCAAAAGGGAGCGCGTTGATATCGGCCGTCTCGACCCGATAATCGAAAGAAAGAGCGTCCGGCATGTTCTTGAGACCGGTCACCGCGTCAGCGACATCTTTGGCATTGCGGTCGATGCCGACAATTTTCAAGTCCGGCAGTTTGGCCAGAGCGCGTAAATGCCTGCCACTGCCGCATCCGGCATCCAGCACGTGAGAGCCCGGTTTTAATTTCAGCTCATGAAAATCAATGGTGACCATTAATGACCTCGCGGTAGACTTCAACCCCTTCCTGGGCGGCTTTCTTCCAGCTGAAAACAGAGTTGACGCGCGCAAGCCCAGCCTGCGCGTACTTTTTTCTTTCCTCGGGAGCATTCAATAATTTCATAATAGCGCCGGCCAGCGCTTTCGCGTCGGCGGGAGGAACGATCATTCCCGCGTCACCCACCACTTCCGGCAAAGCGCCTCCGGAGGTGGAAATAAGCGGTACGCCACTGGCCATCGCCTCAGCGGCCGGGATGCCAAAGCCTTCATACAGCGACGGTACAACGGCAATGGTTGATCTAGCATAATAATCGGCAAATTCTTCATTTTCAATACGTCCGGTGAAGTGGACAATATCACTTACGCCCAGCTTGGCCACCAGGTTCTCAATGATACCGTCTTTCTTGGGCTGACCGATGACGGTTAACTTGATCGGCTGTTTGGTCCGAATTTCCGCCACGGCTTCCAGAAGGAAATTGAGACCCTTGAGAGGCGTGTCCGCGCTGTTGGTTACAATCAGGGAATTTTCCGGCCTCGGGCCGTTTTGTTTGGGGTAAAAAAATTCGTTGTTGATTCCGTTGTGCACAACGCGGAATTTATTTTCGTCCAGCGAGAATTCTTTGGCGATATCTTTTTTTGTGAATTCCGACACCGTGATAATATGCGAAAACATCTTCGCCACTTTCAACTGCATGTTAATGAAGGAGTACCAGCGATGAACACGAAATTTCTGGCGGAGCGTTTTGGCCACCTTATAATCTTCCTGCCGGTCCACCGTGATGGGATGGTGAATCGTAACAAGGGTCGGCATGACTTTTTGGGCCAGCCTTCCGATGCCGTAAGCCAGGCATTGATTGTCATGCACAATGTCATATTCATTTTTGTGTTTTTTCAGATAAGTGTAAACCCGTTCGCCGAAAGTGTAAGGCTCCGGAAAACTGCCCGTGCAGACATTGAGGAACTCATACATATTCATCGGGTTGGCCAGATCACTGATTTTCTCCGGGCGGAAAAGATGATCCGGATGATAGAGATCGAGGCTGGGCATCTTAATCAGACGGACATTGTCGTCCAGTTGAGGATAAGGGGGCCCGGAAATGACATCCACACGATGCCCCTCATCCGCTAATGCCTTGCTTAAATGCTTGATGTACACACCCTGCCCGCCGCACGTGGGATTACCCCGATAAGTCAACAGGCAGATATTCAACGGCTTTGAACTATTACTACGTTTCACACACAAATCCTCTGCACCAGTTTTTGAGAATTCTCAAACATGGCGGCAATTTCTTCGTCGGTTAATCCTGCTCCTTTTGCAATCTTCGTCGCCATTTTACTGCCGACATAATC
>CAYULE010000092.1:0-8868 GCA_964445385.1 uncultured Smithella sp.
TGCAGTCGTTCTTTAAAATGGATATCAGTAATCTCATCGTTATTCACGATGATCTTGACCTGTCCTTCGGCGCGGTTAAACTGAAGGTGGGAGGAGGGACTGCCGGTCATAAAGGGCTGGCATCTATCGAGTCTAACTTGGGAAATTCCGAATTTATCAGGGTGAGACTGGGTATTGGCAAACCAGTTGACAAATCCCGAATTGAGGGTTATGTGTTGGAGCCCTTTCGGAAGGAAGAGCAGGTTGTGTTGCCGGAAGTGCTTCAATGGGCAGCCGATGCCAGCGCTGAAATTGTTTTAAATGGTCTGCAAAAAGCGATAAGCAAGTACCAGACAAAAAATATGAATTTTCTGAAAAAGGAGGACTAGTTAATGTTTAGAAACAGAACAAGTATTTGGACATTTTTACTGAGCGGATTGATGATCCTGCTCGCTGTCGGAGCCGCGTTTGCCGGTGAGGCAGACATCAAAGTTCCTGATTTGACCAAAGTTTCTTTTTTGGGCGGATCCCTTGCCGGGTTGACGATTCTCAATGTCGGATTATTGATCTGTGTCATTGGAATGGGATTTGGTGTAATGCAGTACATTCAAACTAAAAACCTGCCCGCGCACAAGGCCATGCTGGATGTATCCCAGACCATTTGGGAAACCTGCAAGACCTATTTATTTCAGCAGGGTAAATTCCTTGTTGGACTGTGGATTCTGATCGCTATTTGCATGGTTTACTATTTTGGCGCTCTTTCCGGAATGCCTGCGGGAGAAATTGTCATCATTCTGATCTGCTCGATTTTGGGTATTCTGGGTTCCTATGTTGTTGCCTGGTTCGGTATTCGTATCAACACCGTTGCCAACTCACGCGCCGCTTTTGCATCACTTTCCGGCGATCCCTTGAACATCGTAAACATTTGTCTGCGTTCCGGTATGAGCGTTGGCCTTCTCCTGGTCAGCATCGAACTGTTCTTCATGATCATCATCCTGGCCTACATTCCTAAAGAATTGGCCGGTCCCTGCTTCATCGGTTTTGCTATCGGTGAATCTCTGGGCGCTTCCGCTCTGCGTATCTGCGGTGGTATCTTCACGAAGATTGCCGATATCGGCTCCGACTTGATGAAAATCGTTTTCCATCTTCCCGAAGACGATCCGAAAAACCCCGGTGTTATCGCCGACTGTACGGGTGACAATGCTGGTGACAGCGTTGGTCCTACCGCTGATGGTTTTGAAACCTACGGCGTTACCGGTGTTGCTCTGATTGCATTCCTGGCGCTCGCACTGGCTGGCAATCAGGAAATGGGCGGCAAACTGATCGTCTGGATTTTTGCCATGAGAATCCTCATGATCCTGACCTCGCTGCTTTCTTATTTCGTCAACGACGGTATCAGCAAAGCGGCTTTTGCCGGTAAGAAAGATTTCAACTTTGAACATCCGTTAACCTATCTGGTTTGGATTACCTCGATTGTATCCATTGCCGTGACCTTTGTCGCCAGCTATGTACTGCTGGGCTCCGGTCTTGATCCCAAGTATGTTGATCTTTGGTGGGCACTGGCGTTAATCATCAGCTGCGGAACCATCGCCGGCGCGTTGATTCCCGAATTCACCAAAATCTTTACCAGCACCTCTTCACGTCACTGCGAAGAAACCGTTAATGCTTCCAAACAGGGTGGTCCTTCGCTGAATATTCTATCCGGTCTGGTTGCCGGTAACTTCTCTGCTTTCTGGATCGGTCTGGTTATCGCGTTTTTGATGTTTGTCTCCTACATGGTCTCCAAGAACCCTTCCGTCATGGCTTTAATGCCACCGGCCTTTACATTTGCCGCCCCCGTGTTTGCTTTTGGTCTGGTGGCCTTCGGTTTCCTGGGCATGGGTCCGGTGACCATCGCGGTCGACAGCTTTGGACCGGTTTCCGACAACGCACAGTCCATTTATGAACTGTCCCTGATTGAATCACGTTCCGATGCAAAAGCCGTTGTGAAAAAAGAATACGGTATCGAGGCGAATTTTGAATTGGCCAAGCATTTCCTGGAATCTGCTGACGGTGCGGGAAACACCTTCAAAGCAACTGCCAAGCCCGTGTTGATCGGCACCGCCGTTGTCGGCGCGACCACCATGGTGTTCGGTATTATCATCCTGCTCGAAGGTCTCTTCGGCCAGGTTGTCAGCAAGCTTTCTCTGGTTCAGCCGGAAATCATTCTCGGCTTGATCATGGGCGGCGCTGTTATTTACTGGTTTACCGGTGCTTCGATCCAGGCCGTTACAACCGGCTCTTATCAGGCCGTTGTGTTCATTAAGAAAAACATCAATCTGGACAAGAAGGAAGCTTCGATTGAAGACTCCAAGAAAGTCGTTCAGATTTGCACACAGTACGCTCAGAAGGGTATGATCAACATCTTTATCGTGATCTTCTTCATGTGTCTGGCGCTGGCCTTCTTTAACCCCTACTTCTTCATCGGTTATCTGATTGGTATCGCCTTCTTCGGTCTGTATCAGGCGATCTTTATGGCCAATGCCGGCGGTTGCTGGGATAATGCCAAGAAGATTGTTGAAGTTGACCTCAAGATGAAAAACACCCCGCTGCATGAAGCAAGCGTAGTCGGCGACACCGTCGGCGACCCCTTCAAAGATACTTCTTCTGTTTCTTTGAACCCGGTCATCAAATTCACGACCCTGTTTGGTCTGCTGGCAACGGAAATCGCCGTTACCATGACGAATCAGAATGCGAAATACGCTATAGCCGCCGTCTGCTTCGCCATTGCCCTGATTTTCGTGTATCGTTCTTTCTACGGTATGAGAATTTCTGCTGACAAACTGACCTAATAAGAAGGTTAACCCTAAACTCAAAAGGCGCTCCAGAAAACGGAGCGCCTTTTTTTATCACATTTTACGGCTGTCGTAAGCCCAGTGAAGAAGCGCCTGGCGCTGTCTGCGACGGCAATTTAGATCGCCGGCCGGGCAATGTTTGATGAGCTGAGCGATGTGTCTTTGCATGGCTTTCCAGCGTTTGATCTGTCTTCTGTCATCGGGACAGCGCCTGCCCAGCCAGTAGCGGCAATACCATTGAAACCAGCCTCGGGGATCTTCAGGATAGATCCATCCTTTGGCAATCCAGTAGGAGAGAGGCTTTGACGCGTTAACACCAAAGCAGTTGAGCTTTGGGTCATGACGCAGAGTGCATAGTTTGGCTTTAGCAAACCAGGATACGGGAAATTCGCTTCGGCAATCGGTCATATATTTTCCACCGAAGACGCCCATCTCCAGCATTTGTTTTGGTGTCAGTTGAGGCTGGAATTCCGGGTCAAAATCTTGGCCGGCCGGATGGGTTAGAAAATAGCGATAGCCTTTTTGCATCCGGTCATTGACGATGATTTCTTTAGGCTTCATTTCTGCCCGCGCCAAAATAGGTTTTAATACTGTTTGAACTTCTGTTCAGATAGAATGAAAAAATATAACTAAGGCTGGCCATCCGGACGGGAAAGATTCTCAAAGGTTGTGAACTTGTCCAGAAAAGCAAGTTTAACGGCACCGGTTGGACCGTTACGCTGCTTGCCGATGATGATTTCGGCAACGCCTTTATCCGGATTATCGTCGGACTTATTGTAAACTTCATCCCGGTAGATAAAAGCAATGACGTCGGCGTCCTGTTCGATGGCGCCGGATTCACGCAAATCTGCCATTTGCGGACGACGGTTCGGACGGTCTTCCACTTTCCGGTTGAGCTGGGATAAAGCGATAACCGGTACTCTGAGTTCCTTCGCCAGCGCTTTAAGCGAACGGCTGATTTCTGATATTTCCTGCTCGCGTGAATTTGTATAACCGCCGGCCCGCATCAGTTGAATATAGTCCACTACAATCAAACCCAGTCCTCGATCGGCTTTCAGCCGACGGGACTTGGCTTTCATTTCTAAAACGGTAATGGCCGGTGTATCATCGATAAAAAGCGGCGCTTCGGAAAGGCGACCTGCCGCGGTGGTCAGTTTCGGCCAATCGGTTTCTCCTAAAAATCCTTTACGCAGCCGTTGTGAATCAACTTTTGCTTCCGAAGCAAGCATTCTGAACGCCAGTTGTTCCTTGGACATTTCCAGTGAAAAAATAGCCACGGGTGTCTGGGTTTCCAATGCGGCAAATTGAGCGATATTGAGCGCAAACGCGGTCTTGCCCATGCTGGGGCGTCCGGCAATAATAATCAGGTCGGAATTTTGCAAACCGGATGTCATGTCGTCAATTTTTTCAAATCCGGTGGCTACGCCGGTAATGAGCTCCTTACGGGAGAAAAGGTCTTCGATCGCCTTGAAACTTTCCCTGACGATGTCTTTGATGGGATAAAAAGAGGTCCGGACTTTGTTTTCGGAAATTTCAAAGATGCTGTGCTCGGCCTTATCCAGTACCTGATCGACATCCGAGCCTGTTTCATAACAGCTGTTAATAATTTCGGTGGCTGATCCGATCAATCCTCTCAAGATAGCCTTTTCTTTAACGATCTTGGCGTAATTAGCCACATTGGCGGCTGAGGGAACGTTATCCACCAATGATGCTAAATAAGCGGTACCGCCAACCGAATCCAGTGTGTTCCGATTCTTGAGAGCGTTGCTTAAAGTGATCAGATCAACCGGTTCGTTTTTGTCTGAGAGATCCACGATAACGGAAAAAATTTTCCGGTGGGCTTCGCTGTAGAAATCATCCTTGCTTAGGATTTCCTGTGCCGCATTGATGGCGCCGTTCTCGAGAAGAATGCTGCCGAGGATGGATTGCTCCGCCTCGGTATTCTGAGGCGGCAGTTTATACAAGGAGGGATCGATGTCTTTCATTATTCTTCGCCGATGACATTCACTTTGAGTTCCGCATCAACACCCGTGCCTATTTTGATCTTTACTTTAAACTCGCCCAGCGATTTGATCTGCTCATCGTGCACAATCATTTTGCGGTCGATGTCGAAGCCTTTTTCTTTGAGAGCGACTTCAATATCCTTGGAAGTGACCGAACCGAAAATCTTGTGCTGATCTCCCACTTTGCGGGATAAAGTCAGCGTCACCTGAGACAGACGGGCCGCCAGATCTTGAGCGCCGGCCTTTTCTTTTTGTGCTTTTTGCAGAATATTCTTTTTTTCAAATTCAAAAGCTTTTATGTTTTTATCGTCTGCTTCGACAGCCAGCCCTTTCGGAATGAGTAAATTGCGGCCGTAACCGTCATTGACTTTAACCAAATCTCCAGCCTTACCTAAGGAAGGTACGTTTTGTTTTAAAATAACCTTCATGGAAAACCTCCTGGTAGCATTGAAAAATATTTAAATAATTAATTAGTTTCCTGATCTTTACGGAAATATTTACGAAAATCAATCCAAATGTCGAAGAACCCAACCGTAGCTATTGCTATCATAAGCATTTGCTGTATCGCAATGAAAAAATAAAAAAGTCCGCGGGAAAAAATAGAGATATTTTTCCTTTGGAAAAAGAAGCTAACAATAGCAAAGCCTTGCAGAAGGTAAATGAAAGATGCGATGAGAAAAATATTGATACCCACGAAACGGATAAAGGTTTGAGAAATCAAACTCAGACTGCCTGCGGCAAGGAAAATCCAGACCAGCCAATTTGGCGCGCTCCATTCACTCAATGTCGAAAGACTGGTTAACATTACACCGTTTTTCTGCAGCTGTTTATTTCCAATCAGAGCATTTATCCAGATCGTGAATAATACCGAAATGATACAAAATGCCGGAAACATTCTGATGAAAAGCTGAATGACCATAGGCTTACTGTTTTTAACGGCCGTGATTTCTTCGGGATTTAGAGGAAACCGGCTATAGAGCTGTATATTTAATTCCACCGCTTCCGTAATATGCTTTTCAACCAGCTGCCAGGGACTCAAGGAAAGTTGCGCGCCGCCGTAAATGAAATAAAGACCGATTGCGCTCAGAAGGACAAAAGAGGGAAGGAGGATAACGATTTCGATTGAATAATTTTTCCGGGCTGTCCAGGCCATTAAAACACCGGCTAATCCCATCATGGCCAGGGTAAATACCGGTAAAATTGTATGCATGAAGGATAAGGGGATCGCCATGGCGCAAAGCGCAACAAAAAAAGCAAACAGTGTTTTCTTCTGATCGTTAAGCATGACCAGGCTAAATAAAACAAGCGGCAGGGTGAGGAGAAACAGCAGGCCGATGAAAGGAATCAGGGAGGCCAATAAAAAGAAAGTGATGATCGACAATAGCCGGAAAAAAGGGCTATGAGGAGATAATAAATTCAATTTTGCCAAGAATATTAACCTGCGCTGGAATGAGGTAATGTGATTAAAAAAAGTAAATGTCCGTGGATAAAATCAACGCCGACCGGTTTCCATCTAAAAATAAAACCGGCCGGCGTTTGAAAATTAATTTATCTGCCTTCCGCGGTGACAAAAGGCATGATGGCGATGGTGCGCGCGCGTTTGATCGCGACCGTCAGTTCTCTTTGATGTCCTGCGCAATTCCCTGTGATTCTTCTGGGCATGATTTTACCGCGCTCCGTGACAAAGTTATTGAGAATGACCGGATTCTTATAGTCAATTTTAACATTCGAGTCCGTACAGAAGCGGCAGAATTTCTTTCTGTGGAAAAATTTCTTCTGGGGGGGACGTGAGGGTCTTTCGCCGTTATTGATAGCCATGGTTATTCTCCTTTCGGTGTATTTTCTTCACGGGTGATTGTTTTTCGAAACGTCGGTCTGTTGGGTCTTGCGTCCCCTGCCGGCTTATCGTCCCGGTTTGCCGCCGAATTATCGGTTTCGATGCGTATTGATGTGCGCTTCACTTCCGCTGCGACAACTTCCGCTTCCATCCCTTCACGAGTCACGGCGCCTTCTTTGGTCACGGTCATGAATTTTAAAACACGGTCGTCAATTTTAAAATTTCTTTCCATTTCGGCCACGATAGAACCGTCACCGGCATAGTCGATGAAGAAATAAAATCCATCTTTTTGTTTGTTGATTTCGTAGGCCAGGCGCCGTTTGCCCCATTTTTCAGCTTTGGCGATGACCCCTTTGCGTTCGGTGATGATGTTGGAAGACCGATCCATAATGGCGACGATGTCTTCTTCCGTCAAATCCGTTTTGACAATAGCGATTACTTCGTATCTTTTCAAAATTTCCTCCTTTCGGCTCTAAAGCCCCTGATTAATTTCAAGAGCAAGGGGAGTCCATATAAAATTGTGTTGGTGCCTTCTATACCAGGCTTGCATGAAAATCAAGGATTATGTTCGGGCTTTTTGTGAACCAAGAAGGATTTCCCTGCCGCTTTGGGGGGCGCAGGGAAATATTAATCAACAAAATTATTTTAGCCTGAACCATTGCCCGGATCTGCCCAGCAAACTGATGCCAATAAAACCCCGGACCGTCAAAACGTCATCTTTTATCCACATCTTACACTTATAAATGTCACCGGAATCGGGATCGATAATTTTTCCACCCGCGTATTCTATGCCTTGTTCTTTATCCACTTTACCGGTTTTTTTCATGTTCTGCAAAATAACCATGCCGACCAAAGGTTTATTCTTTAAATCTCCCGGACACTTGTTGCATACTTTATTTGAGGGATCGAGCAACAGTTTTTTGATCTTACCGAAGTATGCGCCGTTATTTTCATATATTTCTATATACGATCCCGCTTTTCCTTTATTGGCACCCTGATCTTCTATCTGCTTCCACGTTCCGATAAGCGAACTATCGGCTTTAGCCGGGATATTAAAAAAGACAACAACGAGCATAACAATCAACAAACAAATTAAATTCTTTTTCATACGCTTGCTCCTCCTTATCAATGTTTTTTATTGACTTCATGATTTAACTATATTAATTTAATATCGTTAAATTAACGTACATCAGTCTTTTGCAAAATGCAATTCATTTTATATCAGTAAAAAAAGGGGGGATCATCAAATGGAGCAAACAAAATTTAAGGTTTACGGCTACAGATGGGTAGTGCTTCTGGTTTATTTTCTTCTCAATGCATTAATGCAGGTGCAGTGGATCACTTTTGCTCCCATTACCAGCGAGGCCGTTGCATTTTATCATGTTCCCGCTTTGCAAATCGACCTCCTTTCTCTGATTTTTATGATTGTCTATCTCTTCGTATCTTTCCCGGCATCCTATATCATAGACACATGGGGCATCCGGATCGGTATTGGCATCGGTGCCTTGCTTATGGGCGTCTTCGGATTCATGAAAGGATTTTACGGTGGCAACTACAATATGATCGTCATCGCTCAAATCGGCATTGCCGTTGGACAGCCATTCGTTCTGAATTCTGTCACCAAGGTTGGAGTCCGGTGGTTTCCTTTGCATGAGCGGGCAACCCAGGCAGGCATAAGCGTTTTGGCCCAATTCGTGGGAATTATTTTCGCGATGGCACTCACGCCGGTTCTCTTCAAACTGTACGGTATGGAAAAGATGCTGATGCTCTATGGTATCGCAACACTGGCTGTTGCCATTATCTTTTTGATTTTTAACAAAGAAAATCCACCTACTCCGCCCTGTCCTGCCGGCCATGACGAGCGCATTGCGATCTTGCCTGGCCTGAAACACATTTTCAAACAAAAAGATATGGTTTATCTCATCATCTTCTTCTTTGTAGCACTGGGAATTTTTAACGCTGTAACAACCTGGATCGAGCAGATCATCAGTCCACGCGGGTTCACCATCACGGAAGCCGGAATAGCGGGGGCACTCATGATGATCGGCGGCATCGTCGGCGCTTCCACGCTGCCGGTCCTCTCCGATAAAATGCGTAAAAGAAGGATTTTTATCATTATCGCGTCTATCGGTGCTATTCCCGGCCTGATAGGAATGACTTTTGCCGCTAATTACGGACTGCTGCTTGCGTCATGCCTCCTGTTCGGTTTTTTCCT
>CAYULE010000093.1:0-6974 GCA_964445385.1 uncultured Smithella sp.
TAAACAACCAGCTGATTCTCAGAGAGTATATCGGCCGTCTCTGGTACAGCATTAAAGACATCTAAGGGTTCCGAGTGTCAAAGAAGCAGGAAAAAACAGTTTGGGTCCTCTCTGAATTATACTATCCCGAAGAAACAGGATCGGGCTATTACATCACGAAAATTGCGGAGAATATAGCCACCCGGCGTCGTGTCCGTGTTGTAACCGTTCAGCCGACCTATGCCGCCCGCGGGATTAAAGCTCCGGTCGACGAGGTTCATCATAACGTCCAGATTCACCGATGCGGCGCGACGGCCCTGAATAAAGATATCTTGTTATTTCGTCTTCTGAACCTTCTGACAATCAGCGTGTCTGTCTTTTTCAATGCCCTGCGAAGCATTCGTAAAAACGATGTGGTGCTGGTGATTACCAATCCGCCGACCATGCCGCTGATTGCCTGTATGGTGTGCAAACTTCGCGGCGCAAAGATGGTTTTACGCCTGGAAGACATCTATCCGGAAGTTCTTGTGGCGGCGCAGATCATCAAAGCGGACTCTGCGGTGGCCGGAATCATCAATGCCGTTCAAAAAAATATTTATCAGCGCTCCGATCGTATTCTGGTGTTGGGCAGGGAAATGATGGAGCTTGTCTATGAAAAAACCGGCCATCGGCTTAAACAGGTTGATCTGATACCGCATTGGGCGGACAGTGATCAGATCGGGCCTTTGCCAAGAGAAGAAAATCCCCTGCTGAGCCATCTTGGGATTCTGGATAAGTTCGTCATTCAATATTCAGGCAACATGGGAAGGACGCATGATCTGGAGAGTTTGGTTCAGTGCGCAAGAATTCTGGAAAAAGAAAGTAATATTCACTTTTTGTTTATCGGATCCGGCGCTAAAGAGCCCTGGTTGAAAAAAACAGTTTCCGAGCTTGGAATGCGGAATGTCACAATTCTTCCCCCGCAGCCCCGTTCAGAACTTTGCTTGTCACTCAATGCCTGTGATATGGCGCTTATTTCTTTTGTCAAAGGGATGGCGGGTGCTTCGGTACCCAGCAGAATGTATAATATCATGTCGGCCGGGAAGCCGATTCTCGGGGTTGCCGAAAAGGAATCCGAACTGGCGCGGGTGATTTCTGAAGAAAATATCGGGTGGGTCGCAGCTCCCGGGTCGCCGGAGCGCATTGCCCGGGTCATCATGGAAGCCCATGCCAACCGCCCGCTGTTGCAGAAAATGTCCGTCAATGCGCGTCAGGCGGTGCTTGATAAATATAACCAGCCCATGATCATGCGTAAGCATCACGAATGGATGGATACCTATTATGCCTGAAGATTATTTGCCTGAAGGATGTCCATGCGCATTGGAATAAACCTGTTATACTTGATTCCAGACATTGTCGGAGGGACCGAAACCTATGCCAGGGGATTATTGAGGGGATTGAGGCAGGTTAAACCGGATCACGAAATGATATTGTTCGTGAACAGGGAATCCGCCGGGCTGATTGCCGATGATGACCGGGATTTTACAAAAGTTGTCTGTCCGGTTTACGCTTCCAACCGGAAAAACCGCTACTACTTTGAACAAGTCAAACTCAGGCAGTATGTTCAGCAATATAAAATTGACCTGCTTCATTCACTGGCCTACACGTCGCCGCTTTTTCTGCCCTGCCCGGCGATTGTCAGCCTGCCTGATCTCAACTTCAAAGCGTTTGGCAGCTCGATGCCGTTGTCGCGCCGTCTGGTGTTAAGGCTGATGGTGTGGCAGGCGGTGCTCCGATCAAACAAAGTCATCACCATCTCCAATTTTTCCCGTGAGGAAATCCTGGGGCAATATCATATTCCCACTGAAAAGGTTGTTGTCACCTATCTTGCTGCTGATAACGATGCCGGGGAGGCGAAGGCCGATACGGAATCGGATGATGGCCAGGCAATGCCTGATTTAAAGCAACCCTATGCCATCGCTTTCAGCAGTTCAACGGCCAACAAAAACCTTTCGGGTTTGATCAAGGCCTTTCTGGCGGCTAAAAAAGATCATAAATTCATCCAGAAACTCATGCTGATCGGTCATCAATATCCGATTGAAGCGGATGCGCAGGGATGCTATGAAAATGAAGATATTGTCTGGACCGGTTATTTAGAGCGACAAAAGGTTTTAGAGATTCTGCGGCGGGCGGACTTCATGATTTATCCTTCGTTTTATGAAGGGTTTGGATTACCTGTTCTTGAGGCGATGACCGCGGGCGTTCCCGTTATTTGTTCCAACGCCGCGTCGATCCCTGAGGTTGCGGGTGATGCCGGTGTTTATTTTGATCCTTTTTCAATCAGGGATATGGCCGCGTGCATTGCGCGGGTGGCCGGCAATCAGTTATTGAGGCAGGAACTCCGCCAAAAAGGATTCAAGAATCTGTACCGTTTTTCCTGGAAACAGACGGCGACGCAAACAGTGGCGGTCTATGACGAGATCCTGCAAAACAGGATGTGAAGCGTCTGTCCGACCGCCGATTAAGGACTTAAATATTACAGTATGATATTCATTGCGTATTCTCAAATAAGCGAAGAAAAATTAAATAACAGTTTAGGCATGCCGGAATACAGCTATTACTTCGTGCTGCGTGGTTTTCTGCCTGTATTGCGGGAACTGGGGCAGGTTGTTCTGGTCAGTGACCCCGGGCAGGAAGTGGATGCCATCTATGATGATTGCCGCAAGCGCGGCGAGGAGTGCGTCTTTATCTCTTTTTCTCCGCCCAATAAAACGGCTGTTGGCCTGCGCTGTCCGACGGTTAGTGTTTTTGCCTGGGAGTTTGATCGGATTCCCGATGAAGTGTGGGATGATGACCCTAAAAACGACTGGCGATATGTGTTTGCCGACCATGGGCGGGCAATAACACTTTCACAATATTCGGCAAACGCGGTGAAAAAAGCCATGGGTCAGGATTTTCCCGTGGCATCCATTCCGGTGCCGGTTTGGGACGCTTTCGCGACATATGGCAGCCGTCATAGCGAATTCCCGGCCGCTAAAACAGAGATGGCGATCCAAGGCAACATTATTGACAGTCGAAACTATGTCATTACCCCCGAGTCTTTCGAAATAAAGAATTCGTTTGACGGTTTTAATTTCAAAGACTTTCCGGGCGGAAAGATCCGCATGGGCTTTAGCCTGACCGATGAGTTTCACGTTTTTCTGGGAGGATTTTACGAGCCCGAATCATGGGGAACATGGTCACGGGTTGAGAAACCCTGGGTTTTGCTTCCCTATAAACTCAGCGGAGATGTTCAGATAAGACTGAGGCTTGATGGATATGCCGTCAATGCCAACAGGGAAATATCGGTTTCACTGGGCTCAGAGACGAAAAAGATCAGGATTGCGGGCGGCTTTGCTGACGCAGAACTGAGTTTCCACCTGAGTAAACCTGAAAACGTTCTGAAATTTTCCGGTCTCGATTTATCGCCGGTGTCGGACGCCAGAGATTCGCGTTCCATGGGCGTGGGGTTGCATTTCATGGAATTATCCGCTGATGTCGGCCAGTCGGATAAAATGCAGGAAGCAGACAGCGCCGACGCGCTGCGCCGTGTATCGCTTGATGGTATTGTTTACACATCTGTGTTTAATCCGGGCGATGACCGCAAAAACTGGATAGACATGGTTAAAGCCTTTTGCGCGGCTTTTCAGGATCTGGAAGACGCGACGCTGGTTCTTAAAATGACACACCATTCCGTATCGAGTTTCCTGGGACGATTACATTTCCTGTTTCAGCAGATGTGGCCCTTTAAATGCCGGATTGTCGCGCTGCATGGTTATCTGGATGATGCTGAATACGAAAAACTGATTGCGGCCACATCTTTCTATGTGAATGCGGCCCGATGCGAGGGTTTATGTCTGCCGCTGATGGAATTCATGTCCTGCGGCAAGCCGGCCATTGCGCCCTGCCATACATCCCTGGCTGACTATGTGGACAAATCGTCAACCCTGATCGTGCAATCCGGTGTCGAACCTGCGATATGGCCGCACGATCCAAGAGAACTTTTCCGGGCTTTAAAATATCGCATCGATTGGGAGTCCCTGATGAACGCCTATCGTCAGAGCTATGATATTGTCAAAAATAAACCGGACACCTATCGGGGAATGGCCGAAGCCGCCACGCTGAAGATGAAAGACTATTCCTCCAATTGTGCAGTGAAAAAGCAATTGCAGACATTTTTGGATGTGAAGTAAATCATATGGTCATTATTGTTCATGCAGCGGAATCAAAAGGAAGCATCGCCGCCAATATCGGGGGACTGGACTACAGCTATTATTTCGTTTTGAAAAAATACCAGCCAGTGCTTGAGAAATTCGCCCACGTCATCGAAATCAGGCATCCCGCGTCGGAAGTGGATGTCATCTACAGAAATTGTGTAGACAGAGGCGAGCCCTGCCTGTTTTTATCTTTCACACCGCCGTTCAAGACAACGATGGGGCTACAGTGTCCCACGATATCCGTCTTTGCCTGGGAGTACCTGACGCTGCCGACCGATGAATGGGGAGGGGAGCCCCGCAACGACTGGCGGACCGTGTTTCGCGAACACGGGCGCACCATTACCCACTCCAGTTTCGCCGTGCGGTCCGTTCAGCTCGCCATGGGCAAAGATTTTCCGGTATGGTCTATCCCTGCGCCGGTTTGGGATGATTATGCAAAACTATACAGGAAAGAAAATACCACTGTCCAATCCAATGGATTTGATTTGACCTTTGAAGGGATCTTTATTGACTTCCGGGGGTGTGGCGCTGCAGCGGCTGCCGACGCAATGGGAACGGACTTTATCGAACAACGATCGGCTTTAGCCGAAGACAAAAAAGTTAACATCCATCTGGAAGGCATTATTTACACAACCGTCTTTAATCCCAATGACGGCCGGAAGAACTGGATGGACCTGCTCTGGGCTTTTTGCTGGGCGTTCCGGGATGTGGAAGACGTAACACTGGTGATGAAGCTGGCCTATTATGATTTTGAGGCGGTTCGCGGAATTATTGTCAGCGAGATCCAAAAGCTTGCGCCATTCAAATGCCGCGTGGTGGCTCTGCATGGTTTTTTAAATGACGACAATTATACGAAACTTGTTCAGGAATCCACCTATGTGGTCAACACGGCATATGGCGAGGGGCAGTGTCTGCCGCTGATGGAATACATGTCCGCGGGCAAGCCGGCCATCGCGCCGGCGCACACGGCCATGGAAGACTATGTCAACCATGACAATGCTTTTGTGGTCGCCTCCAATATGGAATGGATCCACTGGCCGCATGATCCGAGATCGGCGTTGCGTACCTTCCGGTACAAGATCAGCTGGGAGTCCCTGTATCACGCCTATCAGGAAAGTTATGCCGTGGCAAAAAATGATCCCGGCCGCTATTTGCGCATGTCGCGCTGCGCCGTTGAAAGTTTGAAAATGTATTGTTCAAAAGCCGTTGCGGAAGAACGATTGAAAATGGTCTTCCAGGCATGCGGCATGTTCGATGAAGGCCGGCTGATTGCAATGTGCAGGAAAACGTGGCGCAAAGCATCCGGACTCAGGCGCTTGTTGCAGGCAAAGTCGGTTCATCTGTTTGACCGGACTCGTTCTTTTTTGAGAAGGTTTCTGGAAGCCTGATCCCTGACAATGGTTGATTAAGCCCTGTCCGTAGAGGAAAAAAAGTTTAACATGACAGCTGATGACGATCGGATATTCAAAGAGCATATCTGCGGTGTGCCTGAACTATACAGGTTACGCCTCAAACAGTATTTGCCCTTTCTCGTGCCGCTTTGCGCCGCCTATCCGGGAGCGTCTGTGTTGGAGACAGGTCGCAGATGCGAAGCGTGGCAGGATCTGTTGACGGGAATCGGTTTCAGGGCCGCAGGCGCTGATCTTGCCGCCCTCCCCGCTGACAGCCAGGTTGTTGTTTCCGCATTTCATGTGATCGAGTCGATCAGCCTGGAGCAGCAGCTCGCCGTTTTTGCGGATGCGCTAAAGGTTCTGAAACCGGGCGGATTACTGATCATCGAAACGATGAACGCGGACAAAATGATTCCTGCCTCGCAAAAGTCATCTTCCGGCATTCGTGCCATCTCACCACTGCTGCTTTCTGTTCTCGCGGAGCATTGCGGTTTTGCGCGGGTTAAAATATTACGGTTTGAGGCAACCCGGGATCTGTTGGAGAGCACTTACGGTTCATTGACGGATGTTATGAATGTCGTAAATTCCGCCTATGCCATCATCGCTCAAAAAAAAGCTGATGAGACGATTTTAAAGCCGTCAGATGCCGCTTTTGCGGCTGGAGGCGCTCTAAACCTGGAAACTCGAACAGAGCGCTATATCGATCAGTTGGAAGTAAGGGTCCGGCAGCTTGAAACCCGGGCCCAGGAAGCCGAAACCCGGGCCTATGAAACCTGGATCAGAGAAAAGAAAGCCGTTGCCAGCGCCCGGGAAGCCGATGTCAGAACCCGGGAGGCCGAGACTCGGGCGGAAGAGACCAGACAGTTTCTGAATTTTGTATATTCCAGCCGTTCCTGGCGCATGACCGAACCCATGAGATCGTTTGTTTCAAAATTGAGGTCGGTCCGTCACGGCGGGCTGGCTCATGCGAAAGCTTTTATCAAAGGACTGGGCCTGCCTCTGGTGAAGAAGGTTCTTTCTTATATCAATACCCGGACCGGATTCCGTCGTGCCTTTAAGAACGTGTTGAGAAAACTCGGTCTCTATGAACCCGTGCAATCCCTGTATCAAAAATATATCGCCTGGCAGTCCGCCAATACTCAGGCAACGCGCAAAGCCGATGTGCCCCGCGGGCCGTTAATTCATATGTCACCAAGAGCCAGGAAGATTTACGCGGATCTGAAAACGGTTGTTGAAAAAAGCAGGGAGTTGTCCTGATGCGTATCGTCATCGACATGCAGGGCGCGCAATCCCTGAGCCGCTTCCGCGGTATCGGCCGTTACAGCCTGTCCTTCGCGCAGGCGGTTGCCCGTAACCGGGGCGAACATGA
>CAYULE010000093.1:7074-8824 GCA_964445385.1 uncultured Smithella sp.
ATCTGGATGTGCCTGAGGATCGGATCATCAATGTTTCGACGGCCATGGAGCCTCATTTCCAGCCGCTCAGCATCGATGACGAAACCCTGCGTTACCTCCGCGATAAATTCCATCTGACTCGTCCGTTTATCCTTTACACCGGCGGCGACGACCAGCGCAAGAACCTGCCGCGCCTGATCCAGGCCTTTGCCGCTTTGCCCGCCTCGTTACGCGCCGGCCACCAGCTGCTCCTGGCCGGGGGGATGCTGGAGGATAATCTTGAATCATTTAACCAGGTGGCAAAAACCGCCGGCATCAAACCGGACGAGCTGTCTTTCACAGGGTATGTCACCGATCAGGAACTCGTCTCGCTTTACAATCTCTGCAAGCTCTTTGTCTTTCCCTCCTGGCACGAAGGTTTCGGCCTGCCGGCGCTGGAAGCCATGGCCTGCGGCGCCCCGGTTATCGGCGCCAATACATCCAGCCTGCCGGAAGTGATCGGCTGGGAAGACGCCCGATTCGACCCCCTGGAGGTTGCCGCCATCACGGCCAAAATGATTCCGGCGCTGGAAAACGATGATTTCCGCGCTAAGTTGCGGGCGCACGGCATACAGCAGGCAAAACGGTTTTCGTGGGATGAATCGGCCAAAAGAGCCATTGCCGCATGGGAGTCGCGTCAGAAATCACAACAGCAGCAGAAGCCCGCTGTCCCGCCAACCGGTCGTAAGATGAGACTGGCCTTTGTGTCACCGATGCCGCCTGAACAAACCGGCATTGCCGATTACAGCGCTGAACTCCTGCCTGCGCTGGCTGAACATTACGACATCGACCTCATTGTGGCGCAGGATCAGGTCGATGATGCCTTGGTGAATGGTCATGCCAAAGTGCATGACGTGCCGTGGCTGCTCGCTCACGCCGGTGAAATGGATCGAGTGCTTTATCATTTCGGCAATTCTCCCTTTCACCGCCATATGTTGTCGCTGGTGCAGGAGGTTCCCGGCACGGTGATGCTTCATGATTTCTATATGAGCGGGCTGATGCACTGGCTGGAACTGCATATGGGCGTGGATTATGCGTGGACGGAAGCCCTCTATTTGAGCCACGGCTACACTGCCCTGCGTGAGCGCTACCATGACGCCGATGCGGCAACGCGCAGGTACCCGGTCAATTTACACGTTCTGCAGCATGCCCAGGGCATTCTCGTTCATTCCGAATATTCGCAAAAACTGGTGCAGCAATGGTACGGAAAGGATTTCGCGGTCCCCTGTGACGTGATTCCCCTTCTTCGATTGCCCAGTGGCGCCTTGGACAAGGCTGCCGCCCGGAAACCACTAGGGATCGATGAGGGCGATTTCGTTGTTTGCAGCTTTGGCTTTCTGAATTTAACGAAATTGAACCATCGCCTGCTGAATAGCTGGCGAAACAGCGTCCTGGCCCGGGATACCCGCTGCCGGCTGATTTTTGTCGGTGAGAATACCGGCGGTGAGTATGGCGCCGGCTTGTTGCAAACCATACGCGATTGCGCCTGCGGCGACCGCATCAGCATCACGGGTTTCGTATCCCTGGACACCTTCCGGCAGTATTTAAGAGCCGCCGATGTGGCCGTCCAGATCCGCACCAATTCCAGAGGTGAAACATCCGCCGCGGTGCTGGATTGTATGAATCATGCTCTGCCGACCATCATTAATGCCCATGGTTCGATGGCGGAATTTGATCCCGAAGCCGTCTGGATGCTGCCCGATGAATTCGACGACGCCGCGCTGGTGGAAGC
>CAYULE010000094.1:0-1494 GCA_964445385.1 uncultured Smithella sp.
TTGCCTTCCATTGTGTTCGTCTTGTTTTTCAGAGTCTGCCTGAGAGGTCTTTCGATCAGGTGCCGCCAGTACGATGAACAGGCGGCCGCTGTCACGCCTTTTTTACCAGACATAAGAGGCTCGGGTTTGTAAAAAGCTCGCGTGTTTTGCCTTGACACCCTGCACGGAAATTCCTATAGTTCGCGGCGAAAAATATCTGTCTATCGTTTGGATCGCGATGGTGGAGGGAAAAGCTATGAGCAATTCAGGAAAGAACCGTGAACACTGGGCGACCCGTGCCGGCTTTATTCTTGCCGCCTCAGGCTCGGCAATCGGACTGGGAAATATCTGGCGGTTTCCCTATATGACGGGTGAGCATGGCGGAGCGGCTTTCATGGTGATATATCTGATAGCCGTCCTGCTGCTCGGCTATCCTCTGATCGTGAACGAAATGGTTTTAGGACGCGCAGCGCAGCGCGACCCCGTCGGCGTCTTTAAAGTTCTTGCCCCGAACAGCCCCTGGTGGCTGGTGGGCGCACTCGGTGTCTTTACCGGCTTTATCATTCTTTCCTATTACGCTGTCGTCGCCGGCTGGTCCCTTGCGTATGTCTACAAGGTCGTTGTTGCCACAAGCACCCCGGGAATTGACCATGCCCGTGTTTTTAAGGACCATATAAGCAGTGTATGGGAACCGATCATCTGGCAGGCCCTGTTCATGATCATCACCGTGAGCATCATCGCCGCCGGAGTGGTCAAAGGCATTCAGAGATGGTCGACCATCCTGATGCCGATTCTCTTCGTTCTCCTGGTGATTCTGATCGTCAGGTCCGTCACGCTGCCCGGCGCGGCAGAAGGACTTATTTATTACCTGAATCCGGATTTCAGCAAGGTGACAGGCCGAACGTTGCTTGCCGCCCTCGCACAAGCCTTCTTTTCCTTGAGCCTGGGGATGGGCGCTATTATGACATACGGAAGCTATCTGGATGATAAGGATGAAATCCCGACCAATGCCATGTGGGTAGCGGGACTCGACACCAGCGTGGCCCTGCTGGCCGGTTTTGCCTTGTTTCCCGCAATCTTTGCTTTAGGTTTCGAACCCGGAGCAGGACCGGGGCTCGCGTTTATAACCCTGCCAGCTGTCTTCACCCAGATGCCCCTGGGCGGTGTTTTTGGAGTCCTCTTTTTCTTTTTGTTGTTCATTGCCGCCCTGACCTCCGCTATCTCCCTGTTGGAAGTCGTGACGGCCTGGTTGATCGATGAAAAAGGGTGGTCTAGAAAAAAAGCTGCCTTCAGTATGGGACTGATTATTTTTGTTGTCGGACTTCCAGCGACACTGGGATACAGCGTGCTCAAAGACTTCACCTTTCCCGGTTTGAATACAAATTTGCTTGATAGCTATGACTGGTTTTGCAACAGTGTCTTCCTGCCCGTGGGAGGATTATTAATGGCGATATTCACCGGCTATGTTTGGGGAATCAAACACGCGATTCATGAAGCCAATAAAGGCAGGAAAAC
>CAYULE010000094.1:1594-5348 GCA_964445385.1 uncultured Smithella sp.
CTGAAGGATTTTCTTTAAGGCAGCAGATATGAAAAAAGACGGTTTTTTTACCCCGCAGGATTTAAGGCAGATGAGAAGTCTCGGGCTTTCAAGGCAGGACATGGAAAAACAACTGGCGGTTTATTCCAGTGGACCGCGTTATTTGCGACTGGAGAGGCCTTGTTCGCCGGGTGATGGAATTCGGGTTGTGACATCTGCGCAAAGAAAAAAACTGGTTCAGTACTATGACGCCGAAGCCGATCGATATAAAATATTAAAATTCGTGCCGGCGTCAGGCGCGGCCAGCCGCATGTTTGCCGCGTGGTTTACCGCTTCTGAGAAAGGCAGCTTTGGAGATACCGGACGTGACCGGTCTTTTTTTACCGATTTAAGAAAAATGCCGTTTTATTCTCTGCTGGAAAAAGAAGATAAGGTTCGCCTGATGCTCAGGCAAAAAGATGTCAAGGCTTTGCTGGAGCATATTCTGCTTTCCAGGGGTCTTCAATTTGGCTGGTTACCCAAAGCACTCATTCCTTTTCATGCCTATCGGAATGGTGAGGTCAGGACGGCGCTGGAAGAGCATCTTGAGGAAGCGGCAAGTATTACGGTGAAAGATGGAGGAATCTGCCGTCTGCACTTTACGATTTCAACGGAGCATGCAAAAGCCGTCAAAGCTTTACTGAAGTTGGTGATCCCTCGATATGAAAAGCATTACCATGTCCGATTCAAGATTGATTTGTCCGTGCAGTCGCCAACTACAAATATGGTGGCTGCCGATGAAAATAATATGCCGTTTCGGGATGAAAATGGCCGTCTCGTTTTCCGACCCGGTGGACATGGTGCATTGCTTGGAAACCTTCAATCGTTAGATGCGGATATTATCTTTGTTAAAAACATTGATAATATCGCGCCGGACACTCTGCAAAAGAAAATCCTGCCATACAAAAAAATGCTTGGCGGTTTGGCGCTTCAATTGCGTCAGTCTATCTTTACGATATTGCGGCATTTGGAAGAAGATCCGTTTACTTCTCAAGACATTGAGGCGATGGCTGTTTTTTGTAAGTCCGAACTTAAGGCGAGTCTTCCCAAAGGATTTTCAAAGTTGTCATTGCAAGAAAAAAAACAACAGATATTTTTAATATTGAACCGACCGCTGCGTATTTGCGGGATGGTGCGCAATGTTGGTGAGCCGGGTGGCGGTCCTTTCTGGGTTCAGGAACATGACAAATCTCAAACATTGCAGATCGTAGAATCGGCCCATGTTGATCAACGAAAGCCTTCGCAGATGAATATCTGGTCGCGGGCTTCGCATTTTAATCCGGTCGATATGGTTTGTTGTACGAAGAACCATCGGGGAGAAAAATTCAATCTGGATGATTATGTAAATCAGAGTGCGTATTTAATCAGTAAAAAAACTGAAAAAGGTCGCCACATTAAGGCCCAGGAGATGCCCGGGCTCTGGAACGGCGGAATGGCGTACTGGAACACGGTCTTTGTGGAGCTTCCGCTGATGGTCTTTAATCCGGTCAAAACAGTTTATGATCTTTTGCGTCCGCAACACAGGGGTGGAAAAAGAATATAGAACTCTAGATTATCCAGCGTTCAGCATCCTCTTTGGGGATGGCCGTGGCTGTAATCGTGACGGATTTGTTTTTATGCGAACAGGAGACACTGGCTTCCATATCAGCCGGTGCGTCGGAATAGCGGACGCATAAAGACGCGGCCGTAGCCATTACCGATTCATTGCCGTAAGGGACGATTACGTATGGTCCGGGAAAATCAACCATATTACAAATGATATCATCTTCAACACAAAGTTTGCGCAAGGCTTCATTATCGGATTTATTTCTGCCAACGATTACTTTCCCGGTTTCTCCCGTGCGAAAATGCCGTCCGTATTTCAATAATTCATAATCACGGATCTGGCGGTCTTCTGAATGAGACATCAAATCGCGCAGACGCCGGGAAAAGATTGGGTCCGTCAGTAAACAGCCACCGGCCGGAGGCGGGTAATTCTTAATTCCAAATTCATCCGCCAGACGCATTTGATCTTTGCGCCCACGTCCGGAAATGGCCAGAAGTTGAGAGCGGTCGATTTTTTTTTCACGTTCGGCTTTGATAGGATCCAGCAATTGCGCGGAAAGCGGCCGCAGAATGTAGTCGGCGTAGCCGGAGTTTTTAGCGACGACAAAAAGAGATTGTTTGGTCTGTGACATGGGGCGCTGACCAAGAACCTCGCCGGTCACGAGAAAGTCGGCGCCGGTCTTCTCCATTATTCTACCTGCAATTTTCAGCATCAGCGTATGACAGTCAATGCAGGGATTCATGTTTTTGCCGTACCCATAGCGGGGAGATTTGAGCATTTGTAAATGTTCTTCTGTGATATCCTCAATCATAAGCGGCAAATGAATCTGCTCGGCTGCCGCCTGCGCTTTGACCGCGCTAAAAAAAGGGGTTGTACAGGTGAAACCCGTAACATCAATATTTTGATTTTGCATCAGTTTGACGGCTAAAATGCTATCGAGGCCACCCGACAAAAGGGCTATTGCTTTTACCATATGTGAAATCCAATCAACCACCTCGCAGTAAGGCTGTCGAGGGATGAAATGAACGTTATTATATCGCGGCAAGCTACGGAGAAATAACGCTCATCCCGCAGCAGCGGGATTAAAGAAATGAGAGCGCTGCGGAGGATGATCCGCAGCGCAGAATTATTTTGTTTCGATCAATGCAAAACTCAATATTGGACAATGTTTGACGACCATGTTTCCTGCATTAATCCTCTTAAGTCCTGATTAAAATCAAAATTCACAAAGTAGACGTCCTTGTCGGTTTTAATCTTAGTGCCCTTGAACCCGAAATTATAGGGAGGCTGATTTTTGTCCAGACCGGAAAAAGTAAAATGGCCGGACGTAAAGGCAAAATTAAAACTGCGCAGAATTTTCTCCAGTTTTTTGGCGGGTTCGTCCTGGTCGGATAGAAAGATGAGTTCGTTGCCGGCCTTTTGAAGAACGTTGATAAATTGCGGCGGCAAATTACGCGAGAAAAGAAGCGTTTTCTTTGCGCCATTCGTAACAACGAAATCCGCTTTTATCGATAGGTTATAACCGTCCTGAGCAATATTGAAAACTCTGACATCAGCATCCTTTTCTCCCTGTACGTTCAAGTACGAGAGCAGAGCGATGGAGAAATCCTTAGCTGATGATTTTGGTAGAACAGGCATGGGCGGCAGAGAATAAATTTCTTCAGGTTTGCCGACAAGACCTTTTCCTGGTGAAATTTCCGTGATAATCAGTGCATGCTGACGAGCGTAATTCACAATAGCCCGCGGCAATAAAGGACTGTTTTCATAAACAAAACGTAACCCCTGAATTTTAGATGAAGATGTTTTGGCCCCTTTTTTGGCGATGACCCAGTCCACCATAACGTCCAGCGGAAGCGGCGAGCCTATGGAAAGAGGTTTTTGAGCCTTAGTTATCTCGTAGGTTTTGGAGTTAGCAAATATTTTTTTCAACGTGATGATGATATCATCTTTAACATCGATTTTGACTAAATGAAAATTACTCCAATGGTCGCTGATCATTTTTTTCAAAAGATCGTTGGAGCGGTTTCCCGCATCAAGGAATATCGTTGTCTGATCATCCAACTCCACAACAGGAATGATTGAACAGTCAATCGTCACTTGTTCGGTTTTGGAGACCGGGAGATAGTAATTGCCGTTGGTGATCATATTGCCGTTCATTTGGGTGATGATATGTTTGATCACGTCCAGACG
>CAYULE010000094.1:5448-8822 GCA_964445385.1 uncultured Smithella sp.
CACAAAGCATAAAAAACAAATAAAAGGTCTTCCTCATTGTCAGTTGCCCCCGATGTGAGAAAAATAAAATAATACTTGATTTTATTACTTTAACTGTTGAGAAAAGTCAATGGTATTCGGGCTTGAAACCGGGTGAAGAATATTTATTCTCAGAATATCCGGAAAAAATAAATTGGAAAATTAAAATTAGATAACTTTTTTCATCGCGGCAATAGCGACTTCGATCTGATCATCATCCGGTTCCCTTGTGGTGATTTTCTGCAGCGCGAGCCCGGGCCAGCTGAGAACCTGCACCATTTTAAAACGGCTGTATTTTCCGGTAAAGCGGATCGCTTCATAGGAAATACCGGCGATGACCGGCATGAGCAGGATTTTATAAATTACGCGATGCAAAAAGTCCGGACGTCCCAAAAGGGCAAAGACCAGAATGGAAACAATCATCACAAAGAGAATAAAACTGGTGCCGCAGCGGGGATGGCGGGTGGAATATTTTTTAACGTTTTCGATGGTTAAATCCTGGCCGTCTTCCCAGGCAAAAACGGTTTTATGTTCTGCGCCATGATACATATAAACACGGCGCATATCTTCCATCAGAAGCGTGGCGGACAGAAAACAAAGAAACATACCCAGCCGGACACATCCCTCCAGGATGTTTAAAAGAATCAGGCTATCGATATAAATTTTGATTTTAGTAAAGAAAAAAGCCGGAACGACGACAAAGAAAAAAATGGCTACCGCAAAACTGATGACGAAAGAAACATAGAGTTCCCAGCCCTGAGGTTTTTTTTCTTCCTCGGACAGAGCGACCTCCGCGGAAAACATCAGGCATTTCATGCCGACGATCATCATTTCAAACAAACTGATCGTACCCCGGATGAACATCCAGCCCAAAGGTTTGTATCGTTTGGTCAGCGGAATATATTCACGCTCTTGAAAAACGATTTCCTTGTCCGGCCTTCTTACAGCGGCGGCAATTTTATTGCCATGGCGCATCATGACGCCTTCGAGAATTGCCTGCCCGCCGGCGATATCTTCGGGATTTGGTTTACAGCCCATGTGATAATTATACCATTCCTGTATGTTTTTGTGGCGTTTCCTTATAGTATTTATGCGGGACTGTCAAATTATCATTTGTAAATTGCTTGTTGCATGTTTATGAGCGAATGATATAATGCCGTGCAATCATGTCTAGAATATCAAGGAGGGCGCAAAATGGCGCAGATGGATTCATCCGCCGCTTTTATCAAAGAGTATCAGGAACGGTTTGAAAAGAAATTAAGGGAAAATGAAATCGACCTTCTGGAGCACTGGAAGGGTCAACTCGAAAAAATCGAAAGCTCAAGACCGGACAGTATTGCCTCTTTGCAAATACAAATTCGAAAAATGTCGGAAATGATGGGCAACCGCATCAAGGTGCTGAAAAAGGGGTGAAATGGAGAGTATTGCTGATTTCTTGTTTGAAGTGGGAATGCTCTGCAAAACTCCCCGTAGCGGTTACCAGTTTCTCGGCAGCGGCAGAGAGTCGGTTGCGGAGCATGTTTTGCGGACGGTATTTATCGGTTATGCTCTGTGTAAGCTCAATCCATCGCTAAACGAACTTCGCGTATTGAAGATGTGTGTTCTCCATGACTTACCGGAAGCGCGCACAGGTGATATGAACTATGTGAATAAAAAGTATGTGCAAGTTGACGAAGCCAAAGCCGTCAGGGAATTAACCGAAGGCCTTTTTTTCGGCGACGATATCCGGCAGGCTATTGAAGAGTTCAACGCGAAAGAAACCATGGAATCCAGGATTGCACGAGATGCCGATCAGATTGCGCTTATCCTCCAACTCAAGGAGTATGGTGATTTAGGGAATAAATATTCTGATGAATGGATAAAGTATGCGTTACAGAGACTTTGCACTGAAGAAGGTAAAAAGCTGGCTGAACGCATTATTCAAACGGATTCGTCGCACTGGTGGTTCAAGGAAAAAAGTGATTGGTGGATAAACGGCAATAGCCGATAACCGTTGGACATGAACGTGGAGGAAGCACTGTGATCCGAAAAACACTTTTTTTGTCTCTTACCCTTCTTGTAATGATCAATCTTATCGCCTGTGCTTCGGAGTTTGGAATGACGGGAATGCCGGGCATGAAGACCCTGGAAAAACCGGACGAACACACCCATGTTTACGAAGCAAAAGAGAAATTTATTCTCAGGGCCATTGCCAGTGTCATAAAAAAGAAAAAAATCGGTGACCATGTTACCATCGACGAAATGAATCACCAGGTCAATTCGGATTTTGTGGTTTCAGATGATTGGCGGACAAAAACGAATGCTCGCGTGAAAAGGCTTGATTGGAAGGAATGCGAAGTGAGCCTCATGGTGACGACGGAGAAGAAAACAAGCGATGGTTGGGAACTACGCCGTTTGTTGGGAAAAGAACAATATGAAACATTTTTTTATGTTATTGAATTACAAATTTACGAGGAAATGTCCAAGGCCCAGTAATAAAAAATATCGAAAGGAGAAAATATGGAAATCAATACAAAAGTATCCGGAATGCTTGATGAATTTAAGAATTTCGCATTAAAGGGAAATGTTGTTGATCTGGCCATAGCCGTCATTATCGGCGCCGCATTCGGTAAGATTATTGATTCTCTGGTCAAACACATCATCATGCCGTTGATCAGTTTGATCATGCCCGGTGAAAAGGGTTATCTGGCATGGAAATGGGTAGTCAATGGCAAAGAAATTCCTTATGGATTATTTATCGGAGAAATTGTCAATTTTTTGATTATTGCATTGGCTCTGTATATTTTTATTGTCAAGTTTTTGGGAATGATTATGAAGAGTAAAGCGGCAGCACCTCCTGCGCCGACCCAAGACCAGGTGTTGCTCGCGGAAATTCGTGATTTGCTGAAAAAGTAGAATAAGCATTTCGGGTAATAACCTTCTCCTGATTCGTAAGAAAGGGAGAAGGTTTTTACTGATCGGTTCCACCTTCCACGAACATCCTCAAAGACATCCCACGATGCATTGTGGACTTCCACTTTCGGAAAGAGAGAGTATCTTAACAGGTGAAAAAATATTCAGGCGATAAATATGTTTTGCCGCGTATTTCAAAGTCAGGATTGTCCATTATCCTTGATCGTCCCGCAACCATCAACAGCCTCAGCGAAGAGATGCTCGACACCATTGACAGGTTGCTGGATCAAGCGGAGTCTGACGAAAAGTGTCTGTTTGTTCTGTTTTACGCAAACAGTATCAAAGGATTTTGCGCGGGCGGCGATGTCAAAGAACTGGCGCGGCTCGGAAGGTTAAAACAATTCAATAAGGTCGACTCATTTTTTCGCAAAGAATATGGTCTTGATCTAAGAATCCATCTTTTT
>CAYULE010000095.1:0-8601 GCA_964445385.1 uncultured Smithella sp.
TTTTGCCAGTCCGTCATAAAGTCCCAGACGCCCATTCCGGAATAGCCGATCACTTTCCAGTCATTCCAGCAGTAATGTTTCACGTGAAACATTGCAGTTCCTTCATGATCAGGATGGGCGATAAAACCGAAGCCTCCTTGATCGTTTACGGCGTCAATATATTTTTGTGGATTTCTTCCTTCTGAGTCATCGTGAAAAGTAATGGGCTCTTTTATGTTAAAAGCCAGATAATGATTAAATCGCGGCGCTATTTCCTCTCCGACAATGATCAGGGTTTTACCCTGCCAGCCTTCCCATCCGTCGTCTCTTGCCCGAAGGTGATCATGATCCGTCAATAATAAAAAATCGACACTGTTTTTTTCGGCGGCTGAAATAATTTTTTCCATCGGTGCGTGGCCGTCAAAGGATAAAGATGAGTGCAGGTGAATCACGCCTGAATAATCGTAAAGTTTCATGATCATTTTAATAATTCTTTTGTGAAGTTTTGTCTATGATAAAAAAGGCAGACCAAATGGCCTGCCTTTTTATTTTTTTTCAATGGGTTACCAGTTTTATTCTGTCCGCAAAGCCACAAAGAAACTTGATCTGCCGCGTTTAATTAGTAAAGTAACACTTTTCTTTGCGGCGGCTCTTATAATCTCCCGGTTAAAGTCCTTGATTGAAATAATTTTTACTCGATTAACCTGAACAATAATATCCTGTGGTTGAATCCCGACTTCATCAGCCGGGCTGCCGCCTTGAACTTCGGTGACGATGACGCCTTCCCGCGATATACCTAACTGTCTGGCCATCTCCGCTGTAATTTCCTGTGCCGCAATGCCAAAATATCCTTTTCCCGATTTCTCGGCTGCCATTGCCACTGTGTCTTTGCGTTCCGCTATTGTGACATTAAAAATCATTTCCCTTCCATCGCGAAGTGCTTTTATCGTCAACTTCTGGCCAACGTGCAATGAAGCGATAGTTAGAAGCAAGCTATGGGTATCTTTAATGGTTTTTCCATTAATTTCTGTGATAATATCTCCAGTTTTTATCCCAGCTTTGTCAGCCGGATCGCCTTTGAAAACATCTGAGACCAATGCGCCGCTTTTGTTTTTATGATTCAAATTTTTGGCAATGTCTTCTGAAATATCCTGAACGGATATACCCAGCCAGCCGCGCGTCACCTTACCTTTTGTTTTAAGATCGGCCAGAATACTTTTAGCCATATTAATAGGAATGGCAAACCCGATACCTTGCCCCTGGGCGACAATGGCCGTATTAATGCCGATGACTTTTCCCTCCATATTATATAATGGTCCGCCACTGTTGCCCGGATTAATGGAGGCATCGGTTTGAATAAAGTTATCATAAGGCCCGGCGCCGATAACGCGTCCCTTGGCACTGACAATACCAGCGGTTACTGTTGCATCCAAACCAAAGGGGTTGCCGATCGCAATGACCCATTCTCCGACTCTGACTTTTTCAGAATCGCCTATTTCCGCAACCGGCAAGCTGTTGTCCGGTTTAATTTTAATTAACGCGATATCCGTATTGGCGTCTGTTCCGATGACTTTTGCTTCATATTCCTTGCCGTCGGATATTTTTACAAGAATTTTATCCGCCTTTTCTACAACGTGATTGTTGGTGAATATATAGCCGTCGGCACTGATAATAAATCCCGAACCCAGGCTGCGCTGTTTGAATTCTCTGCGGGGCATATCGCCAAAAAAACGGTCAAAAAATTCGTCTCCAAAAGGCGAACCGCCGAATGGTTGACCCAAACCGCCCCCTCCTTTATAAGTTTTGGAGGTGCTGATATTCACAACAGCCGGTTTGACACGATCCGTCAGATCAGAAAAAGAAAGAGGTGTTTTATTGGTTGTGTCGGATAGGGAGGGAACCGCCTCAGCCGCCGGTATTTCCGGAGCTCCCGAGGTGGTAAACGAGGATCGTAGAACTCCTACCAGGGAAACTATAAAAAAAGCGACCAGAAAGGCCATTAAGAACATAAAAAATGTTTTACGATTTGATTCTTTCATATTTATCCTCCAAAACAAACTCATGCGGCAACCGGTTTTCACTCCCGCATGACATATTTTCTTAATTTTCTTGAATATAATGACAAGCGTATATTTGTCAATGTAAAACGTATTAACCCACCGCCGAGGGACGAGTATTAATTCGCATTATCTTACCTTCGGTTTGTTGATTAATGGTGATTTGAAGTCTAGTTCATCCTGTGTTAGAATAAGACTCACTTCGTGGAGCAAACAATGATCTCTTTCTGGGAAAGTTTGGGACATCTAGTTATCCAGATGTTGACGGAATTTGCCGATACCATCGTGTTTTCCGGCAAGGTTTTCATCCGTATTTTCCGGCGGAAAACTTATTCGAGCGCCATGCGCGAAGTTTTGGTTAACCAGATCTACTTCACCTCTGTGCAAATATTACCTGTTTTTCTAGTTGTTTCGGTTATCTTTGGTTCACTCCTGATTGGTATTGTTTTTCAGTTGTTAAAAGAATTCGGACTTAGCGGTTTCTTCGGTCATGTTCTAATGGGATTGATCGTTACGGAATTATCACCGTTTTTAACGGTATTACTGATTACGCTGCGATCCGCCTCCGCAATCAATACGGAAATGGCGGTGATGAAGGTGAACAGAGAAATACAAACGCTGGAAACTTTCCGCATTGACGTTATTGATTATCTTATAGCGCCGCGCGTCATTAACGGAATCATCTCCATTGTCCTCTTGAGTAGTCTTTTCTCCATTGTTTTGCTCGTTAGTGGCATTCTATTTTCATGGCTGATTTTTGGAATGAGTATGGACGTTTATACAAAAATTATATTAGATTCAACCAACTTTTCTGATATATTAATTGCTCTGTTCAAATGCGCCGTTTATGGTTTTTTTGTCACGTTGATACCCATCCGTTTCGGATTGCGGGCGTCACATGAATTTACCAGTATACCCATTGTTGTAGCCCAGGGCATGGTTAATGTTTTTTCGGCCATATTGATTATTGAGGTGCTGTCATTATTAACAAAATTACTCTAAATTTATTTGACAGCGAGCAGGCGCTTAATCAGTCACTGCAGCAGGTTCTGCACGACCATCCTTTGCAGGCGGCTCCGGTTTCCGTGGATGTCCCCCTGATTTCCAATCAGCCTGTTTATATGAATATATCACTGATCAAGCAATATCATGAAGATATGCCGAGTCGCCAGGCTCAACAGATGGCCGTTGAATATTTAGGACGCGTTGGTCTTGCTCATATAGTCTATAAGCGTAATCCGGCATTAAATCATGAAGAGAGATTCTGTGTGATGCTGCTGAGAGCGGCTATGGTGCATGATGCGATGATCCTGATTGATCAGCCTTTTAAAATTATTCCTCATTTGAAAGATATTGAATTTATCACGACTGCTTTGAAAAAAATTGACGATTTATTCTTATCCTGTCATATATATGATTATCAATGGATGAAAGAAAAATATGGTGGGTTATGACATTGAGCCGTGAATTAAAAGTTGGACTTTTTATCGGCTGTACAGCCATTATTATTTTGGCGGCTTTGTTATATATAGCCAAGGGTAAAGGCGTTTTTGAAAAAATGCACACCTTTACCTTGTCATCCCGATCCGGCGACGGCTTCACCGTAGGGATGCCGGTGGATTTCTCCGGATTTAATATCGGCAAAGTCAAGGCGCTGGAGCTCAATGATAAAGGGATTGTTCTTATTGAAATTAAAATACCTCATCGCCACGTAAAGTGGATCAGATCGGATAGCTCCTTTATTTTGTATCGACCGCTGATCGGTTCTGCCCGAATTGTCGTTATTACAACCAACTTGACCAGTCTGCCACTGAACGCGGACAAGATTCCGGAAGTTACTATTGTCAATGATATAAATGACGCCATAGCCAAAATTGAGCCTGTTTTGCAAAAAGTTACACAAATTGCCGATAACGTTGAGAATTTAACTCGCAACTTATCGGATCCCAAAGGGAATTTAAATCGGGTGTTGGGCAATGCCGAAAAAATTACAACAAACCTTGCCTCTAAAAAATCTCTCGTAGAAATGGCTGTCTCCGATGAGGAGAGTGTCAGAGCCCTGAATGAATCTCTGAAAAAGCTCAAAGATATTACAGCTAACGTCGACCGTATTCTCATAAAAGTGGATAAAATGGCGGATAAGACAGATAGTGAAGTCTATGGAAAGGACGGCGCTCTGCCACAAGTCAACATCATCCTTAAAGACATTGTCAGTAAACTGAAAAAACTTGATAAAACTGTTGATAATATTAACAATATAAGCACAGACGCAGCGGAAGGCATGAAAGATTTCCATATTCTGCGTTCTGATATCGACGATGTCGTGAAGACACTGGATGATCTCGTAAAGAAACTGGACGCAATAGTCGGGTCGAAAAGAGCTCCGGAGTTTAAAGTCCCATGAAAAAACGACTATTTTTATTGTTTGCTTTTTTAATATGTGCCTGTGGCGTGGTTGCGCCGGCTCCCGTCTGGAAGGACAACGCCTCCAGGCAATTGGACGAATACAAAACCAGTTTTCTAACTGGTAAGGAACAATCCACCGAACCCCATTTTGTAAAAGCCAGAAGAGAAATTGCCGCCGGCAATGATTTGAGTCTTTTAACGATTGCCTACTTGACGAAATACGCCCTGCATACCGCTTCACTGGAAAGCTTTGACGCAAGCGAGTTTGAAAAGCTCTACCGGCTGGAACCTCACGCTGCTGATATGGCCTATTGCCGTTTTTTACAGGGTGATTTTTCCTCCGTGGAGATGAAAGCATTGCCGTATCGTTATCAAGGTGTCCTGAAAGCCTTTGCCAGTAAGGATGCAGCCTCAGCTTCCCGTGAAATTTCAGCTATAGACGATCCGCTATCCCGTCTGATTGCCTGTGGGGTCTGGGTCAGGTATTTACCTTCCGATGAGGCAATTTTACAAATCGGTATTTCCACCTCATCAGCCAGCGGATGGCGCAGACCGCTCTGGGCTTATTTAGACAAACTGCAAATCCATTATCTTGAACGCGGTGATAAAAACAAGGCCGACAGCATCAAAAACAGGTTAAACCTTTTAAAAAAGTGACTGGAACATCAAGGAAACCAATTTATAAAAAAAGGGATAAAAATGAATCGAGATGAAATTTTGTCATTTTTAAATGCGAATCCCGGCTGTCATCTTGCTACATTGGAAGGTGATCAGCCGCGAGTGCGTGGGATGTTCATCTACAGAGCAGATGAAAAGGGTATCATTATCCATACGGGTACTTTCAAGTCGCTTTACGCTCAACTGCTTAAAAACAAACAGGTTGAACTTTGCTTCAACAGTCCGGATAAGCAGGTAAGGGTAGAGGGCGTCGCGCAAGTTGCAAATGATGAGAATTTAAAGAATGAAATCCTCGAAGCCAGACCCTGGCTGCAGCCGCTGATGGGGCAGAACGGTGAAGACGCGCTGATTGTATTTCGAATAACCGGTTGCAGGGCTTCGGTCTGGACCATGGAAACCAACTTAGAATCAACAACATATGTAAGTCTGTAGGAGATAATGATGAAAGCAACTCAGCAACTGAAAGAAGAGCATGAAGGTGTTCTGTTGATGCTTCGCATTCTAGATGAAGTCAGCCGACAACTGAAGTCCCAGGGCTATATCGAGAATGAACACTTTGAAAGTATCCTTGATTTTTTGAAAGTCTTTGTTGATAAATGCCATCACGGAAAAGAAGAGGAGCTTTTGTTTCCGGCGCTGGTGAAAGCCGGCATTCCCCATGACGGCCCGATTGCCGTTATGCTTTTTGAACATGAAATGGGCCGAAAATATATCCGTGTGATTACAGACGCTTTTGAGCGTTACAAATTGAAGGATGCGTCAGCGGCAGCAGCCATTGCGCAAAACGCGCAGGATTACATAGCACTGCTTGCTGATCACATCGACAAGGAAAACAACATTCTTTTTGCCATGGCCGACGATCGGCTGACTGAGAAAACTCAAGATGAATTATTTGAGGGTTTTGAGAAAATTGAAGCTTCCAGGATTGGCGCGGGAAAACATGAAGCGTTTCACGCCCTGCTCCACACCCTGGGCGATCTTTATTTAAAAAAAGAAAGGGACGTACCCACTTCCTGAAAAAAAGAAAACGAGAATACGTCCCTTTCCGGTTGAATCATTTTTCTGATTTAGCTGCTGCGGGAACAGTCATTCCCAGAGTTTCCATTGCCTTGACGGCTTTTTCCTTGACGGCTGTTGCCGCGGAAATAGCATCGGTTACGTTTCCCGATTTGAAACTATCCTGCGCTTTGGCCCAGTCCTCTTTAACCGCTGCAAGACCAGATTTTGCTTCCACTAATTTTTCAGCGGTCAAACCAGCCGGCAGCTTCTTGGCTTGAGACAGAATATCCACGCGGCTTTGGATGGCCTCAACCATCTTGGGAAGCCCCTGACTCATATCCGTCCATTGTTTGGTCAATTCCTCGGTTTTTGCTTTTAGCTCCTCGGTTTTCTTTTTCGCTGCCGCTATAGCGTCTTTGGCTTTGCCGACAAGACCCTGTGCTTCAGCTAAAGCAGCCTTGAAATCACCCTTGGCAAGCTTGTCCTTGGCGGATGCCAGCGCACTCTCCAGGGCAGCGACTTCATCCGGGGCAATTTTCCCGATTTCAGTCTTTGCGGTATTGACGGCTTCTTCAGCCGCTTTAATGGCCAATTCAGCCGGAGCCTTATCGGCTTTGCCGCAGGCCGCAAAAACGATAACCGCGAAAAACATAATTACAAATACACTGACAAGATTCTTTTTCATGGATTCTCCTTTCATTTTTCAGACATTGGAATTGAAGATGGATACACTTACTAAGATTAATTGTTACTTACATTATCTTGTCGATCATGGAATGTGCAGTTTCTGTCCTATTTGAATTGCGTCAGGATTTTTGAGAATGTCGCGATTCGCCTCGAATATTTTGTTATAGAGATTGCCGTCTCCATAGAACTTCTCCGCGATTTTCCAAAGGGTATCTCCCTTTTTCACCTCGTGGTATTGCTTTGCGTCCCACTGGTCATCTGCCATTGCCCGTCACCTCCTTTAAGTTATGTCTGCCCTCCATGTTTCTTTGGTTGAAAAATACTACAAACGATCCGCATTAAACGTATTGCATGCCTGGATATCGCCCCGCTCAAATCCACGTTTAAACCAGCTGACGCGTTGCGCTGAACTGCCGTGTGTAAAGCCGTCGGGAACCACATAACCCCTTGTCCTTTTCTGTATACGGTCATCGCCGACCGCGCTTGCGGCGTTAAGGCCTTCCTCGATATCCCCGGTCTCCAGAATGTTGCGCTTCTTCTGGGCCTGGTTAGCCCACACGCCGGACAGGCAATCCGCCTGTAATTCCAACATTACGGATAATTTGTTTTTGTCGGATTGACTTGCCCGGGACTGAAGTCTGGCTACTTTCTGTGTAATGCCCAACAGCGTTTGCACATGGTGGCCTACCTCATGAGCAATGACATAGGCTTGAGCAAAATCACCGGAGGCGCCAAACCGGGAATGAAGCTCATCGAAGAAAACTAGATCAAGATACACCTTGTGATCGGCAGGGCAATAAAAGGGCCCTACGGCCGAATCGGCCATACCACAAGCAGATTCAACTGCTCCGGAAAAAAGAACCAGTTTCGGTTCTTCATAGGTTTTTCCCGAATTTTGAAAGGTATCTTTCCAGACGTCTTCAGTCTCTGCCAGAACAACAGAAACAAATTTACGCATATCGTCATTGGCAGCCGGCTGCGCACTTTGCTCCGTGGATACAGAGGATGAAGTTGTGCTCTGACTTACCACCTGCAACAGGGCCGTCGGATCGACACCCAGAAGCATGCTGATGACCACAACAGCCACCAAGCCGAGACCGCCTACGCCACCGACCTTTGCGCCGCGAGAAACAGACATGCCCCGGCGGTCTTCGACATTATCGCTTTCGCGTTCACCTCTCCAGCGCATGATCATACTCCTTCGGAAATAAGACGGACTTGTTACAATATTCTAGCCTTATCCAAAATTAATGTCAGGGTGCAGGATAAGTTGCTCAGTGCGAAACAGAATTCATCATCAGTATTAAAGTCAACTAATGTTCGGCTGGAGTATAAGAATTACGCTTTTTTCTGTCAAGACAATTTAACTGCCATCCAGATCAACGATTTCTCTTGTATTTCACAACCCTCTAACCGGGTTAAAATTATTTGATACTCTTCCCGACGACCATGTAGGAAGTCAGTTCTGCCCTGAAAATGTCTTTTTCCGTTCTATCGATGAGTTCCGCAATCCAACCCTGTCCTTGAGCTGCGGAAATGAGACCCGCCGCAATCGCCTTTCGAACCGTTTCCCTTAGATTGTAAACCTTATCCGCTGTTTCAAAATCAGTGATGACGCTTGTACCGGGATACATTTTTACATCCGATAAGCCGGCGGAAATACAATATTTGTAAAGGTTGCGGCCAATTGTAAAGTTTGTAAAAGAACTACACCATAAATTTTCAATGTTTTTCGTAATTTCAATATTTCGGGACGCAATCGAAAAGGTTTCCCAGTCATTGTCATAAGTTAAAA
>CAYULE010000096.1:0-1265 GCA_964445385.1 uncultured Smithella sp.
TGGATACAGGGAGGCCCTATTTTCATGCCGGTAAAACTGCTGCCTTTTACAAAAAAACAGATTGAAAAAATCATTGAAAAATATCCGACGCCTTTTCATATTTATGATGAAAAGGCTATCCGAAAAAATGCGCGCGCCTTTAAAAAAGCCTTTTCCTGGAATGAGGGCTTCAAAGAGTTCTTCGCCGTCAAAGCCGCGCCCAATCCCTATTTGATGAAAATGCTCCACGCGGAAGGATTCGGCGCGGATTGCAGTTCACTTGCGGAGCTAGTCATGGCGCAAAAGACGGGTATTACCGGTGAAGAGATCATGTTTTCATCCAACGATACGCCCGTCGAAGATTTTCTGCTGGCTAAAAAACTACACGCCATCATTAATCTGGACGACATCAGTCACATTGACTATCTGGAAAAAAGCGCCGGCTTGCCGAACCTGATTTGTTTCCGTTATAACCCCGGCCCATTGAAAAAAGGTAATGTGATTATCGGTCATCCTGAAGAGGCAAAATACGGCTTCACGCGTGAGCAACTTTTTGAAGGTTATCGGATCTGCCGCGACAAAGGCATCAAGCGTTTCGGCATTCATACCATGGTGGCCTCAAATGAACTGGACGCGCAATATTTTGTGGAGACCGCCGAGATTCTTTTCGAGTTGATTGTTCAAATTTCTCACGCGCTGAACATCCGGTTTGAATTTATCAATATCGGCGGCGGTATCGGAATTCCCTACCGGCCAGAGCAGGAGAGAATCGATCTAGCCGCCATGAATCGGGGTATCAAAGAAAAATATGAAAAGATTATTGTTGGCAACGGATTGGCGCCGATCAAACTTTTCACGGAATGCGGACGATATATCACCGGACCGTATGGTTATCTGGTGTCCCGCGTCCTGCATATCAAGGACACTTACAAACAATTTGCCGGTCTGGACGCCTGCATGGCCAACCTGATGCGTCCCGCCCTTTACGGCGCGTACCATCACATCTCGATTCCAGGCAAAGAGAATTCTTCTCACGATTTCATGTATGATGTCACAGGTTCTCTTTGTGAAAACAACGACAAATTTGCTATTGACCGTATGCTGCCCAAACTGCAGCAAGGGGACATTGTTGTTATCCATGACGCCGGAGCTCATGGCTTCGCTATGGGCTTCAACTATAACGGTAAGCTCCGTTCCGCCGAGTTGCTTCTACGGGAAGACGGTTCCATCATGCAAATCCGTCGCGCCGAGACGGTGGACGATTATTTTGCGACACTGGATTTCAA
>CAYULE010000096.1:1365-8540 GCA_964445385.1 uncultured Smithella sp.
CCCATTGCCTTTCCCATCAGGCATCATTATACTTATTTCATGTCGAAAGAAAAAATACCAACAACGCCGGCTATTCTGGCTCTGAAAGCACAAGGAGTCGATTTTTCATTGCATACCTATATCTATGAGGAACACGGCGGCACCCGGGTATCCTCACAAAAGCTGGGCGTCGATGAACATGGCGTAATCAAAACGCTGGTGATGGAAGACGAAACGGCGAAGCCTCTCATTATCCTGATGCACGGGGATAAAGAAGTTTCCACCAAAGCGCTGGCCCGCGCACTGGGCGTTAAATCCATTACGCCATGCAAACCTAATGTCGCCCAGAAGCATACGGGTTACATGGTCGGCGGAACATCTCCGTTTGGCACCAAAAAACCTTTAAGTATTTACATGGAAAAGACCATTGCCGGCTTACCGGAAATTCTGATTAATGCCGGTTCCCGGGGCCTGCTGGCGAAAATGCAGCCTTCAGAATTAATTCGCGTTCTAGCGCCCCGCGAAGTTAGTGTTGCGATATAATTTGCCTTTTAGAATGAAAAAAGAGATAATGTCTTCGGGGTTATGAGGAAATATTTATGCCGGACAATGTTATTATTCGCTGCCTGAACTGCGGCACTAAAAATCGCATACCAAAACAAAAATTTCAGGGTCGTCCTACGTGCGGCCATTGCCATGCTCCTTTGGATGATCTGATTATTCGCTGCCTGAAATGTGGCACTAAAAATCGTATTCAGGAAGAGCGCCTTAATGCAAAACCGCTTTGCGGTAAATGCGGAGAACCGCTTGTTATCGCCAAACAGGATATCAAACCCATCGAGGTCACCGATGACTCCTTTGCCCGTGAAGTACTGAACACGGAAACATCCGTGCTGGTCGATTGCTGGGCACCCTGGTGCGGCCCCTGCAAGAGCCTTGCACCGGTCATTGATGAACTGGCATCGGACTATGCCAATGGGGTAAAGGTCGTAAAACTGAATGTGGACGAAAATCCGGCTACCGCATCCCAGTACGGCATTCGCAGCATTCCCACCTTGCTGTTTTTCCGTGAAGGCAGGCTTGTTGAGCGTCTTGTGGGCGCCTTGCCGAAACAGGAAATTGAAAAACACCTGCTCTCGATCATACAAACAAACTGAAGTGGAATCAGCAGTTCATGGAGAATAAAAAGAAACAGTCCTATTCGTGCAAGATATTTAGAGTCTGGGAAGAAGACGTTTTATTGCCAAGTGGTCAAACAACCAGACAAAGCTGGATTGACCATAAGCCCACCGTGGCCATCGTCGCCGTCAACCATCATCAAGAACTGCTTTTAATTCGTCAATTCCGCAATGCCACCGGACAGAATCTATTGGAAATTCCCGCCGGCTCAATGGATAAAGGGGAAGAATCTCCCACTGACTGCGCGTTACGGGAACTGGCCGAAGAAACCGGCTATCAGGCGAAAAAAATGTCTCAGCTTTTCGCTGGATATCTCCTGCCGGGTTACTGCAATGAATTTATGTATTTTTTCCTGGCGGAGGATCTGGCTTATGCACCTCTGACGCCCGATGAAGACGAATTTATTGAAGTCATCCCCACAAGCTTCACACAGGCGGTCGAGCTGCTGAATAGCGGTGCCATCATTGACGTTAAAACGGCTTTTGGAATCATGCTGGCAGGTAACTATTTGAATAACATAACAAACTTCTCAAAAACATCTTTGTGAAAATGACCCAGCATTTCTTCTTTCATCAATTTCAGCGCGGCAAATGGTTTTAACGGAGCTTTGTAAGGTCTTTTGGAAACCAGTGCGTCATAAACATCCGCCACGGAACATATTCGCCCATATACATGAATATCATCACCTCTGATGCCGCGGGGATAGCCGGATCCATCATAGCGTTCATGATGCTGCAGTACAATCAGCCGGCTTTCTTCGCTGATTTGTTTCGTTTCATGCAATAGTTTAAATCCCATGCTCGGATGTTTGCGCATCGTGGCCATTTCTTCCGGGGTCAGTTTCCCCGGTTTGTTAATAATGGCTTCATCAATGCGTATTTTCCCCAAATCATGGAGAAAAAAACCCGCGCCAAGAGCATGCATATCATGTTTGTTTTCTTTCTTAAAAAGAACCTTGGACAAAGAAAGGGACAATACGCCAACATTAACAGAATGAACAAACGTGTCATAATCATAGGATGTAATATTTAATAAATGTCGATTTGTGGCATCATCGGATAGAACCAAGTCTACAATACCAACCACACCGCTTTTAAACTGTGCTATTTTTTCACTTGTCGGATTCTCCCAGAGATTCCTCATCATATCGGCGGAATGCACGTGGATGGCTTCAGCCCGTTTGGCCGGTTCCAGGCTTTTATCCGTCAGTACTTCATTTAATTTTTCCGCAATAAATTTATATTCGTCAGAAAAATCTTTCTCCAGTTCTTCAACTTCTTCAATAACCGAATCAGGCGGCAAACCTTTAACATCGTCAATATTAACTTCATGAATCCCATAATCGACAAGCTTCTGAATTTGCTTCCGGGACGTAATGGTAAAGCTGTTGCGTAAAAACGGGTGGGCACGCCAGGCACTGGGCAGATTAATGTACATACCCGGTTTGAGTTCGGTAATTTTGATGGTTTTAATCATTGGGAAATAATTACTGCGTCCTCAGGAAAATAGTAACACAAATTTTTCAAACAAATCTTTTTGAAAATGGGACAGCATTTCTTCTTTCATTAATTTCAGCGCGGCATAAGGCGCCAATCCATTGCGATAAGGACGATCCGAATTGAGCGCATCATAAACATCGGCCAGCGAACATATCCGGCCATAAAGATGAATATCATCGCCCTTTAAGCCCAAAGGGTAGCCGGTGCCGTCATTGCGTTCATGATGATGAAGAACAATATTGCGGCATTCCTCTGTTAATTGATTGGTGCGTGATAATATCTCATAACCATATTCCGGATGTTTTTTCATTTGGGCCATTTCATCGTCGCTCAAGACAGCTGGTTTGTTAATAATATCAAGATCAACGTTGACCTTCCCCAAATCATGCAGAAAGAAGGCCGCTCCCAGTTCATGCATGTTATGGCCTGTTGAATGCTGAAATAATCTTTTAGTGATGGAAATTCCCAGCACACCGACGTTAACGGAGTGAACATAAGTACTGTAATCATGAGAGGTGATATTAAGAAGATGTTTATTTGTCATGTCGTCGGTGAGAATCAGATCCACAATATCGGCAATCCCTGTTTTCGCTTCAATGATATTTTCCACGGAAGGATTATCCATCAACCGGTTCATCATGACAATGGAGTGCTGATGGACCAGTTTTGCTTTTTTTTCCTGCGGCATTCTTTGATCGGCGATGACCTCCCGTAATTCGGGCGGCAGGACGGAATCCTGTTTCTTTTTTATGATTTTTTCTTCTTTAGGGGTTCTTTTTTGATCCTGAAGACTTTTGCTGACATTGACCGATACTTCCTGAATGCCGGCCTTGATCATTTTATTAATCTGCACCTGAGATTCGATCAAAAATTCATTTTTCAGAAAGGGATGAGAAAACCATTTATCCGGTAAGATAATATACATTCCCTTTTGAATATCTTTTGTCTTAAGCTTTTTGATCATAGATTGTTCTAACCAGTTTCAGCATTCGATCAGTACAAATCACTACATCCAGCTTGTGTTGGAAATCCATATTAATTCAGCGCAGCATTTTTTCTCTTTTCTCCAACTGAATCTCCAGGTTTTTTAAACGTTGAATATCTTTTCTTAACTGCTCATTTTCCTGTTGCAATCTGATTATATCCGCTGAATATTTTCCCTCTATCTTTCTTAAGCTATCTTTTAAAGTTTCGTTTTCTTTTGTCAATTTTAAATGGACATCCTGCCTTGTCTGCTTCTCCTGTTTTAATTGAGCCTCCAGTATGAAAATCCTTTCCAGTCCCGACAGCAAAGCCTGGGCAGTCGCGCTCCACCTGCTTCTTGGATATTGTGTCAATAATTTTTCCAGTTTGGCTTTTCCTTCAATATAATTCGGCTCTTTTTCTTTATTACTTAAATGGGACAGGGCCTCTTCAAACAGCTCCTTATCCGAAGGCTCCTGGTTGAAAAAGCCGGTGGATTTGGCCGCATGACCTGTTTGTTCGTTGGCGTTTCCCGTAATCGCTTTCGTTGAACAACCCGCCAGCATAATGGCCATGATCATCAAATATATCAGGATTTTAGGATGAATTAACACTCATTCAGCTCCAAAGTACTTTGTAAATTCTGCGGATGTGATAATTTTCTTTTTTCAACAAATTCCTCCGTCACATAATTACTGCCGGGCATCATTTTGGCGTATTCCTTTAATTCCGCCACCAGCCTGGCCATATCCAGCGGATTACTAAAGCGAGAACCATCATCGGTAACAATGGCCGCCGTAACGGTAATCAACGGAAACTTCTGAATAATTCCCTGACGATTTTTGCCGATGAAATATCCGTTTTGCGCGTCCTTTGGTTCGTAGAAGCTCAGGATACGGCCTTCGAAATCAAGCACCAACCTTTTACAGATGGCCTGAACTTCATCCGGATTCCCGATGAGGACAAAATCATCCCCTCCGATATGGCCGAGAAAAATTCCTTTCGTTTGCGCTTCGCTGATATAGCCCGAGAGCATATCGGCAACTTCCTTAATGACTTCGCTGCCCCACGCATACCCATATTTATCGGCAAACGGTTTGAAATTGTCAAGATCAACCTGACATAAAGAAAATAATTTCCCCTGCATCAGCAATTGATCAATCTTATGTTCAATCGCCAGATTGCCCGGCAGACCAGTCAGTGGACTGGCGTCGAGATTCAGCTCTTCCAGGACCTTGAGCCTTTTGGTCATATGGGCAAAAGATTTCGCCAGCGCACCGATTTCATCATCCCGTCTTGCTTCGATGTTTTGATCCAAATTGCCCTCTGCAATCAAGGCGGTGGCTTTCTGCAGCTGTTGCAACGGCTTGGAAATATTGCGCCTGATAATCAGCGCCAGCGTAATCCCCAGAATTAAGCTCAACAAACCTAATCCCAGTGCCACATGAACGTCCCTTAAGCCCTGCCTGGCAATCAGGTTCATTTCATTATTGATGGCTTGATCCATATCCTTCTGAATGCCCCGGAGTTTTACCGCTATTTCATCGATGGTAGCCCTGCCTGCCATATCGGAAATGGCTTGAGCTTCCTGGATTTGATCTTTTTGCATCATTAATACTTCTTCCGAGAACAATTCCCTTAAGCGTTTCTGCAATGCGTCAATCTCGTTAACTGTTTTTTTCGTTTTCAGATCAAGCTTCAGCTGCCGCATGACGACTAATTCCGCGTCAAATTCTTTGCTTCGCTTCCAGAAAATCTGCTCCAGTTCAGGATCCTTCAAAATTAAATACTTTTTTTCGGCGCTTTCCTGGGCCAAAAGGATATCCATTAGTTTTTTGGAGTTTTCCATTAAAACAATATTATGATTGGTGATGTTGTGAGCCACGCCGCTGAGCTTTTGAAGACTGACGAGCGCGTATGCGCTGGCCAATACGGTCAACAGCGCCATAAATAAATAACCCAACAATAATTTGCGGCTGATAGTGAGTTTCATCTTTTCTAAAAACCTGAGAAGGTTGTTACACTTGCGGAAGAAATCCCCGACAAAAAAGCTTCTTAATGGACGTAACACAACCGGTCGGTCTCCGTAAAGAATAATTTGTTTTTTTTACAAATATTACCATTATTGCATCCCGGAAAAACTCGGAAAGCTTCTTGCCACAGACGGAAAGTTTTGTTAAACTCGCTGATAGAAGCAAGCTACACTTTACACAATCTTATGAAACCCGTTAACACAGGCATTGGCCTGATATCCATGACCTGAAGAAAGGGAGACGCCATCATGATTTACAATGAGGAGTTTGAAACCCTGCCGCGCGAGGCATTGAAAGCTCTGCAAGTCAAACGACTCCAGCAAGTCCTGCAACGCGTGTATCACACCGTCGGCTATTATAAAAAGTCGCTCACCGCCGCTAAAATTTCCCCCGACAATATCAAGTCCCTTGACGATTTGAAAAAGCTCCCCTTCATTACCCGTCAGGATTTACGCGATAATTATCCGTTTGGCCTGTTCGCGGTTCCAATGAGCAACATCGTCCGTCTGCACGCGTCATCCGGCACCTCCGGCCGTTCCTCCGTGTTCAGCTACACGAAGCGCGACATAGAAACCTGGACGGACCTGACCGCCCGCTCCCTCGTTGCCGCGGGTTTGACCAAAAACGATATTGTCCATAACGCCTTTAGTTATGGCCTGCTCCCCGGGGGTCTGGGCCTGCATTACGGGATTGAAAAAATCGGCGCCAGCGTCATTCCCATGTCCGACGGCAATACCAAGCGGCAAATTCTCCTGCTGCAGGATTTCGGCCCGACCGTCCTTTGCGCCACGCCATCCTACGCTCTGCATCTGGCCGAAGAAGGTGCGGCCATGGGCGTGAATATGAAATCCCTGCAACTGCGGGTGGGTATCTTCGGAGCGGAACTCTGGAGTGATGCCACGCGTGACGCCATAGAAAATGCTTTCGACATCAAAGCGCTCAATATCTTCGGCCTGTCGGAAATGATGGGACCGGGCATCGCCTGTGAATGCCTGGAAGGCCGTCACGGGATGCATATTTTTGAAGATCATTTTCTCGTGGAAACCATCAACCCCGAAACCGGCCAGTCCCTGCCTGAAGGAGAAGAAGGCGAGCTGGTTTTTACCAGTCTGACCAAGGAAGCTTTTCCACTCGTCCGTTACCGTTCCGGCGACATTTCACGCCTGATTCCCGAGCCCTGCCGCTGCGGCCGCACGCATATCCGGATGGAACGTGTGCTGAAAAGAAGTGACGACATGCTGACCATCCGCGGCATCAGCGTCTTCCCCATTCAGATTGAAGCGATTCTCAAGGCTATTGACGGCGTCGAGCCGGACTACCAGTTGATTCTCGATAAAGTCGGAGCGTTGGATTCCGTTGAGTTGCACGTGGAAGTCGGTGATAAATTCTTCAGCGAATCGGGCGGCGTCAAAGAATTGCAAACCATTGAAAAAAGAATCGTCAAGGACATGAAGGATTACCTGAGCATCTCACCGCGCGTCAAACTGGTCGCCCCGCAAACATTGCGGGACAAAAGCAAAAG
>CAYULE010000097.1:0-8484 GCA_964445385.1 uncultured Smithella sp.
CAAAAATAAGAGCCTAACAGTTTACTTGACGTTAAAACGGAGGAAAAGAAATGACAAAGATTGATATTATTCAGAACGTTTACGAAAAACTCGGTTTTTCCAAAAAAGAATCAGCGGATATTGTTGAATCCGTATTTGACATCATCAAAGACAGCCTTGCGCAAGGCGAGAGAGTCAAAATTTCCGGTTTTGGAAATTTTATGGTGAAAGAGAAACGCGCCAGACGCGGTCGCAATCCCCAGACTGGACAGGAAATCTCCATTACCGCACGCCGGGTTTTAACTTTCAAATCTTCCCAGGTATTGCGAAAATCTCTAAACGGTTAATAAATTCATTTAACTGTGCTGATGATTCTGGAAACTTAAGGCTCCCCCCGCTCGTGTTTAGAGGGGGGAGCTTCATTATATTTCAGATTCGCAGATATCTTTCTCCTTAAGGATTCAGGAATTGTATGGATAACATAATTCCCGAAAAGGCTTATTTCCGTATTGGAGAAGTGAGCAAAATACTCAACGTTGAACCTTATGTCATTCGTTACTGGGAGACGGAATTTAAAACGATCAAACCGGTGCGAACGAAGTCAGCCCAGCGGCTCTATCGAAAAAAAGATGTGGAGGAATTGTTAACGATTCGCAATTTACTCTACCAGCAGCGGTTTACGATCAACGGCGCCAAAAAACAGCTGATGAAGATGCGCGGCGATGAAGAATCAGTACTCCCGGACGTACATCAGGAAAAATTAATCTTCATTAAAAAGGAATTACAGCAAATAAGAAAGATCATGAGCTAAAAAAGCCGACAACGATCATTGTCGGCTTTTTTAGCTTTTGGAGAGCAGAACTGGTTATTTCTTCTTGTTGGCTCTTTTAGAAGCTTTAAGCGGATTAATCTTCTGAGTTTCTTTAATCTCAATTTTAACGTGCGTCGCGGTCGGGCAGTTGCCGGTCATCCATTTGCTTTTCGGATCCGGATAGACCTTGCAATACTTACCTGTTTCGTATTCGAAAATTTTACTGCAATCACCGCATTTGTCGATTATCACAACACAGCTGCCGCCGAAGAAGCCACAGCCTTTTTTGCTCATAAAAGCGCACTCCACACCATTTTTTACTGTCTGACAAAGCATTTTGAAAGAACCCCCTTATATAATAAATATACGCGAAATTTTTAGACGTTGCGGAAAAAGAGAATTAAACAAGAAATATCCACAGTCGCCAATAATATTAAAACCGGCGTGTCCTTAACAGCAAAAAAAACACCTGTCAAGAAAAAATAAAGTATACGGATGAGATGGATCATTTTAACTTATCTGATTGCTCGTTCAGGGTAACTTTCAGGCTGGCCTTTGTCGTCCGCTTTAAAAAAATGCTGATGTGGAAACAGGGAGAGAGGAGGCTAATCGACTTGACTTTGTAACTGATGTCGATGTGAAAGAGTATTTCCGTGATTAAATTGACTTAGCTTGTCATTTATGTTAGTTCCTTCGGCACATAAAAGTAGGAATATAATCAAGATATATGCGTTTGGAGTTGTAAAAAAATGAAAAGCGGGTCTTTAACTAAAGTTTTTTTAAGATCTTTTTTCATTCATACCACGTTAAACTTTCGACGAATGCAGAATCTTGGTTTCGCTTATGCGATCATTCCGCTTCTGCAGGAAAGAAAGCTACCCGGAAAAGATCAAGAAGAAATGTTGATCCGGCACTTGCAGATGTTTAATACCCATCCGTATTTATCTGCTCCGCTGATCGGCTCGATTATCCGGATGGAAGAAGAACGGCCGGATGGAGGCAGCCCATCATCCATTACCATGGTTAAACAAAGTATGATGGGGCCTTATGCTGCGATTGGAGATACATTTTTCTGGGGTGCACTCAGACCTTTCGCGGGGATTTTTGCAGTAAGTATAGCCTGGCTGGGCTGGATTTTTGCCCCCCTGGCTTTTATGCTGATCTACACACCCGCGCATATCTGGGTGAGATTGAAGGGGTTTATTGAAGGTTACCGGCGGGGAAAGCAGGGAATTGAGTCTATCCGTAAAATGGATTTACCCCGCATTGCCGCCAATGTTCGATGGTTGTCTCTGATTGTTTTGGCTGGTTTCGGTATCTGGTATGTGCAGGATGGCTATTCGGCCTTAAAAGAAGCATCCCGCCTTGTTATCGCCGGAGCCTCGCTGGCTGTTATTTTAATATGCTGGTTTATGATTAAAAAAGGCATATCGCAAATTTATATTCTATATGGAGCGGTGATTCTATTTATGATATTTTCATTGAGGGAATTATTGATGTGCTGGAAATGAGAACATTTAAATTAAAAAATAAACTGGGAATGCATGCGCGGGCGGCAGCGTCGTTTGTCCGCATCGCTCAGAAGTATCGTGCGGAAATCATTATTGAACGCAACGGACAAACCGTTAATGGAAAGAGCATTCTGGGAATATTGACCCTTGCCTGTCCGATGGGCGGTATGATAACAGTAAGAGCTCAGGGTGCTGATGCGACGCAGGCGCTGGATGAGATCGAAGCGTTGATTGAAAATAAATTTGGAGAAGAATAAACCAGCTCATGACGACTGACCAAGGGAAAAAAACATTTGTTCTTAAGGGAATTGGCGTTTCTCCGGGAGTGGTGATCGGAAAAGCATACCGTTTTGATCCGCTTGATGCTCAGGTATCTTTTTATAAACTCAATAACAACGATTTGATCCCCCATGAAATCGAACGTTTCAAGAAAGCCCTGAAAGAATCATCACATCAACTTTTGGAAATTCAGGAAAATCTGAAAAAAACAAAAGTGACCGAGCCGCTTTATATTATCGATGTTCATATTTTACTCTTATCGGATAAAAAGTTTGTCAATCGCACCATCCGATATATCCGTACTCTAGGTGTCAACGCCGAATGGGCATTGCGTATGACGCTGGATCACTACAAACACATATTTGAGGGTCTGGAAGATGTTTATATCAGCGGCCGTATCAGCGATGTTCAGTATGTTGTCCAGCGGATCCTGCGTAATCTGTCCGGCGAAAAGCATGAAACGGTCTGGAATGTCGGCTATGACGGTGTGGTGATCGTTTCACACGATCTGTCGCCGGCTGATACGGCGCAGATGAAACTGGATAAGATCGTCGGTTTTGCCACCGACAGCGGCGGCCGTACATCGCATACAGCCATTGTAGCAAGGTCGATGGAATTGCCTGCTGTTGTCGGGCTGGATAATATTACACGTTTTGTCCGGACCGGTGACGAAATCATTGTGGACGGAACGTCGGGACTCGTGGTGGTTAATCCTTATCCCGACATGCTCAAAAGATACGAAGAAAAGAAGCGTCATTATGACGACGCAAAAGACGAGTATCTTAAATATGCCAAGCTGCCCGCCGAGACATTAGATCATTACCAGGTGCAAATCGGTTCCAATATCGAATTTATCGAAGAGATTCCTTCGGCGATTGTTCACGGAGCGGAGTACATCGGGCTTTATCGGACAGAATTTCTTTATATCTACCGGGATGATTTGCCGACGGAAGAAGATCATTTTAATAATTATCGCCAGGTCGTGAACGAGAAAAATTTATTGTGGTCAACCATCCGCACCTTTGATTTGGGTGGTGACAAATTTACCAAATACCAGAAACAGGCTAAAGAATTAAACCCGCAAATGGGATTGCGGGCGATTCGTTTCTGCCTGAAAGAGCTGGAGATTTTTAAAACACAACTTCGAGCCATCTGGCGTGTGAGCGCGCTGGGCAGAGTAAAAATTCTTTTTCCGATGATTTCCGGCATTGAAGAAATCCGTGAAGCAAAGCGTCTGCTGGAGGAAACCCGTCAGGAACTTTTAGCGCAGGGAGTGCCGATAGCCGAGCAGTTGGAAATCGGAGCGATGATCGAAGTCCCTGCGGCCGCCGTCATTGCCGATCAACTGGCAAAGGAAGTCGATTATTTCAGTATCGGCACCAATGACTTAATTCAATACTCCCTCGCGATTGATCGATCCAACGAAAGGGTGACATACCTTTATGAACCATTGCATCCGGCCGTTTTGAGACTGATCAAGGATATTGTGGATAAGGCTCATGCGGAAAAAATTCGTGTGGCCATGTGTGGAGAAATGGCCGGGGATCCTCTTTGCTGTTTGATTCTTTTGGGAATGCAATTGGATGAGTTAAGCATGAATCATCTGGCGATTCCCCGGATTAAGCGAATTATTCAGCAATCAACACTTGCAGAATCAAAAAAGTTGCTCATACAGGCGATGTCTTATAACAACGCTGTCGATGTCCGGGCTTACGTTCAGGATTATATGAGTGAACGTTTTCCAGATGAGTTTCAGAAAAAGGAACTTTAGTTTTCAACCTCTCATTTTCAGATAGTACATAAACAGAAACCGGATTACTTATGAGTGAAAATGCGCCAATCGTTGCTGATCATCAGGAAGATGAGTATTATGCCGGCTGTATTTATGAAAACCAGAATTTCTGGCGTTTCCGTCCGGCCAAAATTTATCTTTCACGTGTTTCCATTACCGATGAAGATGCCAGCGCTCTCAAAAAGCTTGCCGATGAGGGCGTTGTTGTTTATGCCATTAAGCAGAGAAGCAAGCTCAACAGCCTGATTGTTGCCGAAATTGCCGGACGTAAGGGTCTGCCCATGCCGGTATATAGTCATGGTGTAAACTTGTCTTTCTGGCAGCCCCTGTCCAAGATGATGAAATTTTTCTGGTCGTCGTTTTTACGCCGTTTCCGCAAGGATCAAGTCACACGCCAGGGTAAACTGGATTTTCTGGCAAGAAAAGTTGCCGGGAAAGAAAGCATTATCATCCACCTGGGAGAGTCGGAATTTATTGAAAGCCGTTCCGCTCAGGATGCGCTGGCCAGTCTGATCGATCTTCAAAGCAAAGTATCCTTTCCCATATTTGTTGTGCCGGTTCTGGTGGCTTACGGACGCCGCCGGGAAACAGAAGACGAAAGCCTGTTTAATATCCTTTTCGGGCAGATGGAACATACCGGTACGCTGCGGCGTTTGATTACATTTATCCGCTTTTCCAGCATAGCCTTTGTCATCCCGACCCAACCGGTCAATCTGGCTGATTATTTGTCCGGTAGCAGGAATTTGCCCGATGACGAAATGATTCACAAATTGCGCGGAGAACTGATTGACCGTATTGAAGAAGAGAAAACAGCGGTTGTCGGACCCGTGTTGAAATCTCGCGAAGAACACATCGGCATGGTCATGCATGATCCTAACGTTAACCGGTTTATCGACGAATACGCGAAAAAAACAAAGAAAGACAGAGCCATTGTCGTTAAAGAGGCCCGCCGTTATCTTTACGAAATTGCCGCTGATTACCAGGAGACGTTTATAGAACTGTGGTTGAAAGTTCTGACGTGGCTTTGGAATACCGTTTATGACGGACTGTCCATTGATTCAGAAGGGCTGGCCAAAATTCGTAATTTGTCCAAGAAAATGCCCTTTGTCATCATTTCCTGTCATCGCAGTCATATTGATTATCTGCTGCTTTCCTACATCTTTTACAGGAATAATATTCAGATGCCGTTTATAGCGGCGGGCAACAATCTTTCTTTTTTCCCCATGGGGTATATTTTCCGTGGCTCCGGAGCGTTTTTCCTGAGGCGCAGTTTCCGTGGCAATGAAGTATATGGAGAAGTATTTTCAAAATATCTGGCCACACTTCTCCACGAGGGACTTCCTCTGGAATTTTTCATCGAGGGCGGCCGCAGCCGGACCGGGAAAATGGTCATGCCCAAATACGGTTTGTTATCGATGATTATTCAGGCTTATCAGGAAAAGTATTGTGAGAATCTGGCGGCTGTTCCGGTATATATCGGATATGACCGTGTCATCGAGGAGCGATCCTATCTCAAAGAACTGTCCGGCGCGCCCAAGGTACAGGAGAATGCCGCTGAAATAATCAAAAGTACAAAGATCCTGCGTAAACGATACGGCCGCGTTTATATTAATATCGGCGAGCCGATCATCATGAAAGACTACCTGGCGGCGCAGGATAAAACCATGGAACAGATGACATTGGATGAACGTCAGAACCTTTATCGGAAAATAGGGTATGAAGTCGTTCAGGAGATTAATAAAGTCTCCGTGGTCACGCCGTTTTCGCTGGTGGCCTCCGGTCTTTTAAGCCATGACCGGCGCGGGATATCTTTTGAAGAATTAAGCGGCATTTTAAACGAATTTTATGAGTTTTTATCTACCCGGCAGGTAAAATTTGCCGCGACCTTTGCGCATCGGGATAAAGCGATTGCCGACGCTCTGAACATTTTCAACGCGACGGACATCATTTCCAAAATTGAAGCGAATGAAGAAGAAGAGGAAATGCAGGAGGTCGTTTATACGCTGACCGATGCGAAAAGACTGAATCTTGAATATTATAAAAATAACATTCTGCATTTTTTTATCCCGATTTGTTTTGTAGCGACTTCCATGACGAAACACCCCGAGGATGTCACATCATTGGCCAAGATTATGGGAGACTATAAATATCTGAAGTGGCTTTTATGGAATGAGTTTATTTTCGATGAGAGACGGGATGATGTGGAGGAAGTGGATGATGTGCTTGCTTATCTGCATGCGAGATCCATGATCGTTACCACTGAGCGGGAAGGCGAAGTCTGGATAGAAGTTAAAAGCAAAGGCGGCGCGAAATTAAAACCTTTTGCCGGACTGATTCACAACTATCTGGAGTCCTGCTGGATTGTGATTCGCAGCCTGGTTTATCTTAAGAAAAAACCCCTGACGCAAAGAGAGTGGCTGGCAAAGATCCGGCCCCTGGGAGACCGGATGTTTCGTAAGGGAGAAATATTGCGTGCCGAAGCGCTTTCCCAGGCCAATTATCAAAATGCCATCAAATTTCTGGAAGATGCCGAAATCATCATCTCTCAAACGAAAGAAGTAAAAGGTGGCAGAAAAGAAGTCACATACAGCATGACAGAAAACAGGGCGCAACTGGAAGTTCTACGCCGCCGCCTTTTCAAATTCCTCCTTTAGACGGCAAACATAAACAAGCGATAGACAATACACAAAATAAGAAAGGCCGTCTCCTTATTGCAAGGAGACGGCCTTTTTAAAGAAACATTTATGCTTGCTTACTTTTTCTTTCCGGTTTTTGCCGGTTTTTTAATGCTGTAGAACGCCGCTTTGCCGAGGTACTGGGCTGAATCGCCCAGTTCTTCTTCAATGCGCATCAGTTGATTGTATTTGGCCAATCTTTCCGTGCGGGACAGCGAACCGCTTTTAATCTGGCCACCGTTAGTGGCCACCACAATGTCCGCCATGAAGGTATCTTCGGTTTCGCCGGAACGATGAGAGACAACACACGTGTAGCTGGATTCTTTGGCTTTCTCCATGGTGTTGAGTGTCTCTGTCAGGGTACCGATCTGATTGAGTTTAATCAGGACGGAGTTGGCCACGCCCAGTTCGATTCCTTTTTCCAGACGTTTGACATTGGTGACAAAAAGGTCGTCGCCGACAATCTGGATTTTGCCGCCCAGTTCATCCGTCATCAACTTCCAGCCTGCCCAGTCGTCTTCAGCCAGACCATCTTCAATCGAAATGATCGGGTATTTGGCGACGAGATCGGCATAGAATTTCACCATATCTTCAGCGGATTTCTGCGGTTTGGCTTCCGCGGCCAGAATATATTTGCCCTTCTCGTAGAAGGAACTGGCGGCTGAATCCAGCGCAATCATGATGTCCTTACCGGCCTTGTAATTGGCTTTTTCTATGGCTGTCATAATAAGTGACAGGGCTTCTTCATTGGATTTCAGATTCGGCGCGAATCCGCCTTCGTCGCCGACGGCGGTATTGTAGCCTTTGGCTTTTAGAACAGACTTCAAAGCATGGAAAACTTCCGCGTTCATGCGGATGCCTTCTTTGAAATTGGGTGCGCCCACGGGCATGATCATGAATTCCTGAATATCGACGTTATTATCGGCATGCTGGCCGCCGTTTAAAATATTGGACTGAGGGATGGGCAGAACATTGGCGTTTACGCCACCCAGGTATCGGTAGAGCGGCAGGCCGGATATTTCCGCGCCCGCTTTCGCGCATGCCATGGATACGGCCAGGATGGCGTTGGCTCCGAGTTTTCCTTTGTTGGCGGTTCCATCCAGTTCGATCATTGCAAAGTCGATATCGCGCTGTCTGCGGCAATCCATACCGATGATTTCCGGTCCGATTTTGTGAAGAATGTTTTTAACGGCAGTTTCAACGCCTTTTCCGTTGTATCTTTTCTTGTTGCCGTCACGTAATTCCAGCATTTCATGCTCGCCGGTAGAAGCGCCTGAAGGCACGGCTGCCCTGGTTGTAAAACCTGATATGGTGGTGACTTCCGCTTCGACGGTGGGATTTCCACGGGAATCCAGTATTTCCCTGGCATGAATATTGATAATTTCTGGCATATAAAACCTCCTTTTTGCTTTGCCCCGACTTATAACAGAGAGGCGG
>CAYULE010000098.1:0-8428 GCA_964445385.1 uncultured Smithella sp.
ACCATCTGCCACATGATGCGGGTCATTTCATCGCCGTCCATTTCGACGAGGGTTGTTTTTACTTTAATTTTATTTGTCATGAAAGATTGTCACTCCCTTTTAATTTTATTCATGGCTGCGGACATTGAGCGCGCCGCCGGCCAGGATGATTTGTTTTTGTCTTGACGATAATGTGCAGCTTACCTCAAAAGTCGTGCCTTTGGTCTTGTTTTGTACAACCAGGTTTTTACCTTCCATGATCGCACTCCGGGCTTCTGCAATTTCCAGATCATCTCCCTGGTCGATGGTGTCATAGTCACTCTCCTTGCGGAAGGTCAAAGGCAGGATGCCGAAGTTGATCAGATTGGCGGCATGAATTCTTTCCAGCGATTTGGCCACGACCGCGCGGACGCCCAGATACATCGGGCAGATGGCCGCATGCTCGCGCGACGATCCCTGCCCGTAAGACAGGCCGGCCACGATTATGTTATGCTTTCCCGCGTCTTTGAGCGCCATGGCGCGTTTGGCAAAAGAGGCATCCACGTTTTCAAAAACGAATTCCGAATATCTGGGAATATTGGAGCGATACTTCATCCGCGCTCCGGCGGGGATGATATGATCGGTTGTGATTTTATCGCCGACTTTGATCGTGGCCTGCCCGGATAGAGTGTCGGGTAATGCTGAATTGGCGGGTGGAGCGCCGATATTCGGGCCGCGATAAATTTCGATGTTCTGTTGTGTTTCATCCGGTCGAATGATCATGTTGTCGTCAATGATTAGATTTTCAGGCATCAGGACCTGTGGATATTCCATTTTTAGATCACGTGGATCGGTAAAACGGCCGGTGATAACCGCTGCCGCGGCTGTTTCGGGACTGACCAGATAAACATCGGCGTCCATGGTTCCCGATCGTCCCAGAAAATTGCGGTTCGATGTGCGCAGGGAGACGGCGCCGGATTTCGGGCTCTGGCTGTTGCCGATGCAGAAGCCGCAGGCGTTTTCCATCAGTCGAGCGCCGGAAGCAATCAGGTCAGCCAGATAACCGTCGCGGGCGAGATTATCAAGCACCTGTCTTGAGCCGGGCGCCAGAATAAAACTGATATCGGGATGCGCCACGCGGCCTTTGAGAATTTTAGCAACCGTGACCAAATCCTTATAAGAGGAATTCGTGCAGCTGCCCAGACACACCTGATTGACGGGGATATTGTTCATGCCGCGCACGGTGCCGATGTTATCCGGGCTGTGCGGTTTGGCGGTCAGGGGTTCCAGTTGCGATAAGTCGATAGTCACTATTTTTGCGTAAGCCGCGTCGTCATCCGCTTTTAATTCGGTAAAATCCACTTCTCTTTTCTGTGAACGGAGAAATAATCTTGTCAGATCGTCGCTGGGGAAAATCGAGGTGGTTACGCCGCATTCCGCTCCCATGTTCGTGATCGTGGCGCGCTCCGGAACACTGAGTGATGCGATGCCTTCACCGCCATACTCGAAGATGGTTCCGACATTGCCTTTGGTTGTGAAAATCTCCAATACCTTGAGGATCACATCTTTGGCGGAAACCCAGGGTTTCAGACGGCCCAGCAGGTTGATTTTAACGACGGACGGGCAGGTAAGATAAAATGGCTCGCCGGCCATCGCCTGCGCCACGTCCAGACCGCCCGCGCCAATGGCGATCATGCCCAGCGCGCCACAGGTGGGCGTGTGGCTGTCGGAGCCGATGAGGGTTTTTCCGGGCTTTCCAAATCGTTCCAGATGCACCTGGTGGCAGATGCCGTTGCCGGCGCGTGAAAGCACCACGCCAAATCTCTGCGCGACACTTTGCAGATAACGGTGATCGTCCGCGTTTTCAAAACCGATTTGAATCGTGTTGTGATCAATGTAACTTACGGACAGTTCCGTTTTAACTTTCGGCATATTCATGGCTTCAAATTGCAAGTAAGCCATGGTACCCGTGGCATCCTGGGTAAGGGTTTGATCAATACGGATGCCGATTTCCTCGCCGGGCGCGGGATTGCCGGACACGATGTGACCGGCGAGGATTTTTTCAACAATGTTTTTCCCCATCTGATTTTCCTTGATACAGTTTGTTTTTTTGAAACTCTCCTAATCTTTCGGCAACAGGATAATTGCTATCCGGCGATTCTTCGCGCGTCCTTCGGCGGTAGCGTTACTCGCGACAGGTTTGTACTCTCCAAAAGCAGTCGCCGAGAGAATCTTAGGATCAATACCCTTCTTTTGTAAGTATTTTGAGACATTGATGGCGCGTGCCGCGGAAAGTTCCCAGTTGGTGGGATACATTTTAACGCGCTGGCTGACGATCTTGACATTGTCGGTGTGGCCTTCAACGCGGATATTTTTATCTTTAACATTCTTGAGCACGTCCACGACCCGGTTGAGGACCTTGAGACCGGATTTTTTAACCTTGGCTTCTCCGGTGTCAAATAAGATGCTGTCGACAACATCCATCGTCAGTTTGCCCTTGAGTTCCTTAAGGGTAATTTGTCCCTTGGCGATTTCCTCTTTCATTTCTTTCAGGAGCTCCTGGTAGGTGTTGCTGGTTCTGGTGAGATCCTGAACCTGATTTTTCAGACTTGCATTTTCCTTTTCCAGAGAAGCCGCTTCCTCTGATTTCTTCAGATATTTGCTTTCCGTGACCAGGCAACCGCTGCATAAAAACGCAAGCACCAAAATGCTCACAAAGATAGATGCTGTCCTTTTCATAAGATCCTCCTTAATTAAAGTCGTCAAATCAGCCTGTTAAATGTTAACGAACAGAACGGCAAGAACTTCTTTTATAATAAACCCACGGGATAATCAACCGGCAAAAACGGCATTAAAAAAAAAGAGGCGTTCACGCCTCTTTTTTAGATATGTTGTGCCGGATGGCCTGTGATCAGGTGCCCTTTTTGTTATCCAGACCTTTTACGCGGACAGCTCGTTGAAACCTTTTCTGAAAATAGGGTTGATCCAGACTGTCAATGCGGACGGCATTGGCTTTATAGGAAGCATGAACAAACTCATTATTGCCGATGTAAATGCCCACGTGACCGATCGGTTTTCTGGTCCGGAAAAAAACCAGATCGCCTTCAACTAAATCATTCCGGTCCACGCGAACACCGACGACGGATTGTTCGCGGGCGGTGCGCGGAAGTGTGATGTCGAAAAACTCATACATTTTTCGGACAAAGGCGGAACAATCAATCCCCTTGACCGTAGCGCCGCCTAATCGATAAGGAGCGCCCAGGAAACCGGTTGCGACTTTAATAAATAATTTTCTTTCATCAGCACTGCCCCATTTACCTAAAAGCTCTTCACTTGTTTTTGCATCATAGGCGATGCTGTTGGATGCGTCAGACGGTTCAGTGTCTATTTCCTCATCTAATAAATCCTCACTGTCATCGTCTGCAGATGCAACGGATGTCTCGTGGATTCGCTTTGATAAAATCAGATGGCGTCCGGCCTGCAGTTTCTTTGAATGAATATTATTTAGCGCGGCAATTTGTTTTGCGGGAATGCCTGTTTTTTTCGAGATGGAGGAAAGGGTATCACCTTTTTTGACTTTATACGAAGCTGTTGGTTGAGATTTTGATTTTTTTACACTAGCGGAAGAAGCTGAGCCTTTTTTGTTGCCGGATTTGTTGACCGACAAAATCAGACCGGGTTTAAGTTTGTTGCCGGTAAGATGATTGGCTTTTTTGATTTCAGCAACGCTGACACCGAGGTGTTTGGAGATGGTAATAAGGTTGTCGCCTTTTTTAACCTTGTATTGAGCAGCATTTGCGCCGGTATTGAAACAGAGTAACAAGAAAAGAACAAATAATCCCGAAAATACTACTATCCGCCGTTTCATCATGAAGTACCTCCTTTTTTGCGGGGGGGCCCATTTTGTTAACGGTGCACAGATTGCGACTCAATGCCGCCAATTCTAGATATCTCATGGATAATTTACTGCACACAGAAAACGAAGATTAACCTCAAACAACGTTCCACAAGCTTCGTACGGTAAGGCATACTAAAAAAAAAATGACCTGTCAAATATATTTTGCATTATTATTTAATGCGGTATAGGAAGCGACGACTAAAAAAAGAGAAAGTCATCATGATGCGTTACTGGAAAAAAATTATTATATGGAGTGTTCTTGCAACCTTTGCTTTTCTGATCATCGACATCGGCCGTTATTTTGTTTATCCAAACGTGGCTGATCTCCAGAAGAATCGTCCCGGCAAAACCGCTTTTATGGAGTATCGGGAAGATGCCTGGCGGGCAAAAGACATCAAAAAAAATATTTCTGCCACCTGGGTCCCCCTTGCGCAAATATCCCCTTATGCAATGAAAGCGGTTATTATCGCAGAAGATGATAAATTCTGGTCGCATGAAGGTTTTGATTTTGAGGCGATGCAAAAGGCGCTGGAGAAAGATATTGAAAAGAAAACGTTTAGAGCCGGTGGAAGCACGATATCACAACAGCTGGCAAAAAATTTATACCTGACGCCGGCCAAGAATCCCATTCGAAAAGTCAAAGAAGCCATCCTGACCTGGCGGATCGAGCAGCAATTGAGCAAAAAAAGAATTCTCGAATTGTATTTGAATGTTGCTGAATGGGGAGATGGATTATTCGGGATCGAGACCGCCGCCCGCAAATATTATGGCAAATCCGCCAGGAATTTAGGCGCGCGGGAAGCCGCGGAACTTGCCGCAGCGCTGCCCAATCCACGACGATTTAATCCAGACGTCAATTCCCGATACGCGGCCAGCCGGGCGGAAAGAATCTATCAAATTATGGTGCGCCGCGGAATGGTTATTAAAGCGTATGAAGAGGTGATTGAAGAAAAAGACATTGATCCTGAAGAAAAAGAAAGTGTATCTCAAGAGAAAGACAATGTTGTTTTAGAAAAAGATAAAGATAATGTTTCCGAAAAAAAAGAGGATGCTGTTAACGGGAAGAAAGATGGAGACGAAGCCCCTCCTGAAAAACCGTTGAATGATTTATCCGGGGGTAATGCGGCGCCCAATGAATCACCCAAATGAGTCATGTCCGAAATCTGTTGCAGCTTGGTTGCCGCGTAACATCATGTATTTCTCTTCATCCGGGGAATGCGGTCCGGCACAGATGGGGCCGGCATTCTTCCAGATCGATCCGGAAAGTTTTATTTCTTCATATTCGTCGGAGTTAAGTGCTCCGGCACCTGGACAGCGACGACTTCGCCTGTTGCGCAGACCTTGCCGCCGGCAATTAACCTCGATTCCACAATGACCTTACGCCCTTTCATTTCTTTAATCGTGCTGCGGATTTCCAGCGGACCGCCCAACGGTGTGGGCAGTAAGTAATTCACGTGCAGCGAAGCGGTCATAAAGCGCAGGGCAGGATCACTGCCCATCTCCCGATTTTCCGCGCGATATCTGGCCGCGGCGGCCGTGCCCATGGAGTGGCAGTCGATGAGCGAGGCAATCAGTCCGCCATAAACATAACCGGGGACGGCGGAATGATAATCCCTGGGCTCATGGACGCAGACGGTTTCTTCTCCATCCCAGTAACTTTTAATCTGCATGCCGTGTTCATTGAGGCGGCCGCAACCATAACAGTGGCTGAAGTGGTCCGGGTAATAATCCTGAAACGCTTTTTTGATCATTTGTGCTCCTTATGGATAAGGTTCGTTCGATAGATCAATTATACATGATTGGCCTGTTTCGTCAACCGGCGGCTGGATAAACAGGGCGTTGCTCATCATGCGAAGAAAATCCGTTATGATGCAATCATAATTTCTCCATGATGGACTGTAAAATAAACTGTTCAAAGAATCCTTAATCGTGTAAAATCAAAATTAAAAAGGGGGAAATGGAATATGATGAATTCCTCTATATCGGTGACGGGTCTTAAGTCGCACAGACGGGTCGCCCTGGCCTTCGGCCTGCTGGTGTTGCTTCCGTGTCTTTTAAGTCTGATCCATATAACATTTGCGCAAAGTTGGAAGATCCATTTCTTTCCGGCGGCCATTTTTCTGGCTGCGATAAGCTTCGGCCCGGCAGGCGGACTCGTTGCGGGGGTGACCGGTTCGCTCTATTCAGCTCTCTGGCTGGGGAATCCTTATCTGCTGGCCGGCAACGTTATTCTGGGATGGATGACCGGCGTCTTCTTCAGCAAGAGCTTGAAAATCATTCCTTCCGTCATGCTGGCTTTTGCCTGTCAGTTGCCCTGGCTGATCGTGTCTGATTATTATTTTATGCAAATGACTGCCGCATTTATTGCCAAACTGATTCTGGTCCTGTTTTTAGGGAATCTGACGTGGGCGTTGCTGATACACCTGAGCAGGAACCCGATCAAAAAATATTTATGTTGAGTCCTGATTTTGCGCGATATTCCCTGGCGCTCCTGGAAGGTGACACAGTGATCTATTCCGCTGTCGGTGGCGGCCTGCGTCCTTTGCGGGATGCCCTGGAAAAGTTTAAAGGGAAATCCGGCTTGATCCTGCATGATAAAGTGATGGGCCTGGCCGCAGCCAGACTGGTCGTCCATTCGACCATGATCGTCGAAATCTTTACCAGGGTCGTGTCATTGCCGGCCAAACAATTTCTGGAAAATAATGGTATTGCGCTTACGGCTTTTGAAGTTGCATCCAACATCCTGACCAAAGACAAAAGCGCCGTTTGCCCCGGTGAGGTGATTGCGCTGGGCACAAGCGATCCGGATGCCTTTTTGGAAAAAATCAAAACGATGATGGACAAGTCAGATGGCCGGGCAAAGCTAGTTGACTGATGTTGAAGCTTTGTTGCCGGACAGGATCAGATGGGTGCCACTGTGCTGAAAGAGCACGGTCTTGAAACATTCTACGACCTCGGGGTCAAACTGAGAACCCATGCACTGTTCTAATTCTTCAAACGCCTTCCACGGGGGTATGCCCGAACGATAGGGTCTGTCGGTTGTCATTGCGTCATAGGCATCGGCAACGGCCAGAATACGCGCTCCCAATGGCATTTCGCCCAGGGGCGACTCTTTTTGTTTATCCTGATCGAAGTACTGGTGGTGCGCCCGCACCAGCGGAATCGCATCCCCCAAGACACTGGCAACCGAAGACAGGATTTGTGCTCCGCGCTCCGTGTGGCTGTCCATGAGATACTTTTCTTCGTGGCTCAACGAGGCTGCCTTGTCGATCAGTGTGGTGCTGATATCCACTTTGCCGATATCGTGCAGGAGCGCCGCAACTTTTATGTTTTCAATCTCCTGCGGCGGGAGCATCATGACTTCGGCCAATTCGGTGGCATAGTTTGCAACTCGCACGGAATGGTCCTGGGTGTAGGTATCTGAAGATTCAATATACTTGGACAGGATTTCCAGGATGCCCAGGTAAGCGCTTTTGAGCTGCGCCACTTTCTTTTCATTTTCTTCATGCAGGTGACCGACAATGATGGAGCACAGGATCAGGAAACTGCCCCACGCAATGAGATTGACATAAAATGAAGTGACAGACTGAGTCGGTTGGAAGCTGTCGCGGTTGATCACCACGTAGAATAAAACAGCCGCTACACTGAAGATGCTGGTCAGCATAGCTTTTCGTTTGCCCAGGACAAATCCCGCGATCAGCGCCGGGAGATAAAATAAATTCAGGAGGGCCAGCTTTTCGGCGACAAAATAATTTAAAGCGAAAATGGAAAGCAGAATAAAAAGGACGATAATTTGTTCGAAATTTTTAAAAGTATATGCTTTCAGGCGTTTCATCGTGTTGTTTCCAATGACCGGCATTACAGCGCATGGATACTTTTACCAGGATAGCTGTAAAAATTATTTTTATTAGCGAACCTATCAAGCTGATCATGTTTCTTAGCAAGAAAATGTATTTTTAACTAGGAGAAAAATCATTTTTATCCCCGAATGCTTTTACCTCAATTTTCCGGGCGCCGATGCGGGTTGCTGGGACAGAGCAGCCGCTTCATCGGCACAATGGCGCGCCGGTTTAACGCCTCTGGCCCGAACAGACGCTATCTCGGTTTTCGCCGCTTTTAAATCGGCAAGAAATGCCGGTTTGGCATGCAGCCGGCTTACAACGGCTGCGCCGATGAAACGACCCTCGATCACATCACTTTGCCAGTGTACGTTGCACACCAGGCGGCTCTGTTCAAAAGCCCGGCCGCGGGCCAGGATGGCATCGCCATGTTCCGGGGCAATTTCGGCAAGAACAAGAGCCCATGCCCAGCCGATGGCACTGTGGCCGGAAGGATAAGAGCCGTCCTTCCTCAGTTCGCTTTCCTGGTCGGGCGCGCAGGTAGGGGTTTGGTGTACGACAAAGGGGCGGATGCGCCGGTAATGATTTTTAGCTTTCAAGGTGGCGATGATGGCGTCTGTAAAAACGCGTCGGAGCATGATGTAGAGATGCGGTGTGTCCTGCTCCGATATCGGAATGCCCAGCGCGCAGGAAAAAGTACCGGCGGCATGGGGAAACCTCAGATCGGCATCCA
>CAYULE010000099.1:0-4751 GCA_964445385.1 uncultured Smithella sp.
AACCGGACGCGGTTTTTTTCAGGTGTTAATTCCAGAACCTCAACACGGGCGGTAATGGTGTCGCCAATGCGTACCGGTGCGAGAAAGCTTAAATCCTGTTTCAGGTAGATGGTTCCGGGGCCGGGCAACTGATTGGCAATAATGGCAGAGATAAATCCCGCCGTGAGCATCCCGTGCGCGATGCGGGTTTTGAAAAAAGTATTTTTCGCATAGGCCTCGTTGACGTGCGCCGGGTTGAAATCGCCGGTGATACCTGCGTACAAGTAAATATCCGTTTCCGAGACGGTTTTGGCAAATTCCGCCGCATCTCCAATTTGAAGTTTATCAATACTTTTTCCTGCGATCATATGTTCTATCTCCTGATTGGTTTGTCAAAGCCAGCAGCAATCCATCCTGAAGGATAGCTAGAACCAGCTTTTATGACTCCAGATATTCTCCTTTAAATCCTTATAGTCGTCTTGCATGATCAGATACGTACAGGCATTGTTAATTGCCAGGCCTCCCTGATAGGCCAGAGCCGTGACCAGCAGGATTTCATCCTCTGTAAATTCTCTTTGCCGTCCGCTGTACACGATGAGGACACCGATGATCTCTTCCTTGGATTTAATCGGAACATACAGCATCGAGACAATGCCTTCCTCTTCCTTTTCTTTTTTGTACTGGATTCCAATATCCTTTAAGACGTTTTTAATGTTGATGGTTTTTCCTTTGAGGGCTTCAGCAATATTTTTATCCGCCCTGATCGGCCCTTTCTTCAGATATTTTTCACTTAAACCGAAACTGGCCACCGTTTTTAAGGTGCGTTTGTCTTCTTCCAGCAGCCTGACCGATGCCGCCTTAAGACGGAGGGATTTTACCAGGTCTTGAGTCATGGCCTCTAAAATGGTTTTAACGTCCAGGCTTTCGGAGATGCTTGCGGACAGTTTCAGAAAGGTACGCGATTGATGGCGCAGCCTGCGGATCAGGAAGCCGTTTTCAATCGCTGAACCGCCTTGTTCAGCCAGAATGGACAGAAAATCAATTTCATCTTTGGTGAATTTACGGATGTCTTTGGTGTAAAGACTCAGGATACCCAGCATTTTGCCTTTATCCATTACCGGCACGGATAAAATCGACCCAATACCCTCTTTCTTTTTCGCTTCGCGGTTGGCCAGCCGCTTGTCGGTTGTGGCGTCCTTGAAGTACATGTAACCGTCTTTCAATAATTGAGGACTGATTTTGACGGCGTGGGCCGGCCCGGCGTGAATGTATTTTTCGGAAAGCCCGACCTGGGATATCGGGATATTACGAATAGAATTTTCCGAATTTTCATCCATTATAAAGATGACGGCGGCCTTGGCCTTTAGTGTCTTTACCGCCGTGGACACAATCAAGTGCCCAATTTTGAACTCGTCTTCCGTTGCGACAATATCTCTGCTGAGTTTGCTCAAGGCGCGAAAATAACTTTCTTCAGTTGACATATTCCTCTCTCCCTTTTTTATATGGCTTCAGCGATTTTTTGGATGAGTGATAACTTTCCTTTCCTGGACGGCGCTGGACGTGTGATGATCGGCGCGCGTGAAACTTTTTTCTTTATGCTTGTTTGTTTTACCGCCGGCTTATTCTTACGCTTTAATTCTTTTGATTTTGCTTCTCGTTTGATCAGCGGTTCTCTTTTTTTAATAACGGACTGCTTTGTCTTTTCCGGCGTCACCAATTCATCTTGATCGCGCTCCTTGAGCCACCGCGCGATTTTGGGCGCGAACTGCCGCTGGAATTTGGAGCTGACGTAAATGCCGATGTGTCCGGTTTCCAGACAGACATCCTCCGTGTCGTTGCTTCCCACGGCTTTCGTCAACTGATTACAGGCTTCCGGGGGAACAAGATGGTCGAACTCACCGAAGAAATTTAAAAGCGGCATGGTCAGTTTTTTCAAATCAACAATTTTGCCGCCCAGAACCATCTTGCTTTGGATCAGCAGATTATGCTTGTAGCCGTCTTCTACAAACTGGCGGAACGTTTCTCCGGGAACATCGGGACTGTCGAAAATCCAGCGCTCCATGCGCACGAAGTTCTCCACGAAATCTTTGTTGTCCATGTTTTCCATGAAACCGACGTATTTGTCGATCATCAGACGCGCGGGGTTGAGCAGGAGAAAACCTAAATTCATTAGATCGCCGGGAATATTGCCGAAAGTCCGAACCATGCGGTCCGTATCGATGTCTTTCATCCAGACATGTAAAAGGCCCTTGTCCGTATCAAAGCTGGATGGCGTGACGGTGGTGATTAAATTTTTGATTTTATCCGGATGCTGCGCGGCATACATGACGCAAAACGAACCGCCCATGCAAATGCCCATCAAATTAATTTTGGGAACTTGATTTCTTTTCCGGATGAAATCGACAATATTGTTCATGTAACCGTTGACATGATCATCAATGGTCAGGAAGCGGTCCTTGCGCTTGGGATAGCCCCAATCCACCATGTACAGGTCAATGCCTTCCTGCAGAAAAGTTTTTACAACGCTTCGATCCGGCTGCAAATCCAGCATGGTTTCGCGGTTGATCAGCGCGTAAACCACCAGCAGAGGGGCCTTTAACTTGTTTTCCGCGTTTTCACTGCGAGAGTAATGCTTCACCCTGACCCGATCTTCTTCGTATACGATTTCATAAGGCGTGGAGCCGACTTCAGAGTTGAGCTCGCCAAGCAATACGTCGGAAGCTCTGGTAGCGCGTTGTTGGGCCTTTTCCGTGTCTTGGGCCATGCGCTCCAGGATCAGGTCAATAGGAATTTTTGTTGAGTTCATGAAAAATATTTCCTTTAAAAAAAACTTCGGTCATCGCCCGTCGGATTCAGGAAGGGCGGCTATTTTACGACGGTCAGGGTATTGGATGAGATATCGAGTTGCTTTTCCAGCTCCTTCACCCTCTTTTTAAGCAGGTGAAATTCCTTGTACAGGTCATCCATGTCTTTGTGGGTTACCACAGGCAGGAGTTGGAGAAAATCGCGCATGGCATCGTCTTTGGCGATGAGGAAATCCTCCAGTTTGTTGAGTGTCCGATGCAGCGCGTCCGTGTATTCACTGGATTTGAACAGGTTCATATAGTGGCCTTCCAGAATCTTCAGCCACATCCCGTAACTTTCTTTTGTATCACTGGGGAGATGACCTTCCTCCGCCATCTGTTGTAATTTTTCCTGAAGCACCTTGAAAGACTTTTCCATCGGCAGATAAAGAATGGAAAGAAATTCGGCCAGTGTCGTTTCAAAGAGATTATGCTTATCCAGCATTTCATTGAAACGCTCGGAATAGTATCGGGTCAGCCCCAGCGGCGGAATTTTCAGGTATTGCCGTAACTCTTTTTCATAGACCTCACCCAGAGCTTTAAAAACTTCCTGATCCAGATTGTCGAAGTTGTAGGCTTCCGTGCGTTTGCCGATTTTTCCCGCCTTTTCCATTAAATGGTTTTGGATTCGCATGGCCATATCAAAACCGGATCCGGCCATTTTCAGGAGAATTTCCGGCAGCGCACTGACGGAGTTGGCGGCGGCCGAGGCCGCTTCCGGTTCGCTCATCATTCGGGAAAAGGATTTGAGCAGATTTAAATTTGTTTCCAATTGCCGGGTAAAACGGTTTTGCACGGCGGTTTGCGCCCTGATCGTGCTGTCCGAACCGGGCGGAATCGTTTTCGCCATATTGAGCCACATATCCGTTGTCGTCTTCAGCCAGGGAAAAATGGAAGATTCATTGAAAGAAGATGATTTGTTTTCGTCAGCCATTGTCCACCTCTTGTTTGTCAAAAAGCACGATATCGGGAAAAAAGTTGAGTAATTAAAAAATAAAGAAAGAAACAAACAAATACTAACGATTAATAAACGCTGACGGCTGACGGTTGGACCACGGACCTGTTTTGTTGATCAACCATGATCCGGCCGACGGTAACTTCCAATTAAGCTTGATATTTTTTTAATATATAAGGTAGTGTTTGTCAATACATTTTGGCCGACTGATGGCAATGTTGTTCCCGGAGGACGATGGAGAAAAACAAAAAAGTAAAAGTGGAAAAGATAACGCCGGATGATCTTCTGGGGGTTATTGGTTTGTCTCCCGCTGACAATGTGGAGTGCGTCAACACAGCGCTGGCCTGGAAAAGCAAATGGATCGGTCAGCAGATTAAAAGCCTGTTCGGCTATCAGAGGATTCTCGATTCCATAGGCAAAGACATTAATCTTTTCGGACCCTGGGCGGTTGCCGCTGCGTGGCAGAGTTCGGTCCTGGACACCCTGCTCAGGCCAGTCAAGGCCGGCGCGCGCATCGCCGTCGGCGCGGGAAGAAATCCCGATGCCATCGCTGATGTGAACGGCTGGATTTATAAAAATTATTCCCGGCTGCTTTATACCTTAACCGGTTTTTTCATTCAGGACGGCAAGTTCAATCGTGAAAAAGCTCAACGGATCTGTACGACGGCAAAGGGCAAAGACTATCTGAGAAATTACATGGATGAGTTTTCCCAGCTGGAACATCAGTACAATAACATCGGTCTGACCCGCCTTAAAGCCATGAAAGAGCTCTTAAAGTGTCTGTTGGTTTTAATCACTGAAAAACCCTTTGCCGATGGCTACCTCCCCTTTGCCAAAACAAAACCGGATGGAACCCTGATGACTTCTTTTAAAGAATATCTGGATGAAAACCGTATTCGTCTGGAAAATCTTTATCGTGCAAACGCTTTTGACATCAAAGAATATTCCGAAAGAGCAACCGGAGGCCATATCGG
>CAYULE010000099.1:4851-8375 GCA_964445385.1 uncultured Smithella sp.
GTGAAATCTATATCATGGCGTATTGCATGGGCGGCACAATTATTTTGCCTTATCTGGCAAGACGGGCCGAGGAGTTGCTGGCGGCAGGCAGACGGATGGATATAAAAAAAATTGCCCTGATGGCTTCGCCGATGAAGTTTGACGACGATGAAAGCGGACACGGTCCGATCCGCGCGCTGATTCGCCGCGATTATGATCCCGATCTGATGAAAGAACTTTTCGGCGCGGTCAATATTCCGTCACAGGTTATTGAATCGGGGATGAATGAAATTCAACCGGGCGTGCAGTACACGGTTGTTCTGGGTTTCTACGGGCGCGCCGAGATAAAAGAATCAATTGCCGACGCGACGCCGTTTCTTTACTGGCTGACGCATGGAACCAAATTTCCCGTCACCGCTCATATTCAGTGGATTCAAAACATATTTATCGGCAACCAGATTTATGAGGGGAAATATTGCCTTCCCTCCACCAATCCTGAGTTGGACGGTAAACCGGTGAATATGGACATCCTGAAAAAGGCGGGCGTAATGATTTTTGATTATAAAGGGTCAAGAGATCCGATCGCGCCCGCCGGTTCCTGTGTGGCCGGTCAAACCTGGGGGCAGGTGGGAGAAGGGAATGTGCATTTCACCAGTGAACACCTCAACCGGATCATTGAAAAAAATATCGGGCATATTTTTGTCGTCAGCCGTAAACTGCTGTCTGAATACCTGGCACTGGTGGAAGATTTTTATAATGATTGACCCCAATAACAGCATGTGGGGCGTGTTCCCCTGAACACGCCGAATATAGAGGGCTTTTCGGGGATGCCCTAATAACCTGGTCACGCGACAGCCCTTACCCTTCCAACAGTTTCGGCCAGTCAAGTGTTGGAAAGACATTGCTCAAGGGGTGGTCATCCTCCACAAAGTGATGTTCCAGATTCCTGAACGTTTTTTCGGCAATTTTCTTAACGAGGTGAGGATCAACCACGTCGTCTTTTGTCCCGTGATAGAGAACCGTCGGAATTTGCAGTTTCTGATTTACGGCGTTTTCAAATCCTTCAATATTCAGGGCGGGAGCAAGCAGAATCAATTTCCTGACACGTATTTCGTGATTGAGCGCGAAGCGGGCCGCCATCAGGCCTCCGAAGCTTGACCCCACCAGAATCAGATGGTCATTACCTTCCAGAATCCGCGTGAGTTTATCCATCCTGGTCTGAAAATTCCCCGTGTAATCTTCAATAATCATTTGCGGAAATAATCTGCGGAAATATTGTGCTTTGTTTCCCTGGGAGGTACTCTCCAGACCGTGAATAAAAACAAGTGTGTTGTTCATTATTTTACCCTCTGTTTTTTTCTGTGGACGTCATCAATTTGACATTGCCCGGATTATGCCATTGTGCTACTAGCAGTGCAACAGTATTTTCGAAGAGGAGACAAAATCATGGCTTTGGTATTACCTTTTAAAGCGGTTCGCCCGCAGGCGGATTATGCGGCGCAGGTAGCAGCGTTGCCGTACGATGTAATGACACGGGAAGAAGGCCAGAAAGCGGTGGCCGGAAAACCACTCAGCTTTATGCGGGTGGAAAAGTCGGAAATCGATGTGCCGGACGGCACGCGTCCGGATGACGCCCTGATTTATGAAACAGCAAAACGCAATTTTGGCAAATTAAAGGAAGAAGGAATCCTCAAGCAGGATGCTTCACCCTGTTATTATGTCTATCGTCAACAAATGGGAACGCAGGTGCAGACCGGCATTGTAGGCGTGATGAGCGCCGTGGAATATGATGAAGGAAAAATTAAAAAGCATGAATTGACCCGGCAGGACAAGGAAGACGACCGCATTCGCCATGTCGATTATGTCAATGCGCAGACCGGCCCCGTGTTCATCAGTTACATGGCCCGCCCGGGCATCAACGCGATTGTGGAAAAGATTGTCGCCGGGAAGCCGGAATATGATTTTACCGCTGAAGACGGCGTGATTCACACCGCCTGGGTGGTAGCAGGTTCGGCCGAGATCGAAGCACTCAAAAACGAATTCGCGCAGATTGACGCGTTGTATATCGCCGACGGACATCACCGCGCCGCCGCCGCTGCCACCGTCGCGCGGAGCCGTCGCAAGATCGGCGAGACGCAGGAATCCGATAAAGTGCTTGCCGTATTTTTTCCGCATAATCAATTAAAGGTCATGGATTACAACCGGGCCGTGAAAGATCTGCACGGTCTCACGGCCGAACAGTTTCTGGAGAAGATCAGCGCTCAGTTTACCATCACCAAAAACTTTGCCGCGAAATCTCCCGGCCGCCTGCACGATTTCGGCATGTACCTCAAAGGCGAATGGTATTGTATCACCATTAAAGAAGGCGTGTACAATGCCAAAGATCCGGTGGCCAGTCTGGATGCGGCTATTTTGCAGGATCATCTGCTCGCGCCCGTTTTGGGCATTGCCGATCCGCGAACGGACGACCGCATCAAGTTCATCGGCGGAATCCGGGGCATGGCCGAACTCGAAAAACTGGTTGATCAGGATGGTTTTGCCGTGGCGTTCTCACTGTATGCTACAACGATGGAACAGATCATGAACGTAGCCGACGCCGGCGCGATTATGCCGCCCAAGTCCACCTGGTTTGAGCCCAAACTGCGCAGTGGTCTGTTTGTTCACAACCTTTAGGTTGCCTGGGATCTTGAGGTTGTTCATACCCTATATTAAGGAGGATATAAGGAAGCGATGATGAGAAAGCATTCGTTCTATTGCCTGATGTTCATTAGCCTGATGATGTTGCTTGGTATGTCGGGTTGTGCCACTACCGGAATATACTCCATCAATATGGGTTATAACGCGGAATATGCGGTTGTTCCTTCCTACCTGCAGCCGGATCAGAAAGCTTTACAGACGATTATCGGCGTGGCCGAATTCACGGATGCGCGTAAGATAGACGACCCGCTGGTGATTGGACGCGTGATCGAAAAAAATGGTTTGAAAGTACTGGTTTTACCCAAACAGACCCGTCCGACATACGCTGCCGCCGAGGGAGTCAGACAGTATCTCAGAAAAGCCGGATATAATGTATCCAGTGTTGGCGAACGATGGAATTTGAGAGAACAAACGATCCCGCATGTTGTCAATGGCAGAATTTTGATTGGCGGCGCGATTGAAGAGATGGAAATTAACTGCCGGCGGGCGTTGCCCACTAATTCCTACTCGACAAAAATAAGAATGACCATTTACGTGGCGGATACGGTCAATAAAAAAATATTATACCAATCGACTGTCGAATCTACAACGTCTCAGGAGCATATCGCTTTCTCGGAAGACCGAATGGGGTATCAGGCCGATATGGCGCTGGGCGACGCGATTGCGAAAATATTTGAAAAACGGGAACTGGCCCAAAAAATTCTGAAAGTTCTCAGTCGTTAGCTTACATTCTAATACCTTGTGACATGATGTTCAGCCAGACCAAAGAAGTCTTTGACGGGATAGCTGGCGCCCTGCTTGTCTGTAAAACTGCCGTTATACAGGCCGAAGGGCTGGTGAAAATCGGA
>CAYULE010000100.1:0-3285 GCA_964445385.1 uncultured Smithella sp.
TGGTCGTCGGCACAGACGTCAAATCCTTCATGATCGTTGACATCCTGCCAGACAACGGTTTCTTCTTCATCGATCAGCCGGGTGAGCGTTCGGGGGGCTTTCTTTTTGGTCAGCATGGCAACAAGCCAGCTGCGCGCCGTTATGGCCTGTGTTTTAAGAAACTCCAAAGGCGCCTCGGCGGACATTTCCGACGATATGACGGAGCCGAGATAGTCTTCCAGGGGGACAACATTGATGAGATGAAAGTCATCTTTGCCGGCCATGGAAAACAGCAGAGCGCCGCGAAAAGATTGTTCCTGTATTCTTTGCCAGTGAAAATCGATGCCGATTTTTACATTCAGAACGGTAAAATAAACATCAAGTGAGGCGGTGGGAGTCAGTAAAATTTCTTTTTGCCGGATGATTTCTTTGCTTTTTGAATCGGCAAGAATGATTTGTCCGTTTTCGGCACGGGCGGATAGTTGCCCGGTTACGGCGCGGCCATCCGACAGAAAAAAAGAACCCGCGAGTTTCAGATGGGCTTCGGGTGAATTCTGCAGCAGGGCTGCTTTAATTTTCGGTTCGCAATCGATCATGCTCTTGTCCGTGCAGTAAAAAGATCATTGGTTTTTTAGAAGCAATGGAATGATAAGTCAAGAAAGTAATCATTCTTCTGCAGAAAACCTTCTGTGGGAAAGAGAGTGTTGATGTTCACCTTGTTATTTTTCGGTCAAATCATCGGTAATATTGAACTCATCGCTTGAATATTATTATTTTATCATATATAAATGCCTCAAAATAATCGGGCGGATGGCTTATGATCAATATCTGGCCAATTGGCGGGGGAAAAGGCGGTTCCGGTAAGAGTTTCTTAACCAGTTCGTTGGGGCGGCTTTCAGCGGGGATGGGTAAAAGAACTCTGGTGATTGATCTTGATCTGGGAGCGGCCAACTTGCATACCCTGGTCGGTGTCCCTTATCCGCAAAAAGGTTTTTCCGATTTTATCCGCAAAAAAATCTCCCGTCTGGAAGATGCCGTTGTGGAAACGCCTTTTGAAAACCTCTTCCTCATCAGCGGGGCTCATGATAATTTCGATATTGCCAATTTGCCTTATGAACAGAAAATTAAAACACTCCGGTCTATTACGAAATTAGACTTTGACTGCGTCCTTTTGGATTTAGGCGCCGGTACGTCTTTCAACACGCTGGACTTTTTCCTGATCTCGCAAAACGGCATTTTTATTACCACGCCGGAACCGACATCGATTGAAAATGTTTACCGGCTGATCCGGTCCATTTACTTGCGCAGGATTCGCAACAGCTTCAATGCGGCGGATTTCAAAGCGCTGGAGACGGAGGTGGACAGCCAATTCGGCGATGGCTCTGAAGGCAAGCCCTTATACATGATGAAAGTTATTGCCCAAACGTATGGGGAAAAATACGGGCAGTTGCAGGATGATTTCAGCGCATTTCGATTCAAGCTCATTATCAATCAGGTGCGTAAACATGACAGCGCGACACTTGGATTGCAGGTGAGTAAAGTGATTGAAAAACACCTGGGATTGAATATGGAGTTTTTAGGCAACGTGGCTTACGATGATCATGTTCATGATGCGATTTGTCAGCAGGTGCCTTTTCTGGAGCGATATTCATATACGAAAACAGCCTGTGATCTGCATGCCGTCGGCAGGCAGATCGCTCAGCCGGCGGGCACACAAATGATGCTCCACTATATGTAAGAAAATCCTCAACCTCAACCGTAAAAAGATGTCAGGGGAGCTTTTCATGCTCAACGGTTTTGACCAATTAAATTATTACCAAATGCTGGACATCAAGCCAAATGCGACATCGTTTGAAATTCTTCATGCCTACAACGCAGCCCTGCAGATCTATCAGCCGGGGTCGCTCGCGAGTTATTCTTTTTTCTCCGAGGCTGAAAGAAGCGGGATCCTCTCCCTCATTGAGAAAGCTTACTCAACCCTTATCAATACGGAGACCCGGAAGTCTTACGATGAAGAACTGATCAGCAAAGGGGAGCTTGACGTGGAAAAAGTAGCGCCGCCGGCCGTTAAAAAGCCGGTGAGTATTTTTAACATCCATCGTGGTCCCGCCGCCGGAATCGTTTTTACCAATCATGAAATATTAAAAAGCAAAATCAGTCAAAGTCAACTCATCAGCGATATCCTGGCCCAAACTGAATTATGTGGAGCGGACTTGAAAAAAATCCGTACGGAGCTGGGGATGGAAATTGAACAACTCGCGCGGGAGACGAAAATACGGCATGATCATTTGCGCAGTATCGAAGAAGATCATACCGCGCTCCTGCCGGCAGCCGTTTTTCTCAAGGGGTTTGTCAAAGCCTATCTGAAATGTCTGTGCCTGGAACCGGTGGAAGAACTCAGCACGCGTTACATGAATACCGTGGCGCGAGTGGCGGGAAAATCATAAAACGGTTGGATGTTTTATCCGGAAGCACGCAGGCGACGGATGAAATCATAAAAAAAAGTCGATGCTCTTTGTTTTCTTTCGGGAGGTCCTTAACGTATCGCCGGCACACAGCCTGTGCCGGGAAGGAGGGAAAAATGGAAACAGATACCATAAAAACGTCAAAAGGCGATCTGGTGATCAACTTTCTGGGACACAGCTCATTGATGATGAGTTGGGGCGTTAAAATCATTCATATAGATCCTGTATCGAGTGAGGCGAATTACGCACAATTGCCCAAGGCGGATATGATTTTGATTTCCCATGAGCATGATGATCATCTGGACTTGAAAGCCGTGGAGGTCGTCAAAACGGCCACCACAAAAATCGTCAGCACGTCCGAGGTTGCCCGGCAGATCCCCGGCATTATCGTGATGAAAAACGGCGATGCGCAGACGGTGGACAGCCTGAAGATTGAAGCCGTACCGGCATACAACATCAAACATATGCGTGCTCCGGGGAAACCGTTTCATCCCAAAGGTGTCGGCAATGGTTATGTTGTCACCTTCGATGGTTTGCGCCTCTATCTTGCGGGAGATACGGAAAATATACCTGAGATGAAGCAGCTTCAAGACATCGATATCGCCTTTCTGCCCATGAACCTGCCTTACACCATGACACCGGAAATGGTTGCAGACGCGGCCAGAATGTTTCTGCCGAAAATTCTATATCCTTATCACCAGGGCGAAACGGATACGTCGAAGATTACCGCTTTGCTCAAAGACGAGCAGGGCATCGAAGTGCGTATCCGAAAAATGAAGTAGTTGATCAGCGTGCGGAGAAAAAGGTCGGCGACCACCCATGAGGGTGGCAAGACCACCCA
>CAYULE010000100.1:3385-8367 GCA_964445385.1 uncultured Smithella sp.
GGTGGCAAGGCTGTTTCCTGCCTTATTTAAGAGTCCTGGCCTTTTCCAGTAGAGCCATATCTTCAGGGGTATTATACTCAAGAATGATTCCATGCGGTTTGGGCTTGCCCTGCAAATCCACATGGACAAAACTTAAAAATCCATCCATGCAGGCCTCCTCGGTGGCATTGTCCAGCATTTTGACATAAGAAACAAGCCGGGTTTTCGACGCCAGCACCACCTTGCTGTCCAGCCGGATCACCCGGCCGCTTTGCACCGGTTTTTTGAAAAGCATGCCGTGTACATTAATACAAACAATGTTTTCAGGATGGGTGATACTGGCGGCGGCAATGAATCCGGATTCGACAACCCACATGGCCGTCTTTCCCGCAAACAATGTGCCGTGATGATTGAGATCTTCGCTTTTTACCAGTCTGCAGATACTGTGTGTTTTCAGTTGCATGTATTTTCTCCTTTCAATAAAATGCATAATCAATGGGTGATGTTCGGTTTTTTTGACTCAACCGAACATTCAGAAAATCAAACAGGCAGGCTCAGGACAGCCCTTGTTCCGCCCGATTCACGGTTTTCCAGGATAATCTCACCCTGGTGGAGCGTTGCCACTTCCCGGACAAAATTCAAACCCAGGCCGGTGCTCTTTTTCCCTGTATCCGGCCTTTGCAGAGAATAGAATTTTTCAAATATTTTTTCGAGGGCGTAATCGGGAATGCCGGGGCCCCGATCTTCGATCATAATTCTGATTTGCTTGTTTCCTGTCTGACAGGCGATGGATATTTTCTCGTTGGGCGGGGTGAAATCGATGGCGTTCTGCACCAGGTTCGATAAGGCTTCATGCAACAGAAAACGGTCGCCGGAAATCGTTATGGCTGACGGAATTGCAAAATCCATCGTGATTTGTTTGCGCCGCAGCAACGGTTGTTTGCTTTCAATGACGCCGGATATTAACGGCTGCAGGGCGATTGCTTCGCTCGTCGGCAGCATTTTCAGGTTTTCCAGAGCCGACAGGGCCAACAGCCGCTCCACGATATCATTGATTCTTCCGGCTTCATTGCGGATGTTGGCCCGAAATTTTGCCTGTTGTTCGGGAGGCATTTTTTCTTCCAGCAGTTCGGCCGCGGCGACAATCGCCGAAACCGGACTTTTTACCTCATGGGTCAGGGTCTGAATGTATTGTTCGACATATTTCTTGCCTTCGAGGGTTGATTTCATTTTTTCAAAGGCCTTGCCCATTTCACCGATTTCCGTGGCGTTGAGTTCGGGCAGGTCAACATTTTTCCCCTCGCCGATGTCATTGGCGTAACGGGTCAGTCTTTTGATGGGCAGGGTGATCCACCAGGAAGCCAGCAAGCTCAAGATAATCGCGGCGATGATGGAAACGGTGATCACCTTATAGAATTCGGGTTTGAAATTCGCGATAAAATTATTGATATTGGTCGTCGGTTTGGCTACCGTTAAGACCCCGGCAATATTCCCGCGGACATAAATAGGCGCGGCAACATAGAGTACGGATGATTGCGGATCAGTCAGGTTTGCCCGGCTTGAACGCGCGCCGTAACCTCCTTCCAGGGTCAGGCGGACGTCGCGCCATTTCATATAATCGCTGCCGATATTCTTCTTGTTTTGAGCGTCAAAAATCACCTTGCCGCTTTTGTCGGTGATATAGATGTTCATGTCGACGCGGGTTTTATTCAGTTCATAAATTTTGGAAGACAGCTCCCGGCGGTAAACGCTCTCGAAGGTCTTATATAATCGGTCGGTGCTGAACCGGCCCGATTCCATATCCTGACCCACCATCGTCGCCAGAATATTAGCCTGATCCACCAGCGGGTCTTCCACGCCTTCCAGATAACGAAATCGGACTTTGTCTTTCATCCAGCTTGCGGAATAATAAAAGCAGGCCGTGAAAATAATCAGGTAGCAGACAAAGATGCGGATGCCGACTTTCATAAATTTTCTTTCAGGGAATACCCGACGCCCCGGTGGGTGATGATCGGTTCGATTTCCGGTTCAATTAATTTTAATTTGGCGCGCAGGTTTTTTACATGCGCGTCCACCGTCCTGTCCATGCTGGCCTCCGGGACATCCCAGGCCATGTCCATTAATTGACTCCGGGAATAAACGTGGCCGGGCCGGCGGATGAAAGTTGTCAATATCCGGTATTCGTAATTGGATAAATCCAACGGTTTGCCGAAATAGGATATCTGACGCCTGGATTCATTGACCTGAAAGGCGACGGGTTGTGATTTGTCCGGATGATTTGTCCTGGACCGCCGGAGAATCGCTTTGATCCTCGCGGCCAGTTCGCGGGGACTGAAGGGTTTAACGACATAATCATCCGCGCCGATTTCCAAACCGACGACGCGGTCGACCTCCGTCGTTCGCGCTGTTAAAAACATAATCGGCGTATTGTGGATTTTTCTGATTTCCTTGCACAGATCGAACCCGTTAATATCCGGCAGCCCGACATCCAGAATGATCAGGTCGATATTCTCGTTTTCGAGCAGGGGCAGCACCGGATTGCCCTCCGAGAGGCTCAAAGTTTCAAACCCGTCCGTTTCCAGCGCATAACGGATGGCGTCGGTTATGGCCGGTTCATCATCCACGATCAGAATCCGCAGCTTCATAGCAGTGACCTGTTGTCCCATGTTTTTGATTCTTGTGTTTATAACACATTACCGGAAGAAACATCAGTACAAAAAGAAACAAACTGACGGCCAGGACGTATCCGGCATGCTCCCGGAACAAGACGGGGTTCTTACGGGAGGCCTGATTCAGTGCGGGCAAAGCCAGAGCGAACAGCAGATACCAGAACAAAGGAATTCCGCAGGCCAACAGATTCATTTTAAAAGAGGGGCTCTCCTGCCTGCCGTTTTGTACCAGAAAATATTTGTGCCGGGATGTAATTTGTCGAACGCCGCTATACAAAAGAACAAGACTGACAAAGTAAATCGTCACACCCGCGATGCGATGTATTTTTTCCGACGTCATCCAGGATGTATAGATGTCCGCCTGATATAAGTAGATGGATAGGATGATTCGCAGGCTGTTGGCGGCCAGGGTAAATGTGTATGCGGCGGCAAAACCCGTCAGCACGCAAAGCGCCAGCCGACGTTCTTGTCGCAGATGATAAATCAGGGTCAGCGCCGACATGCAAAAGGCGGCTATCATAAAATTGATGCCGGCACAGGCGGGAATGATGGCGATTTGCCGGCCGGCATTGACGTATCCGATGTTAACTTCCCTGGCAAATGATATACCGCTGATCCATTCCACAAGGGAGGCAGTAGGGCCGAGAATCCAGGCGAGGTCTTCGCTTGTGGATTGGCTATAAGCGTATTTCAGCCCTGCCGCCATGAACACGACCAGCAGACCATAGAGAATCTTTTGTGCGGTAAGTTGGTTCAGCTTGTTCATTTCTTCACCCTCGTAGAATGCGCGTCAAGTTATACGATCCGGCTTTTCACAAGACGGTGTCTGGCCCGGAAAACCGTGGTCAGCAGGATCAAAGCAGCCATGACCAGCAGGAGATAAAATTCCGGTTCCGGTGTGTTTTGCATGCCGCCGCCCACGGCGAAGTTGGAAACACCGGAAGGCAGGGGCAGAGGCTGGGTGACGTCCCGGCTGTTGGCCTCGGGATTGCGAATGACTTCATACACCGCGATAAAAGAGGTATGGGCTGTTAATAAATTATATTTGATGCCAAGATTCACAATCGCTTCCTTGTTGTCCGTGCCGCCATACTGGGTGTTGAAGTCTGAGAGGTTGGTCAGCTTTTTTCTCGCCCATAGCTGTCTCAGCGCTGAATTTTTGTCTGAAGGCGCAACATCGGCAACATTAAACGTCTGCGAAAAAACATTTTTGCCGCTCTGGCCGGTGACGGTCATTTTGCCTGCGGGGTTGCCACTCCATTTGCCGATAACGGCAATGGGCCTTTCGGCAAACATATCCGGAATCCTGGCCGGTTCCATGTCATAGACTTTAAAACCGTCGGACGAAACCGCAATATGGGTTAACAGAGGCGACGCAATATAATTGCGAAATTTCTCCGCGACGCCCGGCGCTTCTTCCGGACGGGTGATGACAAAGGGTTCCCCCTGGCCGGCATGCGCAATGCCTTCGATGAGGTAGCGATTGACGCTGCTGCCTATGCCGAAAGAAAAGACGTTGGTGTTGTTGAGATTTTCACGGATCAGCTGCAGAGCTTCCTTTTCCGCGGAGATAAAGCCGTCCGTCACCACAATCACCGACCGGGAGACATTTTCAATGCGGGGGATCGACATGGCCCTCTTCAAGGCGGCACAAAGTTCGGTTCCGCCGCCGCCCTGCTGCCCGTCGATTAAACGAATCGCCCGATCAACATTCTCTGGCGCTGCGGTTACAGATAGCGGCGACATCAAATTGGACTGGCCGGAAAAAAGAACCACGTTGAATTGATCTGTGGGGCGAAGTTTGGCAATGAGATTGCGCAACAGATTCTTCGAGATATCCAGGGGGAATCCGTGCATCGACCCGGAAACATCCACCACAAAGATGTATTCGCGCGGGGGAATATCAGAGGTTTTGATTTGCCGGGGCGGCTGCACCATCAGCAGGAAAAAATTCTCATCTTTGCCCTGATAAAGCATGAGTCCGGAATGAATTTTTTTGCCTGTCAGGCGGTATTTTAAAATGAAATCCCTGTTGCCGCTGCTGGTTTCCGACTCATCGAGAACGATTGTCGCGGTGGTTTTGTTTGGCCAGCGGGTTTTAATTTTATGTGTGGCGCAGGCAATATCTTCCACCGGGACACCGCCGGTGATGTCCACGGCGATACGGAAGGTGGATGTTGGCTTTTTCCCTTCTTTCAGATACGGACTTTTTACCCACTGATCCGTTTGGGGCGCGGCGGCTTCCGGTGTGCTGGAATAGCGTGGCCCGACAACGGTCGGATACATAAATTCATAGGTCCCCTCTGTCGGGATGAGCAGTTCCGTGTAACGAAG
>CAYULE010000101.1:0-5672 GCA_964445385.1 uncultured Smithella sp.
CATATTCTCCCTCCGCCGGCATTACCCGGATCAGGTACAACGGGTATAATCTCAGACAAGACCACTGCCCTGCCACCCCGAATTTTGTATTCATTTACCAAGCAATATAAACTTTGTCAATTGTGGATTCGCAACACCTGCACTTGGTTTTTCTATCTCCTTTCGTATTTTTATTTACACATTTCTTGTGGAGCATGGTATTTTACAACCTAATGTCAGCAAAGGAAATTGCCATGAACAAAAAATCCCTCGTCTTCGGCATCGGCCAATGCTCGCTCGATTATATCGGCCTGATACCCGCCTATCCCCCGCCGGATGTAAAATGTGAATTCTCCAGCCTGGTTATCCAATGCGGCGGCCCTGTGGCCACGGCGCTCGTCGCACTTCAGCGTTGGGGATTGGATGGTTACATGGCAGGCGTTGTGGGCGACGACGACTTCGGCGAAAATATTACGTCATCGCTGAACAGCGAAGGCATCGATACAGGCGGTATTCAAATCCGGAAAAATGAGTGCTCACAATTCGCGTTCATCGTCAGCGAGCCGTCCAGTGCCCGACGGACAATTTTCTGGCAAAGACCCACCGGTCAACCGCTTCAACCGGAAGAAATCAATACCAGCCTGCTTCTCAAAAGCTCTGCGCTGCATATCGACGGTCTGTTTCCCGAAGCCTCCCTTTTTGCCTGCCGTAAAGCCAGGGAAGCAGGCATCCCCGTGGTCTTGGACGCGGGAACATTACGCGACGGGATGCTGGATCTCGCAAAATTAAGCGATTGCGTCATCACCTCCGAGAAATTTTCAGAAGCGTTTGCTGAAACACCGGAGCAGACGTGCCGGCAACTGGCGGATCTGGGCATCCGCTTTACGGGTGTCACGCTGGGCGATCAAGGTTATGTCGCTCTGATCGACGGGCGATTCATCCGCAAAGAGGCTTACCCGGTAAAGGCTGTCGACACCACCGGCTGCGGTGATGTTTTTCACGCCGGTCTCACCTATGGCATCGTGCGGGGATGGAGTGCCGAAAAATCCCTGGATCTGGGCGCCTGGGCGGCAAGCCTGGTCAGTACACAAATGGGCGGTCGCAGCGGCATTCCCAATGCCCGGGATTTAGAAAATAAAGGGTTCACTGATTGACCTTATCCGTATGAATATTCTTCATCAATAAAGTTGTCGTATGAGGTCATGATAAAATTGTTGACAAAGTAATTCTCCTTTATTATACTTGCATACAAGTAAATTGCGTACGAGGATAATAAAATTTTGATGAACGAAACCGATTGTATTTTTTTTCAACTGGCCAAGGCCTATCAACTGGGCAGCCGCTTTCTTACGCAGAAGGTCTCTGAACTCAACCTCACCTCCGTCCAGGCCATGATCCTGGGTTTTCTCGATCAGGAAGATCAGCTTACATCGAGCGAACTGGGCAAACGGGCGGAACTCGACAGTGCGACACTGACAGGTATTCTGGATCGCCTGGAGGCCGCCGGGTTTATCAATCGGAAAGGCAATCCAGACGACCGGCGTTCCATCCGCATTCATCTGACCAAAAAAGGCAAGGCGATGGCCCAGGAGGCCAGCCGGGTCATCATCGAGGCCAATAAAGAGTTTCTGCAGGTTTTAACCGAAGAACAAAAGCGTGATTTGCACGGCATCATTCAAACCCTGCGTCAGTATACCACGCGGTTGAAGACGCACATCAAACACCCGGACAGGCTGCCGGAGAAAAGGAGCAATTATGGGAAAGATTCATAAAACCGGATGTGTGCTGTGCGCGCAGAACTGCGGCCTTGACATTGAAGTAGAGAATAATCGGATTGTAAAAGTGAAGCCGGACAAGTCAAATGCCAGGAGCGAAGGCTATTTCTGCCGTAAGGGCATGAACGTCGCCTATCATCAGCACAATGACGACCGTCTGAAATATCCTTTGAAAAAAGTGGGAGATAAATTTGAGCGGATTTCCTGGGATCAGGCCATCGATGAAATCGCTGCTAAACTTAAAGACATTATCGGCCAGTATGGCCCGCGCTCCTTTGCCTACATGGGCGGCGGCGGCCAGGGTTGCCATCTTGAGGCTGCCTTTGGCGTCAGACTGATGCGGGGCCTGGGCTCTCAGTATCAGTACAATGCCCTGTCGCAGGAATTTGCCGGCGCCTTCTGGGTGTGCGGACGGACGCACGGGAAGCAATACCTGCATGATGGGCCGGATACTGATAATACCGATGTTCTTCTGATATTCGGCTGGAACGGCATGCAGAGCCACCAGATTCCCCAAGCACCGCGGCAGCTCCAACGTCTGTCCAAAGACAAGGACAAGATGCTGATCGTCGTTGATCCGCGCCTGTCTGAAACCGCCAAGATTGCCGATATTCACCTGCAAATCCGTCCCGGCACGGATGCCCTGCTGCTCAAGGCCATGATTTCGATCATTCTCAGCGAAGGCTGGGAGAACAAGGATTACCTGGCAAACCGCACGTCGGGTTTTGATCAGGTGAAATCCTATTTTGAAAATTTCGATGCCCGCGCGGCCATCAAGACCTGTGAGCTTGACTTTGATAAGGTGCGTGAAGTCACCAGACACTATGCCACACGCAAGTCATCACTGCGCTATGATCTGGGGATTTTCATGGGACGGCACAGCGGTTTGAATTCCTATTTGATTGTCATCCTTCAGTCGATTTGCGGCAGGCTTTGCGTTCCCGGCGGCAATATCATCCCCGGCCATATGATGCCGCTGGGATCACATACGGATGAACGGGACCCCAAAGTCTGGCGCACCATGACCACAAATTCCGCCCCGGTTTGCGGCTCCTTCCCGCCCAATGTGATGCCGGAGGAAATTCTGTCCGATCATCCCGAGAGGCTGCGGGCGGTTTTCGTGAGCGGATTGAATCCCCTTCGCTCTTATGCAGACACCACCGCTTATGAAAATGCCTTCCGCCGCCTGGATCTTCTGGTTACAGCCGAACTCGCCATGACGGAAACGGCCGCCTTATCCCACTACGTGCTGCCTTCGCGCACCGGTTATGAATCCTGGGACGGCACTTTTTTCCCGATGACCTACCCCGGCATCTACTTCCAGATGCGCCGGCCGATCATCGAACCGGACGGAGAGCAGCGGGAACTGGGTGAAATCGATCTGCTGCTGGCAGACAAGCTGGGGCTGATTCCGCCGATTCCCGAGGCCCTGTACAAAGCGGCCTTCGAAAGCCATGCGGCCTTCGGCAAAGCCCTGATGGAGTACGCTATGGCAGAACCCAAAGCGTTAAAAAACATGCCTTTCATTTTAGGCAAAACACTGGGCAAGGCCATGGGGTCAGTGCACCTGGCGGCTTTATGGGGCATGCTGCAGGTTGCCCCCAAGTCCTTCCACGAAAATGCTGCAAGAGCGGGCTACATGACAGGGCCGGCGCTCGGGGAGGAAATCTTTCAGAAGATCCTCGACCATCCCGAAGGCATCTGGGTAGGAAAAGCCGATCCGGAAAATAACTTTGCGGCAATCAAAACCCAGGATGGCAAAATCAATCTCCTTATTCCGGAACTGCTGGATGAACTGAACTCGATAGAGGCTGACAAAGAGGAAGCGGCGCTGGTCATGCCGCAAGAGTTTCCGCTCATCCTCATGGCGGGACGGCATATTTCCACCAACGCCAACACGCTGATGCGCGATCCCGCCTGGAATGAAGGCAAGCGCGCCTGCACTCTTGCGATGCATCCGGATGACGCGGCCGCCCTGAACATCAAGGACGGTCAGCAGGTGAAAGTGACTACCGAAGCGGGCAGCGAAGAGATCGAACTGGAAATCACCGAAACGGCACGCAAGGGGCACGTCGTAATCCCGCACGGTTTCGGCCTGGTTTACAACGGTGTCAAATACGGCGCAAACGTCAACCGTCTCACTAAAAACACGCACCGCGACCAGTTTGGCACCCCGATCCATCGGTTCGTGCCATGCCGAGTGGAAGCGATATTGTAGTGAAGAATCAACATCGGCTCGCATGTGATTCGTGCACTCTCGCCACCCGCAGGTGGTATGTGCCGTGTCGGGTGGAAGCATTATCGTAATGAAAAATCAATACCGGCTCGCATGTGATTCGTGCACTCTCGCCACCGCTAGGTGGTATGTGCCCTGCCGGGTGGAAGCGGTGTAAAGTAACAAATTATTCAGAATAGGAGAATACATCATGAAAGTTGTTGGATTTGTAGGAAGCCCGAGAAAGAAAGGCAACACAACCAGTATCGTCAATGAGGTTTTGCGCGGCGCGTCCGAAGCCGGTGCGGAAACAAAGATATTTAATCTCAATGAACTGAGCATTCGGGGCTGTCAGGCCTGTTACAAGTGCCAGACTCCGGAAGGAAAATGTGTGCAGACGGATGACATGACGCCGCTTTATGACGAAATATTCAGCGCCGATGCCGTTGTCATCGGAACGCCGGTCTTCATGCTCCAGATCACCGGACAGACAAAGACTTTTATCGACCGGCTTTTTGCCCTGCTGTATCTCAAGGACGGCCAACCCGGCGCTTTCAGAAATAAAATACGAGGGAAAAAAGCCATAGCCGTTTATTCGCAAGGTCAGCCGGAAACCAGCTTATTCGCATCATCGTTCGACTTGCATGAAGGAGTCCTTGCTTTCCTGGGATTCAAGGTTGAGGGACGTATTGCCGCGGGAGGAATGGCAAGCCTGGATTCGGCAAAGAGCAATCAAACGGTTATGGACCAGGCTTATAAGGCAGGTACCGATTTGGTGAAGTGAAATCATTAGTGAAGAAAGGAAATATTCATGAGTGAACTGGTAAAAATTACAATCGAAAACCACATCGCGGATGTCCGTTTCAACCGTCCCGACAAATTCAACGCGTTGAGCTTTGAGCTGATTGATGCCATGGCGGCCGCCATCGACCGGCTGGCGAAGGAACCCGGCGTTCGGGTCGTGGTCATTTCCGGCGAAGGCAAGAGCTTCTGCGCGGGTCTGGACATTGAAAACTTCGCAGCCATACAGTCCGGAGAAAAAAGATTCCCCAATCTTACGGACCGTTACTCCGACAAAATTTCCAACATCTATCAGTATATCGGTTACGGCTGGAAAGAGCTGCCGGTACCGGTGATCGCGGCCATTCATGGTGTGGCGATGGGCGGCGGCTTTCAGATCGCCATGGGCGCCGACATTCGCTTCTGCACGCCCGACACTAAATTCTCCATCATGGAAATGCGCTGGGGACTGATTCCGGATATGAGCGTTACCCAGACCATCCGCGATATCGTATCCATCGACGTCGCCAAGGAACTGATCTTTACAAATAAAATTATTCTTGGCGAAGAAGCGCTCCGTCTGAAACTGGTGACGCATGTCTGCGAAAAGCCCTATGATGACGCCATGGCTCTGGCCAAAGAAATCGCTTCTAAAAATCCCGATGCTATCCGCGCGGCCAAAAAACTTCTCAACGAAGTCTGGCACGGCGATTCCGCCCGTGGACTGATGATGGAATCCGAACTGATGATGACACTGATGGGAAGCCCTAACCAGATAGAGGCGGTGACCGCGCAGTTTACCAAGCAGCCTCCCAAATTCAAAGACCCGGTGTAACAAGAGAACGTCCGCATGGAGATTGGAAACAGCGATGAATCTTTTTGATCAGGACATTGCCCTCACGCAACTGGATAATTCCCGCTTT
>CAYULE010000101.1:5772-8286 GCA_964445385.1 uncultured Smithella sp.
GATGAATCTTTTTGATCAGGACATTGCCCTCACGCAACTGGATAATTCCCGCTTTGCCGGCACGATTTCGGACAACTGGTCGGTCAACGGCAATCCCAACGGCGGCTACCTTATGGCAATGATTGCCAACGCCATGATGCATATCGGCGATAAAAAGGCGACCCCCATCCTCACCGCGAACTATCTTGCCCGCTCAGTTCCCGGTGCGGCAGAGATCCACATTTCCGAAATCACCCGCTCCAGGCAGTTCACCCGTTTTGAAGCGCGCCTTCTCCAGGAGGGAGAGGAAAAGGTAAGAGCCCTGGGCACGTTTGCAGCGGAAAACGACACCTGCACCGATGAAAAATACGAAACAAGCGCCCCCGGGCTTGCAGCCGTCGACGAATGTGTGCAAGTCCCCCGCATGCCGAGATACACTCTTTTTGATCATCTGGACCTGCGGCTTGATCCGGACTGCGCCGGGTGGATGACGGGCGGAAAGCTGGCAGACATCTCTGAGAATAAAGGTTATTTCCGTTTTAGAGATGGCCGGCCCATCGATCTGCTCTCGCTTTTTCTGATCATCGATGCCATGCCGCCGGCGGTCATGTCCACACAGGGTATGACCGCATGGGTTCCGACCATTGAACTTTCCGTAAATATCCGGAACCTTCCGCGGACCGATAGGCTCAAATGCAGCCTCAGAACCCGTTTCATCACCTGTGGCCTTCTGGAGGCGGACGGCGAAGTCTGGGATGAAGAAGGCAACCTTGCGGCCATCTCGAGGCAGATCGCCCAGTTCAAGAAAATGTAGAGCATGATGACACTGAAGAATCACATAAAAAAAACCGCCTATCAAATCGTAAAGTATCTTCAGGATTTCACACCCCGCGAGGATACTTACGCGCTGGAAGAAAACGAAACCTTGTTGAACCACCGTGAGGCCGCAGACGACAACACCCGGTTCGTTTGCTCCAATCCGGAAGCCTTCCATGATCTGGGCATCGGCACCGTCATGAATTCGGTTTTCGCCGCGGTTCCCCGGCAATATGAAAAAAGCAAGGTCAACGACCGGGAATACATCGACAATATATTTCATCATCCGGTCAGCCATCCGGAGGAGATCGGCAGGCGGCAGGAAACCGTTTTCGAGTTGCAAAATAATGAAGAATTGTGGCATCAGATCCTTACCGTTAAATCCAGCCTGGACACCTGCCTGTATGACGAACGATACCGGAGCGCCGTCAACGGTCTGAAATCCCTTCAGGACGCGGCCAACATCATGGAATTCGTCCTCAGCATCCGTAAGATGCAAAAACCCGTTTCCATGCGGATGAAACGCATAAAGGATCTGGGCGAGCGATTCGACGCGGATGTGAAGTTTCGTGAAGCTGAAATGTTTCTCAGAGAAATCTATATCGCATACGGCGTGGGCGACGCCATCGATGACAACATGGATTATCTGAACTCCATCAGCCCTGTGGGATCGAGACGGGAGTTTTATAAAAGAAACAGGATTCTCCTGGAAGCCACGGAAAAGATGCTCCATGAAGAACCTTTTTCGCAATTGATCAATGATGAAGCAAGCGCCGTTAATCTGCTCAAGACCATGAAGGCTAAACTCGACATCTGGCACAAAGAAATATTCAGTTTCAATCTCAGCGGCATCAACCTGGAAACGTGGGGGAAAAACGAGCGCAGGCGATACGGGGATTTGATGGAATACTGGCTGTTGCTTGCAAACGAGATCGTTTATTCCCGGATGCCGAAACTGGAAATCGGAGATTTGTCTTCAGAGCTGGGTTTCTATCTGGGCGCCGCGGCCCTGCAGAGAAAATGGAAGACGGACGGCTTTGCCGTCACGCTCCCCGCCATCCTGGATAAAAGAAGGATCAGAGCTTGCGTGATCAACGCCCGCAACACCTCGCTTATGGAGCGGCTTCCCGCCGATCGCATCGTCGGCAATGACATTTTATCGGAAAAGGATCACAATCTTTTTGTCATCACGGGCCCCAACAACGGCGGCAAGACAACCTACATCCGTCAGGTGGGGCAGATGTACTGGCTCGCCCACCTGGGCATGGGGCTGCCCGCCGAGAAAGCCGAACTGAGCCTCATCGACGCCATTTTCACCTCCTTCAATACCGAAGACAATACGGCGGAAGGCACGGGTTTATACCTGACGGAATTAAAAAGAATCGCTCAGTTTTCCCGTCCCGCGGCGGGACAACCCCGCATGACTCCTTATTCCGTCGTCTTCTTCGACGAATTTGCCAACGGGACGGATCATGAGGAATCGGTCAAAAGAACGAAGATCGTCCTGGATTATTTAAGTCAAAAGGGCGTGACCGCTTATTTTACGACACACAAGCATGAGATAGCCGACATGGTTGATGCGGCCGAGCTGCCGGGAGCAGTCAACCTGGGCGCCGAAGTCAGGAATGACGGCGACAATATGGTAACGACTTACAGAATATTGAGAAATACCAAAGAAAAAAGTTACGGCCATGTTCAAGCGGAAGCGATGGGCATTAC
>CAYULE010000102.1:0-3273 GCA_964445385.1 uncultured Smithella sp.
CAGAATATCTTGGTATCCGTTAACATTTGGGCGTGAACTTCCAGCCCGATGACTGTTTCAAATTCCATTATAACGTCGGCCTCCTTTTTTCTATGGCAGCGCTTTTTTCGTACGCCGAGGCAATTTGTAATAATTTTCCTTCTTCGAAATGACCGGCCAGAAACTGGACACCGATCGGCAATCCGGCAGCGGTGAATCCGCACGGCACGGAAATGCCCGGAATCCCGGCCAGGTTGGTTGAGATCGTGAAAATATCAGACAGATACATTTGCAGGGGATCGTCCGTTTTCTCGCCGATTTTAAACGCGGGCGTCGGCGTGGTGGGGGTAAGGATCACATCGCATTGCTGAAAGGCTTCATCGAAATCCCTGCGGATGAGCGCCCGTACCTGCGAGGCTTTGCCGTAGTAGGCGTCGTAGTAACCGGCAGACAGGGCGTAAGTGCCAATCATGATGCGGCGTTTGACCTCCGCGCCGAATCCCTGCCGGCGGGTCTTGGTATACATCTGGGCCAGATCGCGCGCGTCGGCAGCCCGGAAACCGTACTTGACGCCGTCGTAGCGCGCCAGGTTCGATGAAGCCTCGGCAGGTGCTATGATATAATACACGGCCACACTATACTGCGTATGCGGAAGCGAAATATCAATACATTGACCGCCGCACTTCTTAACAACATCAATCGCCCTGCTGACGGCAGCGCTTACTTCCGGGTCGATGCCCTCAACAAAATACTCTTTAGGAATACCGACTTTCCAGCCCGAGATATCGCGGCCGATGAACTGACGATAGTCGGGCACCTCCGCTTTAACGGATGTGGATTCCCTGGGATCGTAACCGGCCAGCGCATTCATCATGATGGCGCAGTCTTCCACGTCTTTGGTAAAAGGACCGATCTGATCCAGTGATGACGCAAACGCAATCAACCCGAAACGCGAAACACGGCCATAGGTGGGTTTCAGGCCGACGACACCGCAAAGAGCGGCCGGTTGGCGAATCGATCCACCGGTATCGGAACCGATGGAAGCAATGCATTCATCGGCGGCCACTGCCGTTGCCGACCCGCCACTGGATCCACCGGGGATGCGTTCCAGATCCCACGGATTCCGCGTCGGGCCGAAATAGGATGCTTCGGTCGAGGATCCCATGGCAAATTCATCCATATTGGTCTTACCCACAAACACGGCGCCCGCCGCGGAGAGTTTTTCCACAACCGTGGCATTATATGGAGGCACAAAGTTATGCAGGATATGCGATCCGCAGGTGGTCGTAATGCCTTTTGTACAGACGATGTCCTTGAGAGCGATGGGAATACCGGTTAAGGGTTGAATGTCGCCTTTTTTAATCTGCTCATCCGCTTTTACCGCGGCGGCCAGAGCTTCTTCCTTCATCAGGCGGATGTAGGAATGCACCCGTTCTTCGACCGCGTCGATCCGTGAAAAAACAGACTCGGCAAGCTGCAGGGCTGACACATCGCCATTTTTAATTTTTTGCTGCAATTCATGAATGGTTAACGAATATAACTCCATAAACTCCTCAATTTCTTTTTATACAAATCTGTTCATTTCGGAAAAAATCCGGGACATAGTTGAACGAATCAGTCGATGACTTTCGGAACCCTGAAAAATTCACCGCGCGCGTCCGGTGCGTTGGCCAGTGCCTTTTGTGTTCCGAGAGATTCCAAAACCTTGTCTTCACGAAAAGCGTTGGTCACGGCAATCGCGTGAGTCATCGGCGCGACACCCGTTGTGTCCAACTCATTGAGCTTGTCGATATAGAGCAGAATATCGTTGAGTTGAGCCGTAAATTTTTCCTTTTCCTGCTCGCTGACTTCCAAACGCGCTAATTTAGCCACGTATTCAACATCCTGTGTGCTGAGTTTCAAAACTAAACCCTCCTTAAAATACATCCCAATAGGGCCGCATACCGTCAATCACCGCTTTGATGACCGGCTTGTTTTCCTGGTCGGCTTCCTGCTCCATATCATCAAGCTTTTGTTCCGTCCAATGCGTTTCATCGAACATCTCTTCGAGCGTCGCCTTGGCCGATCTGGCCAGCCCCACCACATTATAACCGCCTTCCAGCACGGCGACCACGCGCCCGGAACAGCATCTGTCCGCAATATTGAGCAATACGCGTGCCATCGCCGCAAAACCCTCCGGCCGGACACGCATCGCGCCCAACGGATCCTGAAAGTAAGTATCGAAACCCGCCGAGACGAGAATCAATTCCGGCTCATACTCAAGCGCAATCGGTCCCAGTATGTTGCGAAACGCCGAGACAAACGTCCCGTTATCCGCGCCGTGTTTAAGCGGCACATTGACCGTATACCCCAAAGCCTCACCTTTACCAATTTCGTGCAGGCTTCCCGTCCCCGGATAAAGTGGATACTGATGCGTTGAAAAATACAGCACCCGTGGATCGGAATAAAAAATGTTCTGTGTGCCGTTGCCGTGGTGCAAATCCCAATCGACAATCAGGATTCTTTTGAGGCCATGCTTTTTCATTGCGTGGATCGCGCCGATGGCAATATTATTGAAAACACAAAAACCGGCTGAGTTTCCGGTGTCCGCGTGATGACCGGGCGGGCGCACAAAGGCAAAAGCATTATCCACTTCCCGCGTCATGACGGCGTCGATGGCATTACACACACCGCCTACCGCCAGCTTGGCCGTATCATACGTGTCCGCGCTGGCCAGGGTATCAGGATCCAGGAATACGCAGTTCTGTCCGGCAGTGCCGGCAATATAATCAATATAGGATGACGTATGGACATATGCGATTTCCTCATGACTGGCCATGCGAGGCTCGATCGAAACATACTTCCAGGACATGTGGGGATTATCCAGCATTTCGTAGATAGACATCAGCCGCTCGGAACTCTCCGGCTGTGATACGCCGAAAGCATGCCGCAAGTAACGGCTATCTTTAACAATTCCAGTTCTTCGGGACATGCGCGCCTTCTTTCAGAAAAATCTTAGAATTGATGGGTCGTGTATCATAAATGATTTTAAAGAGCAAATGGTTCAACGTGAAGGGGATTGTGTAATCCATAAGAAGATTGCATGCAAAAACACGACGCATAACCTCGAAGTTACTCGTCGCGTCCCTGAGATGGGCATTAAACAACGTACAAAGAGCAAGCTGCCGACAACCCCGATCCAGCGGCGATAAATAAAACGCGGTCGTTTTTTTTCGTCAGGCCTCCACTTGCCAGATGGTGATAACACAGGGGCAGGGAAGATGTATGGGCATTGCCGTATTGATCGTAAAGATC
>CAYULE010000102.1:3373-8246 GCA_964445385.1 uncultured Smithella sp.
ACAGCGGAAAGGAAACCGCATTCTCCATCGTTAATGTCAAAGGACAGCGTTGAGCGCTGGAGGCAACCATTTCTAACCGGATCCAGGTTCATGCCCAGCTGCTTCTGAATCAGGGGCGCCATGGCCGGCTCGATAATGTTGTCATCCCGAAACACACCGATGTTAATCAATAAGTCTATATCCTGTTCGGAAAGACCGGCCTGTGCCAGGCAGTTCTGGGCGGCAGACACGGCCATACCGACAGAGCTTGGCGGACCGGAAGCCGACGCGTAAGAGGCCTTAATGATGGTAGCCATAGCAAGCCTCCAGTTTTCCGATTCTGGCCGACACCATCCCGATAACAATCCCCGACGCCATCGCCAGAAAAAAAACTTTAGAATTCTTCTTCAACTTTTTGTCCGCCAGATGATCATGCAAAACGACAAAATGGGACGTCGACGCGGTATTGCCGAATTTGTCAATGCTGATGAGAACTTCCGGCAGCATTTCCAGATGCTTTGTACACAAATCCAGCGCCGTCTGGATGGCTCTCGTTGAGGTTTGATGGGGAATGATATAGTCATAATCCCGGCCGGTAAAGTGATGTTTATTCATCATAAACTTGACAATTTTCGGCAACCTCAGGATCACTTCCTGGTGTATTTCAACGGCCTTGGAATACATGGCCAGCCCTGAATTTTCAATGCTGGGCATTGCCAGACAAAGATCGGCGAAATTCGCAATGGTTAAAAAATCGATAAAATCAATCCCTTCGTTTTCATCCGTGGTGCGATCCATAATCAGGGCCACACCGGAATCGCCGACGGTTAATGACGCAAACTGGGGATCAACCGTTTCTCTGATTTCCTTGACCGCCGTCTCAGCAATCGGCGTAATGCATTCACCGCTCACAATCATACCATTTCTAACAGCGCCGGTTTTAATCATGTGATTGAGAACATGGACACCGGTGAGCATTCCCGCGCAGGCGTTTGTCATGCTGAAACTCATCGCATCGGGCCTCAGCCCCAAACTTTTTTTCAGGAATTTACTCATGTCCGGCTTCATCCAGAGATTGAGTTCGCCTTTGAAATGGCTGATGGATGTGCAAATGATTACATCAATATCTTTGGCCTGATATTGAGATTTTTCCAGGCAATCCGACGCGGCGGCCATAGCCATCGTATAGGAATCCTGTACATCCGATCGCCAGCGCCGGTCTTTGACACCGGTTAGAAATTCCAGATCGAAAAGCGGCTTGGTCGGCATTTGATCAATCAATTCTTCCGTCGATACCACACGATCAGGAAGATAAACACCCATACTTTCAAACTGCGCTTTGATCATGCATTTCTCCATTGAAATATTCGCAGAAAAACCGCTGACAAAAACCTGCTTTCCGTGCGGCGGGAGTATCGGAATTATATTCTTGTGTCAAGATATTATTGGTTATGCAGACCGAAGACCCGACACGGGCGGTCGGATTTCAATACTCTTTCCCAAGGATCCCGATAAAGCATATTTGCAGCATAAACCCGGGCGGACTCGGAACAGGAATGATTTATTATTTGCATGATGGTTTTCGTTTCGTTACAATGTTTACGGACAATTGTTTGTTTCACTGAAAAACGGGGGTGTGATCCATGCCGGATGTTAAAAAGTTTTTATTTCTCATGATAGGGCTTCTTTTATCAGCCTGTTCCCAAAACGACGGCGCGCCTGCCTTTCAGATCCGTTACTCCCTGGACGCCAACGCCGCGGGCATTAACGAAAAGATCAACAACATCAATAATCTGACCATAGTTTCTCATGACGCCAGCGATCTGCGCGCAGAATACCGGGCCGGTTTTGTGCAGGGAAAAATTCAGGGATCAACCATCCTGTCCGCGCGGGACAACTTCTGGGACATGAATTATCTTTTAGACCCCGGGCACAGCTTTCCCAAACAACCCGTACCGACACGGACGGAACTGGACCAGGCCGGCGCAATTCTCACGCAGAACTATAACTATCTTATTTCATACCTGCAAAACAACGCAGACACTGATGCCACCCGAAAACTCTCCCGGCTGCTCTTCCGCATGCTGGGCGTCTATCACGGCGCAACCCTTGCCAGACCGGCGAATATCGATACATCCGGCGCCTGGTTGCCGGCCGCGGGTTATTTCCGCAAAGAGGAACTCTCCCTTGGATATGAAACAAATTCTCTGACCTTCATGGATATCTATTTTATCAATGCATACAGCGACCTGATGGATGTCATTTCCTTCTCTTCGGAAATCGGCAAGGGTCGCGCCGGGCGAGACAAGTGTTCGGCGTTTCTCAAACGCACACCAGGAGAGATTATCATCGCCCACAACACATGGGACGGATTCCTTTCTCAGACCATGGCTATGACATTACGGATCAACGGCGATTTCCTGACAATCAATACCATCAGTCCCGGAACGATCAGTTCCAACACGGACTTCGGTTACAATAACAAGGGAATTCTTTTTAATGAAACCACACATCGCGTTTCCCATACGGAACCGAAATTGAATGCCATCTGGCTTTTCTGGAGGGCCGCGGTGGCGGAACAGTTCTCCACTTCTATTGACGATTTTTTCCATTATATTTCTCTGGATAACTCCGGCACCTATCTCAGCGGGTACATGGTGGCGGACGCCAGGACGGGTGAAACCGGTCTGGTGGAAATGTCCTACAATTGTTTTGTCTTTTACCGTTCCAGCGGAGGCCCTTACACGGTCAGCACAAAATCCCTGAATGGGAGCACCTGCGCCACGGATTATGATCCTGAAATGGTTACCGACGATTATCTAATGGGGATCAATTTTCCAGCCTCCACACAGGTAAGAAACGACCTGCAATCCAAGGATAACCGCCCTGCAAGACGCAAGCAATTCATGCAGCTGCTGCCTGGTGTCACGGACATGGAAACCGCCAAAACGACTATCACGTATACCGATCCGGCCAATCCGCTTTCCATCTTCGGTCGGTGGGACCTGGGCTACGGTGAAACGGATTACCCCAAAATCGTCCCGGATGGTTCGGTGGACGCCAAAGTGGCCACGGCTTCCATGGCCCGAACCGTAATGAACCTGAAGGGAGAGTTGGACACCACTTCCACGGTCAAGAGCTTCTGGATGATGTATGGTTCCGCCCGTGTCGATGGCCAGCCATTCACCTGGAGCCGTTCCTCCTGGAAACTGCAAAAACTGCGGGACGTGCCGGATGTTATTGACGGCGGTTTTATTGAACTGAACCTGCACCTGCGGTAATCAAAAAAATAAAGTTAAAAGAGGAAATGGAAATCATGTCAAAATTCCGTAAAAATTATTTATGGACTGTTTGCGCGGCGATCATCGTTATCAGCATGGGGCAGACCGGCTACACTGCGGGGCAGCAGGGCAACATCCTGGACATGACGTATGCCTATGACGAACACACCATTTACTGGCCGAACGCAACGCCATTTAAACTGACACCGGAATTCAAAGGAATGACCGAACGCGGCTACTGGTATGCCGCAAATTTTTATGCCGCTTCGGAACATGGCGGGACCCATGCCGACGCCCCGCTCCACTTTGCAAAAGATGGACGCACCATTGATCAAATTCCCCTGACGGATTGGATCGGGCCGGCGGTAAAAATTGACGCGCGGCAACAATGCGCCCATAACCGGGACTATCTCCTGTCGGTTACAGACATTCAAAATTGGGAAAAGAAATACGGCCGGATTCCGGCGGGAGCCTGGGTCATTATGTACACGGGGGTCGGCACGCAATTCTACCCCGATCCGAAGCGTGTTCTGGGAACGGATAAGAAAGGCCTTTCCGCGATTTCTGAGTTGAGTTTTCCGGCGTTTTCCCGGGAGTCGGCGGAGTTTCTCACGAAGTCACGGAAAATCAAGGGTATTGCTATCGATACCCCGAGCATCGATTATGGAAAGTCGCAGGACTTTTGGGTTCACCGTATTATATGCGGAGCTGATAAACTTGGACTGGAAAATATCGCCAACCTGGATAAGCTCCCGATAAAGGGAGCTACGCTCTATGTTATTCCCATGTCGATTAAAGGCGCAACGGGAGCGCCGGCCAGGGTCTTCGCCATCCTGCCCTGAAGCCTGCTATTGTTTGAGACTGATGATATAAACCATACCCGGATACCGGTCTTGATTAAATACCGGCCTGAATGACGCATCAATTCCTGAAATAATCCGCGGTGGCGGTGACGGCTTTAATCCCCACGGAAATTTTGCTTCCATCGGCTTTTTTACCGTTCACAACAAATTCACTCAAACCCACATGGTTTGTGGAATCCCCCCAATCATAGGTGTAACCCAGAGAGGTCCAGGGATAGGGAACGGCAGCCGTATAAATATATTTTTTCCGGTTGTTGACGTAATTTTGATAGGTTGTAAATCCGCACTGATTCCACTCATTACAGGACGGGCAGTGTTCCGGATCGCAGTCCATATCGGCAAAAACCAGTTCCGCGGCGGCATATTGGCGGAAGCGCGTACTGAATTTTTGACCGGGGAACCCGATTTCCGCTTCCCGATCCGTCACCTCGGGATCGGGCGAAGGACGGAAAAGATCACTGGGCGATACCCACATTTCCAGAAAGCAGACTTTGTTTTGCGCGTCAGTCGGAGGCAAACCGAGCAGCTGCGCAATTCTCATGGGAGTGACGATTTTATCTTTAAAGAATTTCTTCAGTTCGGGAGCCAGGGTAACGTAAGTATCCCGTTTGTACTGGCACTCTTTACCTTCTTTACAGGTATCCTCGGGTTGGCATCCACCCTCGGGACATTTATAAATGTTGCAGGCATTTTGATCCACCCAGCTCACCACAAGGACACGCGATCCGACAACATCATTTTCCCAGACCA
>CAYULE010000103.1:0-8240 GCA_964445385.1 uncultured Smithella sp.
GCAGATCCGAGCGGATGGGATTCAGGCCGGCCAGAGAATTGACTTCGATAAAGTGCGGGATACCACGAGCGTCCGAGCGCAGATCAATGCGCCCCCCGTCTTTCAATCCAAGTCCGCGCCATGCGGCAAGAGATATTTCCATAGCGTGTTTTGCTTCCGCGTCGTCAACAGCGGCGTAGCGAACGAGGTTTTCATAATGTTCCTTATTATCATAGGAATAGGCATGCTGTTCCGCGCCCGGATTCAAGATGACTTCCATCGCGCCGAGAGCTCGGGCGTTCCTGCCTGTGCCAACAATCCCAACTGTGAATTCACGGCCGGGCAGATATGTTTCCACCAGCACGGGCTGACAAAAAGTCTTAAGCAGGCTCATGCAGATATGTCGCAGATCTTCAATGGTGTTAATTTTAGACAAAGCGGTGATGCCCTTGCCCGTGCCTTCCGCGACGGGTTTAGCAAAAAGGGGATAGGGAAGGGAAATGTGATCAATATCCTCCGGATCGGCAACAACGGCAAAATCCGGCGTGGGAATGCCGAGGTCGCGTACGACATGTTTGGTCATGCCCTTATGAAGGGTCAGGGCCTGTCCGAGAGCATCAGAGAAAGTATAGGGAATTTTATAGGCATCCAAAAGCGCGGGAACCTGAGCTTCCCGGCCGAAGCCATGCAGGCCTTCGGCAATGTTGAAAACGAGATCCCATCGATCACCGGCTGCCAGTCGGCGGGTTAAGGCCTGGATATGGCCGATACGATCGGTCGCGTAACCGTTTTTTGAAATGACGTTTTCAATGGCTTCAATGGTGTCAGGTTTATCGAATTCGGCGGTTTCTTCCAGCGAGTAACCTTCACGCAGATAATCATCACGCAGATCGTAGGTCAGGCCGACAGTTATTTTTTTAAGGATGTTGGTTGATGGGCAGTCTTGGTTACCGGACATAATTTACTTTCACGATCCTAATGGATATCCTTCGATTCAGCGTGATTGTCCGGGTAGCGGAAAATGTTACCTTCGTAATTGCGCATCATCAAATCGCCTTTATCCCAGCCGATGGCATATTCGGGAAGCAATGGAATTTTTCCACCTCCGCCGGGTGCGTCAACGACGTAAGTTGGTATGGCGTAACCGGTTGTGTGACCACGCAGACCCTGGATGATTTCCAGTCCCTTGCCGATGGGTGTGCGGAAATGAGAAGAGCCGGGAATCGGATCGCATTGATAAAGGTAATAGGGGCGGACACGAATCTGTAAAAGGCCATGCACGAGTCTGGTCATGGTGGTGACCGAGTCATTAATGCCGGATAGTAAAACGGTCTGGCTGCCCAGAGGAATACCGGCGTCGGCCAGGCGGATACAGGCGGCGCTCATTTCGGGGGTCAGCTCGTCGGGATGGGTGATGTGAATGCTCATCCAGAGGGGATGATATTTTTTCAGCATGGAAACCAGCGCCGGCGTAATGCGCTGTGGAAGAACAACGGGCGCTTTGGTGCCGATACGGATCATTTCAACGTGCGGAATGTCCTTAAGCCTGGAAAGCAGCCATTCGAGCTTGTCGTCGGACAGCGTCAGAGGATCACCGCCGGACAGAAGCACGTCGCGAATATTAGGATTGGACGCGATATAGGCCAGTGCCGTTTCCCATTTGTCTGTGTCAATAAAGCACTGATGCTGACGACCGAAGATGCGGGAACGGGTGCAGTAACGGCAATATGTGGCGCAGATATCGGTGACCAGAAACAAGACGCGGTCGGGATAGCGATGCACAATGCCGGGAACCGGGGAATCGGCGTCCTCGCAGAGAGGATCTTCTTCTTCGCCCTTTGTATGCAGACATTCATCGACCACCGGCACGACGGAGCGGCGAAGTGGGGAGGAGGGGTCCTCAGTGGAAATCAAACTGGCGTAATAAGGGGTAATGGCGACGGGTAAGTCTCCCGACGGGTGCATCATGGCTTGACGTTCGTTGTCGGAAAGATGGATAATGGCATCCAGGGCCTGAACATCGCGAATGGCGTTTTGAAACTGCCAGCGCCAGTCAAACCATTCAATGCGGCTGATGTCAGGGAAATATTTTTTACGGAAGGCTCGTGAGCGGGGTGAATCTTTAAAAGGAAAATAAAGGCGCTCTGGCTTTGATTTTGCCAGGGAGGGTTGCTGGCCGTTCGTGGACAACGAAAAGAAATTCGTTGCTTCATTTTGAACTACGGCGAGGCCGGTCGTGGGACCAGGAGGCTCCGCATCCTCATTGAACAGCGTCTCGTTTTCCATTCCTTCTCCTTACAAAAATATCCGCGTTAACGTAGCGAAAAAAAACTTTATTAATTTTTGAATTTACGCAAGCAAAAAAATTTGTCAACATTTTTTTTGCATTTTAGCCGGAAAAATGAAAATAATTTTTAAAAGTTGTGAAGAAAATTTTATTTCGCTTGGCTCGCGTCTTTTTACAACTTGCGTAATGTCGATTCCGACAGCATTGCGACTTGGCATCGCATCGGAAAAAAGAAGCAAAGCCTCAACAGACAGAATGCAGGATATGGTGGCGACCATTCCCTGCAAAGGAGGAACAGGTCATGCCGGAACTTCCGGAAGTGGAAACATTGTGCCGTCAATTACAGGAGAAGATTGCTGGAGAAAAAATCAAAGCAACGACTGTCTACGATCACAAGTTCGATGGTCTTGAAAGTATCAACGGTTGCGTAATCAAGGCTGTCCGGCGCTCTGGGAAAACAATTGTCTTGATGCTAAATAATGGCAGGAGTGTGGTCGTTCATTTACGCATGACAGGAAGGTTATTCTGGCAACAGGGAAAAAAAATAGAATCGCATACCCGGTGGCGAATGATACTGAATGATGGAAATGTTGATCTGGTTGATCCGCGACGCTTTGCAACAATCAAGATCGTCAAGGATGAACATCAGCAGTCAACAAATGATCTGATGGACCATTTTGATCTGAAGAATTTTCTGAAAGGCCAGTCCAAAAGAAAGGTAAGCGTTAAGAGTCTGCTGATGGATCCGAAAGCCATTGCGGGTATAGGCAACATTTACGCTTGTGAGATTTTGCATCGCGCGGGCGTTTCACCCATCAGGCAGACTGCAACGATAACCGAAAGTGACTGGAAGGAGATTTTCCGGATTGCGAGGCGCATTTTAAAAAAGGGCATTGAAAATCGGGGAACATCAATTTCCGATTGGCGCGATCTTTACGGTTGCCAGGGTGAGAATCAAAACGAGCTAAAAGCCTATGGACAAGAAGGAAAGCCCTGTTGCGCATGTGGAGGGGTTATTGTCCGGGTTAAGCAGGGAGGACGCAGTACATTTTACTGTCCGCAATGTCAAACGTAGAGAAGCGAAATTACTTCTCGCTGATGGTTTCCTTAATTTTAAACCCGAAATGCCTTCCACCTTCTTCGGTATATCCTAAAACTTTATCGCCTTTGGCCAGTTTTACAACTGACACGGGTTCACCGGAAGGTTTGGTCAGCCGGATCGTTTCCGCGTTCTGTAGAATGAGTGAAACCTCTTTGTTTTGGACATCCGCAACAATGTTGAGCATCGGTCTTTTCTCGATCTTCAGCCTGCCAATCGTGGAAGCGAAGCTTTCCCCCTTTTGATTGATGATAAGGACTTCATCGCCTGTTTTGAGTTCATCGAGATATTTCGTCTTGCCGTTGGGCATCATAATGTAGGCATGGACCGCACCGGCGTTAACGCGGAAGGGTCTGGGCTCCACATAGGGATTTTCAACACTCTCCGAATGAACTAGGAAAAAGGCATTACTATAGTTTCCGATCAGCATTCCCTCTCCCAATTTCATGTCCGTGATGGTATCAATACAGACGCGGTCCCCCATGGAAACCTTTTGGACATCTTTAATGGTAAACTCCTGAAGGCTCAGCTGTGAACCGATGCCTTTGGCGAATTTTACGATCTCTTTGACTATGGCTGGATCGTCAGTGCGAATAAGAATGCCCCAGACGCCTTTTTCCAGAATCGTTAAGGCGACCTTTGCATCATCCAGGGAAGATACGGGGAAAACAACTTTTGTATTTTGGGCGATAATGTTCTCTAATGGAATAATGGTCCAGTCATGACTATCCACAATAGCCATTTCTTTTTTCAAAGAAGCGATTCGTTCTTCATCTTTTTTGTTTTTGATCGTGATTTCAATAACGTCTTCTCCAAGGATGAGATCGGCTTCTTTAGAGGCGGCGATTACGGATATGAGCCCCAGAGCTTTGACCCTTTCCAGATCGGAAGGATGAACCAAAACAGCATCAACGCCACTTTCAATGGCTGTCGTTACGAGGTCTTTTTTCCAGTTGCGGCAATCGAGCCATACGGTCTTCATGATTTACGTTTGCCCTCCAGCATTGCCGTTGCGACTTTGACGCTGGCGTCCTCATGAATAATCGCCTTAATAGCTTTAATCATCCGGGAGGGATCTTTATGCTGAAAAACATTACGACCGATGGATACACCGCTGCCGCCCGCGAGGATGGCATTTTTGATATTTTTTAAAACATCAATGTCATTTTCAGCCTTTTCGCCGCCCGCGATCAAAACGGGAACACCGCAACCCTCGACGACGGACCGGAAACTGTCCACATCACCCGTGTAATTAACCTTCACCAGATCAGCGCCGAGTTCCGCTGCGACCCGGGCGGAGTGTTTAACGACAGCGACATCGCTTTCCATCTTGATATTTTTTCCGCGAGTGTACATCATGGCCAGAAGCGGCATTCCCCATCCCTGGCATTGTTTAGACACTTCGCCAAAGTCTCTCAGCATCTCCTTTTCATCGTCAGCACCGATATTGACATGAATGGAAACCCCGTCTGCTCCTAACCTGATGGCTTCTTCCACGGTGCAGACCAGAACCTTTGAATTCGGATCGGGGCTGAGCGATGTGCTGGCGGAGAGATGGACGATTAAGCCAACATCGTTGCCGTGACCACGGTGACCTATCCGGACGACACCTTTGTGAATGACAATGGCATTGGCGCCACCGTCGACAACCTTTCCAATAGCGGCCTTCATATCTTCAAGACCGGATATGGGACCGGCCGACACACCATGATCCATAGGAACAATCAATGTACGACCGTTTTCACGGTTCATAATACGCTCCATCCTAATCTGTTTCCCGATCATTTTTTGCCCCCTATTGTAATGATTTATGGAATAACTGCTTGAATAATGAATACTATTTCTCAAAGACAAAGCGTTATGTCAAGATTATTTATGCTGAAAATAGATTGAGAAATGGTATAATAGCAAATAAATCAATAAATTACTTCAGGAGAGAAAAGATGAATCCCTCGGAAATAATAAAAAAAGCAATCCATGAAAAGAGAAATGCGTTGACGGAAGCAGAAGCAACGCAAGTCCTTAAAAATTATCATATTCCAGTGGTGGATGAAAAAATAATAAATAAAATCAATGATATAGAATCAACGGCGCGTGAAATGGGTTACCCGGTTGTTTTAAAGGGCCTGGGAACTAAGCTGACTCATAAGACGGAAAAAGGTTTGGTTAAGCTGAATATTAAAACTCCGGAGGATCTAAAGGCGGCGGCTGCATATATAAAGGATACGGCAGGGGCGGATTTGGAAGGATTCCTGCTTCAACCCATGCTGGTTGGCAGGCGGGAATTTGTCGCGGGACTGTTTTTTGATGCTCAGTTCGGCCCGGCGATTATGTTTGGACTGGGGGGTATATTTACAGAGGCCATCGGCGATGTCGTTTTCCGTCTTGCCCCGCTTGATGAAAGAGAAGCCTTATCAATGATACAGGAATTACATGCTCGAAAACTGCTCGGCAACTTCAGAGGTGAACAAGCGCCGGATATGAATTCTCTGGTAAAAGTACTGATGGGTCTGTCTGAAATAGCGATGACGATACCGGAAATAAAGGAAATTGATATTAATCCATTATTGGTGTCCGCGGATGGAAAGGTAACCGCAGTGGATGCCTTGATTGTTCTGGGCGAGAGATTCCAGCAAAAAGTCACGCACGTGCCTGTCGACCCACGTGAGCTTTATAAAATGTTCTATCCTAAATCCATTGCTTTTATCGGAGCTTCTTCAAAGACTAGCAAGTGGGGACATTTAATATTCTCCAATGTCATTGCCGGAAATTATGCGGGGAAAGTCTATCTGGTCAATCCTAAAGGGGCAGAAATTGCCGGAAGACATGTTTTCAAATCAGTCAAGGATATTGATGATCCCGTTGATTTGGCTGTCATTACTGTTCCGGCGGGCCGCGTCTTGCCCATTCTTGATGAATTGAAGGAAAAACAGATTAAATATGTATTGCTCATTTCATCGGGTTTCGGGGAAACAGGGGTGGAGGGGAAGGCACTTGAAGAGGCATTGATTAAAAAGGCGAGGGAAGCCGGCATTCTAATTTTGGGTCCCAATACGATGGGCATGTGCAATCCTTACCTATCATTTTATTGTACGGGGACACATGTTCGCCCGAAAGCGGGAGACACCATGTTCATTGCTCAATCCGGCAATCTGGGGACACAATTACTGGCATTTGCGGAAGCGGAAGGTATCGGAATCCGCGCTTTCAGTGGTTCGGGAAACGAAGCGATGATCACGATTGAAGACTATCTGGAAGGTTTTGAAGTGGATGACATGACCAGGACCATTGTCATGTATATTGAAAGCGTCAAAAATGGCCGGAGGTTTTTTGAAGCGGCAAAAAGGGTAGGCCGGAAAAAGCCGGTTATAGCTTTAAAGGGCGGGCGCACACAGGCCGGAGCATCGGCTGCGGCAAGTCATACCGGAGCGATGGCCTCCAATATTAAAGTATTTGAGGCGGCTTGCACGCAGGCCGGCATCATTCAAGCCAAACAGCCCATGGATTTGCTGGATCTGTCCGCCGCTTTTTCATCTCTTCCGTTACTTCGGGGAAATCGAATAGCCATTCTGACCCTGGGTGGAGGATGGGGAGTTGTCGCCTCGGACTTATGCACGGAAAATGGTCTTGTGGTGCAACCGTTATCAGAAAAAATTATAGAAAAAATAAATCATTGGTTGCCTCCGTTCTGGAGTCATGCCAATCCGGTTGATTTAGTGGCGGAAATGAACAGTGACATCCATATGGCTATCGCTGATGAATTACTGCAATGGGAGGAGTGCGATGCAATCATTCATATGGGTATCATCGGCAGAAAAGTTATGGTTCAATCGGTGCTGGAATCGACAATCATTGTAGATCCGGCTTATGATAATCAATATAAGGAAGACAGTTTAGCTTTGCTGAAAGCATTTGAACATGATCTTGTGGTTAAAACGGTCAACCTGATGGGAAAATATCATAAACCGATTATCGGTGTCTATTTACTGACCGATGAGACGACTCATACTGTCATCGAAATTGAAAATCAAAAATACAAAGGAATTGCATTCCCCAGTCCGGAAAGAGCGGTTAAAGCTCTGGCCAAGATGTATCAATATTCTCAGTGGCTGAAAGGGGCGAAAGAGTGAGCTTATGATCAAGCTACGGGAAACATTTTCAATAACCTGATGAACTGAAGGTCACATAAAGTTACTAAGTCGTTACCGCTGAAGATTCAGATTAAGAAGATCGGGTTCGAAAATATCCAGGGTCGGAGTTTCCCGGCTGATTTTAAATGGACTTCCACGCGATAGATGCCGGTTTTGTCGACACGCTCAGAAAAATTGTCGGTTGTCTTTTCTTTCCATTCCAATCCGTTTCTAATGATTCGAATATGAGCTTTCTCGGGGCAAGATACGGATAATTGAGCCGGGCCCGAAAGCTTAAGACGATCACCCATATAGTATTCTTTATTATCTTGATTAATCATGAATTGAAAACCATGCGCCTGGTGGAAATATTCCAGGGCAAAGTAGCAGCGTCCGTGACGGATTGATTGAAAAACCATATCGGTATCTTGTTGACTGTTGCCACTGAACATATCGTCTGTCAAAACATGTGTGCGAATGAACTTGAAGGCCCGGTCGAAAGGGAAGGCGACAAAAGTAAGTCCGAACAATTTTTTAATGCTGGCATGGTTGTCCAGCTCTCCGATGCCCACTGTTTTCTTTATTTGATTGAGCGCGTCCCACCTCTCCAGGGTAATCCGGCGCGGACCTTTCAGAAAGTAGGCGGGGAACAGGAAGCTCAGCAATCCATTGAAGTAACTGTGCAGACTATTTTGCCAGTCCGTCATAAAGTCCCAGACGCCCATTCCGGAATAGCCGATCACTT
>CAYULE010000104.1:0-8191 GCA_964445385.1 uncultured Smithella sp.
TTTAGTAAAATATTTTCTTCTTCCAGACGAACCACATTGAGCGCGTTGGCCACCAGAATAATCACTTTGTCCAGGGACAGAGGTTTTTCAATAAAGTCAAAAGCGCCGAGCTTGGTTGCTTTCACGGCCGTTTCAATCGTGCCATGGCCGGACATCATAATGATCAACACATTCGGATAAGCGGCATGGATGGCTTTGAGCGTTTCCAGTCCATCGATGCCGGGCAGCCAGATATCCAACAGGACCAGCTGCGGCATTTCTTCGGCCACAATCTTGATCGCCTCTTCACCGCTGCCCGCCACCAGCACTTGATAGCCTTCGTCCTCCAGGATCGCCTTCAACGACTGACAGATGCTGGCTTCGTCATCTACAACAAGAATGGTTTCATTCATAATGATTTACTCAACTTTACTTTTTCTTTATAATTTATATGTCCCCAACCGGCAATTGAAAAGATACAATCGTTCCCGTCGGATAATTGTCATTGACACTGACCTGACCTTTATGATCCGATATAATCGAACTGACAATAGCCAGCCCAAGCCCTGTTCCTGCCTTCTTGGTGGAAAAATACGGTTCAAATACTTTCCGCTTATAACTGGCCGGCACCCCGGCGCCGTCATCGGCAACAGCAACGGTTACCTTTTTGTGTGTTTCATCATACCGGACAATGACCCCGATATGGCCCGTTTTTTTGTTGATGGAAGCCACGGCGTTATCCAGCAGATTAATCATGACCCGGTTGATCTGTTCGGCATCCAGATTAAACTTCGGCAATCCCTCCGCGGGGCGGTATTCAAAATTAATATCCTTATGTGCATCCACAAAAAGCGTCACGGCCTCGGACACAACCCCATTGAGATCATTGGGGGCAAGCGTTGTCACGGGCATGCGCGCGTAGCGGGAAAATTCATTAACCAGATTTTTGAGGACTTCCACCTGATCGATAATGGTCTGTGTGCACTCCTTAAAGACCGAACCTTCCTCACCTAATTTGTCACCGTATTTGCGTTGAAGCCTTTGTGCAGACAACTGGACAGGCGTGAGCGGATTTTTAATTTCGTGAGCCATCCGCCTGGCTACTTCCCGCCAGGCTGCGGCGCGTTCCGCTTTCTGCATTTCCGTTAAATCTTCAAACACAACAACATTACCGGAGTAGTTACCTTCCTCATCCTCAATCATCGTCAGGGTCATTAACACCGTCAAAGCTTTATCCTGCAGCATCAGCTCCAATTGCTTTTCCAGTATCCGCTCATGATTTTCTTTCATTTCCTGCAAAAGGGTATCCACAAGCAGAAGATGTTCATCCGGTAAAAAGTCTTGATAATTCCGGGAAAGAAAATCAGAAGCATCAATCTGAAACATGGCTTCCGCGGCGCGGTTGATGGTGGTGATGACGCCGTTTTTATCCGTTGAGATAACCCCCGCGGAAACATTGCGCAAAACGGCGGCCATGTATTTGCGGCGCTCTTCAAGAGAAATATTAGCTTCTTCCACTTCCGTTTTGCTTTTCTGTAAATCGTCCGTCATATGGTTAAACGATTTAACCAGAAGCCCGATTTCGTCATCAGCCTCAATATCAATGCGGCTCGCCAGATCACCCTGGGTAATTCGATTGGTAGCCGATACGAGGTCCTGAATAGGATCCGTGATACTCTTGGCGAGTGACAGTCCGAACCAAGTCGCCAGAAAAATGATAATCAGCGTGACAATCGACAGTGTTACAATATAATTAAATTTGATTGGATTTTTTAAAAGCTTGATCTGGACATACTGTTCAGAGGCGTTGGCAATACTCCTCAGTTTATCAATAAATCCCTGCGGAATACTGTAACTGACGGAAACACGGCCGACAACTTCCGTGGGAACAGCGTATGAGAAAACCGGCGCAACACCGACAATCGCCTCTCCGGTCCTGGTGGGAATAATGGTTGATATTTCCTTGCCGGAATAGATATCCTCCAGCATTTTCGGCGACAGATCAACAGGAGGGAATGAAAAATTTTCAGCATCGGCAAAAGCAACTTTTTCGTTATTAAAATCAAAATAGGCTTCCACCCTTCCCACTTTGTAACTCTTCTGACGCTGCGAGAGCAAACTATTAAGATATTCGGCCCGCTCCGCTTCATAGAGACGATTTTTCGTAATATCCACACTGATTTGGCGGGCATTAAATTTGGCCAACTCCTCCCCCTGTGTGTAATACACCTGAGCAACTTCCAGCGACCTGTTCAAGGCATCGCCAATTTTAATATTGAACCAGAACTCGATGGAATAGGAAAGAAAATTAATGGCAAAGAGAAAAAGTAGAATGGTTGGAACAAGAGACAAACCGACAAACGCGGCAACCAGCTTGGTGCGCAACTTGGAGCCAATGACCCCCTTGCGGCTTTCGGAAAACAATTTAAAAATATTTCGGACGATGAGAAAAAGCAGAAGCAGGATCAGGATAATATTGATACTGGTCAGGCCATAAACCAGGATGTTGGCCGATATCGGCAGTTCCTTCTGGGAGGAAAGCTGGCTGGCCAGAATTGTAAAAACAATCGCCAGACAGCCGACAACCAGCATGAGAATACGCTCGCGCCGACGCTTTCTCATTTCTCTCTCATCAATGTAGGCTCTTCTGGTTTTTTTTGTAATGTTCATCCGTTGATTCGATCAACTTTCCCGCAGATGCAGAGATCGATGATTAATAAGAAAATCTCAGCTTATATAAGGGTGTTTCAAAATCCCACCACGAGACAAAGAATAATACATATTCCATTTTCAAAGGCAGACGAACTTTATCAATTTTAACCTTAACATGAGCATGGTAGTTATTACCTTTAGATAAAGACGCAAGAGGAACGACCAGAATTCCATTCAAATCCGTCATGGCTTTTTGCGCGCTTTCAAAATCCGGAAAATTCACCGACTGACTGCTGCCGTTTGTGGTAATTGTAAATATTTTCTTCAAATTGTCATATTTGATGGTACGGCGAATCTCTTTACCGACAATATGTTTTTTCCAGAGATAGGACCTGTCTTGATAGACGTCAATTTGAATTGTAAAAACGGCGGGAACGCCTGCCAGAATTGTGGATTCCATTTCTGTTTTAAAACAATCCACCAGTTTGGCGTATAAAAGAACATTTACCGTATTGCTCGTTATTAATGTATCAATCATTCGAGGCGACATGCCCGTTCTCGCTGTAACCGGTATGGCAACCATAATAGCCATGATCAATAAAGAGATGCAGGATACTTTCCCTAAAAAAAACATTTTTTTCTTCATATAAACACTTTCTTGCAATGAGAATGAGTGTATTGCAATTCCGGCCAATTTTCATCAACACCGGCAAAAAAATCCAATTCATTCCGATTTTTCGCCGAAGCTTTTTTTATAGCAAAACTGCCGCGTTAGACACCGCCAATTTGTTAATGAAGTATACTAGGTAACCTGTCGATAAAAATCAAGGTTAATTTAGGATGTCTATCAATATCGATGAATTTTTCAAATGATCAGACTCTGACGGCATCCAGAATGGTAAAGGATGGAATTTTGCAGGACGTGAATTTTTCTGATTGTTCTTGATCGTATTCTGTAATGATCTCCCAACTGCCCTCATGACACATGAGTTCCCGTAACAAAAGATTATTCAGGCGATGGCCGGATTTATACGCCACAAAATGACCGATGATCGGCATTCCCAGCAAAAACAAATCACCAATCGCGTCCAGTATTTTATGTTTGACAAATTCATCAGGCATGCGCAGGCCGTTTTTATTGACGATTCTTTCATCATCGAGAATAATGACATTATCCAGCGATCCCCCCAATCCCAGGCCTTTTGCTTGAAGAAATTCAACTTCTTTCAAAAAACCAAAAGTTCTGGCGCTACAAATTTCATCTTCATAATTTTTATCGGAAAATGCGATCGTACATGATTGTTTGCCGATGGCAGAGTGAGTAAAATCAATATCATAAGTTATTTTGAGCTCTTTTGAAGGCAGGAGCATGGCGCTCCCTTCGCCTTCTTTTACCGACACAGGCTTTTTTATAACCAGCATCTTTTTTGATTTCCCCTGCGGGCGAGTGCCTGCTTCCTTGAGCATATTGACAAATGGCCGTGAACTGCCGTCCATAATCGGTACCTCAAAAGAATCGAGTTCGATTACGGCATTATCCAGCCCCATCCCACTGAAAGCCGATAAGATATGCTCTACGGTGGATACCGTCACACCGTCATATCCGAGAGAAGTTGCCAGGGTGGTATCGCATACCATCTTGAAGTCCGCGGGAATCGGTCTGGCGTCCGGCAAATCCTTACGAACGAAAATAATGCCGGTATCAACAGGGGCCGGCTTAATCTTCATATGGACCTTGCGACCCGAGTGCAAACCGATGCTGGAACAGAGTATTTCTTTTTTTAATGTACGTTGCAGATGCATAGTTAACCTTAATATTCAAACCGAACACAAAAAAAGCAATAATCGTGCCCGCAATAAGCATTAACGATAAATCAATCATCTATTTGTATTTATTTGTATTTCACAAAGCACATTTCTGACATACAACTGATTACCCACTCTTTCTTGTGTCCGGAACGACACACATGGCAAAAAGGAAACCACATAGAAAGATAATGATTTACTTATAATATCTTTCTTTTTCACTATAAATACAACCACAATAAGGCTGCCGATACATCCCCAACTCCCTGGATATTTTAACACCCTCATTCCATCCGCTGCGGAAATCCTGATAGTAGAACGGAATTCCCAGTTGACGGCTCAACGTCTCACCGATTTCTTTAATCAGATCATGTTTCTGGTAGCGACTGTAAAGCAGTGTGGAGGTAAAGGCGTCAAAATTTTCTTTTTTTGCCTGCTCGGCTGTATGCTTCAAACGGTCCGTCAGACAATAAGCACACCGGTCTTCGGGTCGGGAGGCCACCTGGCGTAAAAATTCTTCCAGGAGGTAACCTTCGGGCCAGATGACATTTAAAAATATTTTTTCAGCATAATCCTGAAGGGTTTGTTTGCGGCGCGAATACTCCATGTAGGGATGGATGTTGGGATTGTAAAATAAGCCGGTCACGTCATGACCGTGTGTTCTCAATTCCTTGAGTGGATAGATTGTACACGGTCCGCAGCAGATATGCATGAGCAGTTTCATGGAACCAATGATCCCCCGGAATCAACCACCTCGCAGCAAGCTGCCGAGGTATAAATGAACACTATTATAACGTAGCAAGTTACGGAGAATTAACTCCCGCCCCGCGTGAGCGGGATTAAAACAATTCTTTTTGAGCGCCCGACACTTTCAAGCCGAAATGGGCATAGGCTTTGGGGCAGGCCATCCGGCCCCGCGCCGTCCTTTGCAGATAGCCTTCCTGAATCAGATAGGGTTCATAGACATCTTCAATCGTCACTCTCTCTTCACCGATTGCCGCCGCCAGACTCTCCACGCCAACCGGTCCGCCGTTGAATTTTTCAATCAATGCCAAAAGCAGTTTGCGATCCATCTGATCAAAACCCTTTTGATCGACTTCAAAAGCATCCAGCGCTTCACGGGCGATTTTGGCATCAATCGTTCCATCACCTTTTACTTCTGCATAGTCGCGGACCCGTTTGAGCAGCCGATTGGCAATGCGCGGTGTACCGCGTGCCCGCCCGGCCAGTTCTTCCGCGCCGGCACCCGCGAGCTTCACCCCCAGAATAGAGGCAGACCTCTGAATAATTACGGACAGCTCCTGCGGCGTATAGAATTCGAGGCGGAAGTGCATACCAAAACGGTCGCGAAGCGGCGAGGTCAGAGACCCCGCGCGCGTGGTGGCGCCCACGAGCGTAAATTTGGGAATATCGAGTTTCATGGATCGGGCGGACGGCCCCTGTCCGATTAAAATATCGATGTGAAAATCTTCCATGGCCGGATACAGAATTTCTTCTACAACATGAGAAAGCCTGTGAATTTCATCGATAAACAAAACTTCATGTTCGTGCATGTTCGTTAGAATCGCCGCCAGGTCTCCCGGACGTTCGATGACCGGGCCCGAGGTCACCTTGATATCCACACCCAATTCCCTGGCGATAATATAGGCCAGTGTGGTCTTGCCCAATCCCGGCGGGCCATATAAGAGCACATGATCGAGCGACTCGCGCCGTTTCCTGGCCGCTTCAATAAAGATCGACAGGTTACTCTTCACCTTTTCCTGGCCGACATAATCGGCAAGCTTGGGCGGACGTAAAGAATTTTCCAGAGAACCTTCATCTTCGGCACAAACCGGATTAATTAAAGGATTTTTTAGATGGGTGTCCATAGATCTCTACCTGAATCGGCCGGGCTCAACCGGCAAGAATTTGTAATGCTTTTTTCAAGAGCTGATCCATCGCCGGCTCTCCTTCCGCATCACGCGCAACCTTATCCAGCGCGTCCCTCGCGGCATTGGCTTTATACCCTAAATTGACCAGCGCGGAAAGAACATCTTCCCGGATCATCTCCTTTTGCTTCTGCCTGGCATCCGTGACCGGAATCTGATCCGCCGCCATTTTCTTAATGGCTTTTTCCTTGAGTTCCAGGATCAAGCGTTCGGCCATTTTTTTACCAATCCCCGGAATGGTGACCAATTTAGCCAGATTGCCGCCGGAGATCGCCTCGAGCAGTTCGGCAGATGAAATGCCCGAAAGAATATTCATGGCCACTTTCGGCCCGATGCCGCTGACGGAAATCATGAGTTGAAAAAGCTCCCGTTCCTGCAGCGTGTAAAAACCGAACAGATTGATCGCATCCTCTTTGACGGATGTGTGAATATGCAGGGTCACCGATTCGCCCGCCTCGGGTAGTTCGTAAAATGTCGTCAGCGGAATAAAGACGCGATAACCGACGCCCTGGGTATCCACGACAATATGAGAAATTCCCTTATAAGCAATTTTACCGGATAGCAGGGCGATCATATCAAACAGGTTGCTCCTTTAAGAAATTGGCCTGACAGATGGCAGCGGCCAGGGCATCCGCCGCGTCCGCGGGTGGAAGGGCATCGAGTTTTAATATCGCCTTCACCATGACCTGCACCTGGCGTTTTTCCGCCCGGCCATAACCCACAACAGCTTTTTTAATTTCCAGCGGAGAATATTCATAAACCGGAATGCCTTTATCGGCGCAGGCAAAGATCACCACACCCCGGACCTGGGCCTGCCGGATCAGACTGCGGACATTTTTCCCGTAGAAAATGTTTTCCAAAGCGACCGCCTGCGGATTTGTTTCGACAATGACCGCGCAGAGCTGCGCATAAAGATAAATTAAAACTTCAGATAAAATTGAATCTTTACGGGGCTTGATTTCACCATGAAGAACATGTCGCAGATAATTGCCACTTTTATCAATCACTCCAAACCCTGTTACATGGCTGCCGGGATCGATGCCTAAGATTCGCAAAATATCAGCTTTCGTTAAAAATCAGTCTGGTTTCCTAACTCAACTTTTCCATGACATCTTCATCGATATCAAAATTGGAGTAAACATTCTGGACGTCATCGTTGTCTTCCAGCTTCTCCATCAATTTCAACATAGACTCCGCCTTGCCCGCTTCCAGTTTCACCGTATTGGAGGGTATCTTGCTGATGGACGCTTCCAGATGTTTGATGCCTTTGTCGTCGATCGCTTTTTTCACGGCTTCAAAAGCCGCCGGCTCCGTGATCACTTCAAATTCATTGTCTTCCGCCTTCACATCTTCCGCTCCGGCCTCCAGAGCCAGCTCCATCAACGTGTCTTCATCAATTACTTTTTTGTCAATAACGATACTGCCTTTTTTCGAAAACATCCAGCCCACACAGCCGTTTTCACCCAGATTGCCGCCATGTTTGGAAAGGATGTGACGAATTTCCGCGACGGTCCTGTTTTTATTATCCGTCATGACATCGATAATGACCGCTGCACCGCCCGGCCCATAGCCTTCATAAGTGATTTCTTCATAAGCCGCCGCGCCATCACCGCCGCCGGTGCCCTTTTTGATGGCCCGATCGATATTATCCTTGGGCATGTTTTCTTCTTTGGCCGCCATAATCGCCTGCCTCAGCCGTGAATTGCCTTCCACATCGCCGCCACCCAGACGCGCCGCCAGCGTAATTTCCTTGATAATTTTGGTAAATATCTTACCGCGTTTGGCGTCAATCGCCCCTTTTTTCCTTTTAATGGTGCTCCATTTAG
>CAYULE010000105.1:0-6642 GCA_964445385.1 uncultured Smithella sp.
ATGCCTGTTCTCCTGAAAAGAATGTCTTTTAATGTGACGGCCATTTCATTTTTAATCGCGTACACGACTTCGGCTAGAATCTCGCCGTCATCGGTTACGATTTCCGCCAGCCTTTTATCCTGTCGCGCAAGCTTCAGGACATTATCATACTCTGTGCCGTAATTTCTGCCGAGGTATTCGATAGTCGCATTTTTAAAATCGGGGTTTTCTTTTTTAATAGTATAAATAAATCTTTCTACGTCCTCTATCTCGCAGCCGCTAAGCCGTTGCGTTTGAGTCTTACACCTGCCGAGTTTTTTCCCCAGTCTTTTTTCCACGGCTTTTAAAACATTCTGTGCGAGATTGCGGCTGGTGGTATACTTGCCGCCCTCGACGGTTATCAGGCCGGTGAGCCCTTCGTCCGCATGATCATAAATCTCGTATTTACGGGTCGTGGTGTGCACATCCTCTTTCTGCGCGTCTAGCAGCGGGCGCAGGCCGCCATACGTAAACAGCACGTCATGGTATTGAATTGGATTATCATTGCCAAAATCATGGTTCACCGTATCAAGCAACTCCTGAATGCTCTGCCGGGTTACCTGATATTCATCCGGAGTTCCGGGATACTCCTTGTCTGTCGTTCCAATTAATGAATGCCCGCGCCACGGGATCAGGAAAAAGTGGCCTGTCCTGGTCATGGTGCCAACGGCCTGGTTATTGATAAGATTCCTTACAATCAGGTGGATCCCTTCAGAGCGGCGGATCTTATCATGCGAATCAACCTTTTTTGCCAACTTGAGGACGATGTCCGCCCAGGGGCCGCTGCAGTTGATGGTAAGTTTTCCTTTGATGGTGTGCGATCTGTCGTTCACAAGATCACGCACCACGATGCCGGAAACTTTATTACCCTCCGTGATGAAAAAATCTTCCACTTTGGTATAGTTGGAAACCCTGGCTCCATAATGAATAGCTGATTTTAAAAATGCCAGCGTCAACCGCTCGGGAAAAATACTGAGGCTGTCATAATAAACCCTGGCGTCTTGCAAGCCCGCGCGCTTCGCGTTCGGCACCTTCTCGATAATTTCTTCTTTGGACAGGGAATAGTGATTAGGAATTTTTTTGCTTTTGTCCCAGGTACACTTTTTATCGAACGCGAGCAGGTCGTAAACGAAAAGGCCGATCTTCATGACGAATGTCGGATTGACGAACATGAATGGAATGGGATAGACATAGTTAGGGGCGATATTTCCCAGAATCCTGCGTTCATTGAGAGACTCGCGCACAAGTCCGAATTCAAAGGTTTTCAGGTATCGCAAGCCGCCATGGATTACTTTGGAAGTTGCGGCGGATGTCGCCCCGCCGAAATCGCTCTTTTCCACAAGCGCAACGCTCAGTCCCCTGCTCGCGGCATCATAGGCAACAGCGGCGCCGGTAATACCACCTCCGATCACGAGAATATCGAATGATTCGTTCTTGTAGTCATCCATGAAACGTTTCATCATAAATACTCCTTAATGATTGAGTTCTTTAAAAGCGCCTTTGTTATTTTTATATAAAGCTTGATAGTGTTGATAAAGCTTGTCATACACCATCTGGTTGTCCGGATTCGGTCTGTAGAGGTTCCCTTTTTTCAGCATCCTGCCGATCTCACTAAAATTCTTGTAAATTCCGAAGGACACCATCGCGATAGTCGCGGCGCCCTGGGCGGATGCCATCTGGGGATTCATCATCTGCAGGACCGGTTTCTGCAGGACATCGGCAAAAATCTGACACCATACGTCGCTCTTCGAGGCGCCACCGATTAAGCGGACTTCGTCTGTGGTCGGTTTGCTTTTTTTCAATGACATCTTTTCCACGAATTCCATTCCCCAGCGGATGTTAAAGGCAACCCCTTCCATTGCCGCCCGGCAGAGATCGGCCCGAGTCGTATTCATGCTGATGTTGAATATCTGACCGCGCAGGTATGGATTGTTGATGGGTGATCGCTCTCCGAAAAGCCATGGCGTCAGAATGACGTGGTTCGCTCCGGGAGGTGATTTTAATGCTTCCTTATCCATCATCTTATATATTTCAGCGGTTGACTTGCCTTGCGCTAACTCAGCGGGAGACAGCATGCCCCTGAGCCAGTCCAGGGCGGCGCCGAGGGTTTCCTGCTTGCTGATTAAAAGGAACCTGCCGGGAATCCCTGACACTATTGCTCCAATGTAATGCTTGGTATCAATAGCCGTCCCGGGGTGGTGTGTGGCAACCCAGCCGGCTGTGCCGATATTGACATGCAGATGACCCATCTCAATGGCGCCGGAGCCGATCGCCGATGCCAGAAGGTCACCTGAACCCGTTACAACGGGAAGGCCTGCCGGTACCCCGGTTTTTGCGGAAAAATCCGCCGTGACATTGCCTGCAATTGCCGTTGAGGCTCTCAACTCAGGCATTTTGCGTGAATCGAGCCCGTACATTTTATGGATATCTTCCGACCATGTCCACTTCCCCTGGTCCTTATTCCGCGTATCCATGAGCCAGGTGACGTTGGCCATGTCGTATGAAGTCACATAATTGCCCGTGGCCAGAAAAATGGCATAATCCTTTGCGTCAAGAAATTTATGGACGGCATGATACAAGTCGGGTTTGTATTTTTTCATCCAGGCGAGTTTGCATACGGTATCCTTCCCGGTTTTTCCAGGCACGCCACCGGTTATTCTCATGAATTTGAGAAGCTTCATGATCGGATAGCCCTCAATCTTGATCAGTCCCTTGAACATCTCTTCCTGGGTGAAACAGGCTGCGCGCTCATCCATCCAGGACAGCATGTTCATGAGGGGTTTTCCGTCTTTGTCCACCGGAACGGTGTTTTGCATCTGGCTTGTGAATACAAGGCCGGCCAGCCTTCCGATCAGATCAGGATGTGACGCCATTACATTCCTGGCGGAATGATAGATGGCATCCGATATTTCCTTTGGAGATTGCTCGACACACGACTTATCCGGATACGAGAGGCTGCAGGTTGACTGGTCGGAATCTATGTATCCGTCAGGGCTTACGAGTACAGCTTTCGTCTCAGTGGTACCAACATCAACAGCAAGTATGAGATTTTTTTCTTCCATAATCACCTCTCCTTGTTCCGGATATATTGATATATAACACCATGCATCAGCGGTGTGGCTCTGTCGCTACCTCCTGGATGTGCTTGTTCACCTTTTTAATGATGATCAAAATCATTATACTCCAATTCCAACGGATATTCCGGACGTGTTTTCGGGGGCAAGTCCTTCTTATACGGTCTTCTTTTTTTCGGCTTCGCCAACCTCATAATCTCTCAGCGACCGCGCCATTTGCTGAATGGGCGTAGGAAGGCTGTTAACCGTTTTCCCGGTGGACAGCGCAAGACAATAGATATGCGCTACCTTTTCGAGCAGCTCCGCCGCAAGCAGCGTTTTGTCCATGTTCTTTCCCAGGACAATAATTCCATGGTTCTGGATGATATAGGCATTGGCGTTGTTTTTGAGCAGGCCCGCGACATTGGCGGCCAGTTCCGGCGAGCCGGAAAGGGCGTAGGGGGCGACTTCAATCGATTCACCCAGGGCAAAGGTCACTTCATCCAGTAGGGCGGGGATCGGAAGATTCAGCACGGCAAAAACACTGCCGTAGATCTGGTGTGTGTGAACCACGGCGTGGACGTCCGGCCGCTCCCGGTACACCGCGGCATGCAGCCCCGCTTCAACGGAAGGAGCGCGGGTCCCTTCGACGACGGCTCCGGAGAAATCGACAACACAGATATCGTCGGGCGTTATCTCATGATATTTAACGGAAGATGGCGTGACAGCCATCAAATCCGCATCCTTTATTCTGACGGAGACATTGCCGCCTGTTCCCCGCTGAGAACCGAAATAACCATGGTCCGAAAGCCAGAGACTGGCCTCCAGCACTTCCTTTTTGTATTGGTTGTATCCTCCCATTTTTACCTCCTGTAAATATGCGATGGTCTTACGGCCATCCAAGTATTTTCTATGATGTTATAGACGGGCGCTTGTTTGCGGCAAGCTCCTCGAGTTTTTTCTGATCCGGTTCTCGGCGGGGCGCGGACCATGAGAAGGTGGTGAGCACGGCCGGATTCAGGATGTATTCCGGCTGCTCTCCGGCCAGAAGCTTGGCGATCTGGTCGAGAGCAACGGCGCCCTGGTGCGCCGCAATTTCGGCGGTGTTGCCGCCCAAGTGCGGGGTGGCGATCACGTTGGGGTGAGAAACGATGGGGTCGTCCGATCCCGGAGGCTCGGCTGAAAAAACATCTAAAGCCGCCCCGGCTATCTTCCCCGAGTTAAGCGCCCACAACAGGGCCTTTTCGTCGACAAGCGATCCCCTAGCGGTATTGATGAAGAAGGCGCCCGGCTTCATCTTTTCAAAGGCGTCGCGATTCATCATTCCCTTTGTCGCGGGAATGGCGGGCGCGTGGATGCTGAGAAAATCACTTTCGGCCAGCAGTTCATCCAGCGAAACTTTTCGGGCATAAAGCAGTGCTCCTGCCCCGGCAGTGATCATCGGATCGTAGAACAGAACCTTTGCCCCGAAGCGGGAGAGTCTTGCCGCCACCCCGGCCGCGACATTGCCCATGCCCACCAGGCCCACGGTTTTCCTCCAGAGTTCTCCGCCCTGATATTGCAGATAGGCCTCGCCCATCTTGGTCATGTCTCCCGCCTTGACCTCGCTGCGCTTGAGGAAATCAGAAGAGCCCGGCATCTTGCGGGCCAGCATGATCATAAAGGCAACCGTCAGGTCCGCCACGGCATCGGCGTTTCTGCCCGGCGTATTGATGACGGGAATGCCGTAGGCGGTGGCCGCCGCAAGATCAACATTGACGGCGTTTCCCCGGCAGGTCACGATGGCCCGCAGATCGTGCGCGTCGCGGATGGCCGGGAAGTCCACCACGTCCATTTCCGTAACAAAGATCTGCACGCCCGAAAGCGCCGCGGCAAGATCAGCGCCGCCATCGTAGATTTTCATTTTCGACCGCCACTCGGCATAGTCTGTAGGTCCGATTTGAGAAAATTCATGAATGGCCGCCTGATCCATTGAGGCGGTGATAAAGGTTTTCGGGTGGAAGGACGGATCAGCCGCGCGCCCCGCCGCGGGTGACGGTTCAAAAAGCGCGGCAGTCAGGAGATTGCCGATATGGGCGTCGGTCTCGGCGCGTTTGTCCAGAGCCTCACGCCAGCCGGTATAAAGATTCTGGTATTTGGGGGCCGTACTGCCGGGATGAAGCTCGTCGATCTTTCCCACGAGGATTGCGGCAGCGGAGGCGGGATCAGCAAAGATTCCCGCGCCGACGCCCGCGAGTAGTGCCGCTCCCATGGAAGTTACTTCGGCGTTTTGCGGAACCAGAACCCTGCATCCCGTCACATCGGCAACGATTCCGTTGAAGAGCGGGCTTTGGGACATGCCGCAGGCGACCCGTGCCGTGGTAATCTTTTTGCCGGAGACCTCCTGAATCTGTTCGAGGTTGGCGCGCACGGAAAAAGCAATCCCTTCAACCAGCGCGCGGGCAATGTGCCTGCGGCTTTTCGCTGCGTCGCCCGTGATCATGTGCGAGAAGGTGAGGTTGCCGATCGGGAATCCCAGGGCCCTGCCGTCGAACACGGCAACGCCAAACGTGGAAAAAATATTGGCTGCGCCCGGGATGGATTTGGCCGCTTCCGCGCAGAGGCCGTAAATGGCATCGGGTGAATCCGGATAAAGCAGACAGGCGAACCAGTCGAGGACGTCCCCGGTCACCATCCCGTTGCTCTCCAGCACAAACCGGCCGGGTATCACATGTTGTCCGCTCCAGAGCTTTCCTGAGGGATCCAGAATCAGCTCATCGGTTACCAGTTGCAGGGGCATGGTTGTTCCGGCGATAACGGCCAGATCACCGTCCTGCACGGCACCCGCGCCCAGAAGCCCGCACTGGGTATCGGCGCCGCCCGTGGCAACGGGGATGCCGGGAATCAGGCCAAGAAGATCGGCTGCCTCGCGGGTGAGCGCGCCAAGACGGACACCGGAATCCATCGGCTCAGGGAAGAGCGAGCGGGGCAGGCCGAGGGAATCGATAAGATCAAACGCCCATTCGCGGCGCTTCAAATCGAAGAGAAGCGACTCGCCCGCCTGGGAACGTTCGGCGGCCACCCGGCCTGAGAGAATAAAGGCCAGCCAGTCTGTTGCCGACAGGGCGAGCGATGCGCGGCCGAACAGATCAGGGGCGTTGTTCTTCATCCAGATAAGACGTGTGCCGAGAAACAGGGGAGTCGGCCAATGGCCGGTGATCGCATGAACTTCCGGGCCCCGCTCCATCCCCAGGACAAGCCCCTCGCCGAGCGCGCGGGCGTCGCGATTGGGGGTTGCCAGAAGGACGTTGTGTTGGTTGTCCAGAACGACCGTCGTATTGCGCATGCCGCTCACGGCGATTCCGGCAATCTGATCTGGCGCGGCTCCGGCTCTGGCCAGGACCTCGCGGGAGGCCTCGCCGATTTTTTTCAGAATGTCATTGGTATTCAGAGCAAATCCCAGGCCGCTGGTACCGGGTGCGGCGGGATGGATCCAGCTCCGCTTTGCGGTCTCGATTGCCCCTGTTTCGGGATTGAGCAGCAGGCATCGTCCGGAGCCTCCTCCCACGTCAATGGCCATCAGATATTGTGT
>CAYULE010000105.1:6742-8154 GCA_964445385.1 uncultured Smithella sp.
ATTAAGCTGCTTTACATCTTATGTTCTTCATCCAGTTGATTAAATCCGCATAGGGGCCCAGCGCGTCGAGCCGTTGATCAGAGGCGAGTTTCCGGACCGTTTTTTTCGACAGAGCGGTTTCCACCAGAAATGTCGGAATGCCGATATCATGGGCGGGCAGGTCCTCATCCGTATTGCCGATCATCAGGCAGCGCTCCGGCGCGAGAGCCAGTCGCACTAATAATCTGTCGTAGAATTCCAGGCCGGGTTTGCAGCGATTCATATTTTGAGAATGGGTCATGAACAGGAAATGGTCGGGCAGCAGTCCGGCCCACTTCAGCCGGTACAGGACCGTTGTCATCGGGAAGACGGGATTGGTGACCAGCACAAGACGGTAGCCCAGTTCATTCGCCAGATGGACGGCCTCTCTCGCGCCGGGCACCGGCCTGAAGAATGGTTGAAGAGGCTGAAAATCCTGCTCGATCAGTTCGGATGTCAGCGTGTGGATGATCTGCGTTGTGGTGCGTCCGAACCGGGCCATGCTTTCGATGAATACATCGTAGTTTAAACGCTCGGTGTGATTGTTCAGGATGGCGTGAATGGATTTCCGGAAGGAGATAAAGAAAGATACGGGGCTGAAGTAGGGTTTGAAGCGCCTGAAGGCGCGAAAGTAAAAGATAATCTCGGCGCGCCTGTTCATGTCGATGATGGTTCCGTCAAGATCGAAAAGCAGGGTATCAATTTTTTCGGCCGGCAATCCGGAAATATTTTTCATTTCCATTCCCCGCAAAACTCCGGGTGTTCTGATTTTATTCGGCATGCTGTGAGCTGTATCCGGTAGCATAGCCTCTGTCTGGCAATTCAGGCCATAAAGGTAACACCGTTGACCTTATAAGTCAAGCAGGCCTGCCTGGTCTTTTTTTCGTCTTAAAAGGTCTCATCACCTCCCGCAGAATTCTGTCCATCACCTCTTGAAGATCTCCCACTTCCAGCGTAACCCGGCTGATATAGAGCGATACCAGGCCGTGAAGTGTACTCCAGATATGCAGAAGACGAAATGGAATCTCATCGGGCCTAATGCTTCCGTTATAGGCTGCGACCTCTCGTAGAATGGTTGTTCCAATTTGCGGCAGCTGCAGCCCCACCTTGTTTTGCCGGTCGGCGACGGCTTCCATTTTTGTGCCCATGTAATCGGAATACTTGGGGGCGTTCATGATAAACATAATATTGTAATAATGCTTGTTCTCGATTCCCCATCGGACGTAGGCGCGTACGACGGCCTCCAATCTTTTCAGCGGGTTTTTGGAAGATGCATAGGCGGTCTGGAATTCGCAGGTCAGCGCCTCGAATCCCCGGATCAGGGCCATGAGATAGATTTCATCTTTGTTGGAATAGTAATTGTAAATGGTTTTAGCCGAAAATCCGAGACGCGA
>CAYULE010000106.1:0-4045 GCA_964445385.1 uncultured Smithella sp.
AAAATGGTCGGGGCGAGTGGATTTGAACCACCGGCCCTCTGAACCCCATTCAGATACGCTACCAGACTGCGCCACGCCCCGACATCTTTTGCTACAAAAGTGTTGAGGTCATTACCATCATCGTAAAATCATGTCAAGAACAAACAAGATTCAATCCACCTCAATCATTCATTAAAGATTTTGACATAGTCATTCGATATCAATGAAGACACAATGTTTGAAATTAGTATTTGCATAGTTGTGTAATTATTTTTTTCTTGAACTATAATATTCATTGAAGTATGATAATACAATGATCTACAAGATGAACATATATTTTTTAAAACTAAATAAAAATCTAAAAGCAATTTTCCTGGCTTCAATTTTATTGCTGTTTTTGCAAGCAGTCCCATCTTATGCGGATATATATAAATATGAAGATGCCGAAGGCGTTATCCACCTGACGAATGTGCCTTCAAATCCTAAAGCCAAATATGTAATGATCATGAAGGAAAAAAGGATACTTTTTCCTAAAATTGTCAATATCCGTGATTACGATAAGATTATTACCAGGGCTGCCGGAAAATATAATCTTGATATCGCCCTGATTAAGGCTGTCATTAAAGCAGAATCAAATTTTAATCATAAGGCCGTTTCGCCTGCCGGCGCGAAAGGTCTCATGCAACTCATGCCCAAAACTGCTTCCGCCCTGAATGTTGATGATGTCTTTCATCCCGGAGATAATATCGAAGGAGGAGCCCGCTATCTGAGTTATCTGCTGAGACTATACAGGGGTAACAAGGAGCTTGCACTGGCTGCTTATAATGCGGGCGAAGGGGCTGTGGCAAAATACAATTACAGTATACCGCCTTATCGTGAAACACAAAATTACGTAAGACGCGTGCTTTCCTTATACGACTCCTACAGTAAAACGTAACCCCTATCGCACCCATTTTTCGACATAGAAATATGGTCTTAATTTCGACAATTTTTTTTCCTTAATTCCTTTGATATTCATTAACTGATCTATTCTTTCAAACCGTCCAATTTTTTCCCGTTGTTCCACAATATTTGCGGCCATTGCATCTCCGACTCCCGGAATCAATATTAATTCATCGAGGCTTGCCAAATTAATATCCAGCGGCAATCCCAGCGCCAATCTTTTCACGGCATCTATCTTTTCAACAATAAAGCCTTGATGATCTTTTTCTGAAACAATACGAATTTTCATTCCATTTTGAAGTTGAATATCTTCCTTGATCATTCGGTGATATGCGAGTTGTGCAAGCATTCGATTGACGGAAGTTCCCCGGTCAACAAAAGCGATGCCGGATCCTCCATTCTCTTCAACAACTTCGATAATTAGACTGTTGGAACCGGATGTGGATAAAACCGGACTTTTCAAATCCCTTTGAGAAGACATAATAAAACTAATAAAGGGAATAATCGCTAAGATGATAGAAACTGCGATTATTCCCTTTATCTGATGTTCAGATATCACCATTTTTTATTTTTTCTTTTCCAGATGAAAAGCGTCATGAAGTACCATGACAGCCAATTCCGTATATTTTCTCTGGATCACACAGGATATTTTAATTTCCGATGTGCTGATCATCATAATATTAATGCCTTCATCCGCCATGGTTTTAAACATTTTTGCCGCGACACCGGAATGGCTGACCATTCCCACACCGATAACGGAGACCTTTGCAACTTCATCATCCACTTCCACTTTTTGGGCTCCAATTTCTTTTGCCGTTGCTTCGACAATCTTCTGTGCTTCTTTCGTATCCTTTTTTGCCACTGTAAAAGTAAGGTCTGTAAAACCTTGCGCACTGACATTTTGGATGATCATATCAACACTGATGTTACGTTCTGACAAAGGCGTAAATAAACTGGCCGCGATTCCCGGTTTATCGGGTATATGAATAACTGTAATTTTTGCCTGATCGCGATCATATGTAATTCCTGACAGTACTTCTCTTTCCATTTCTTTATCCTCCTTCGTTACAAGTGTTCCGCCTTCATCGGAAAAGGTTGATTTGACATAAACAGGCACATCATATTTTTTAGCCATTTCCACGGAACGGGGTTGTAAAACCTTCGCACCGGTCATGGCCATTTCCAGCATTTCGTCGTAGGATATTTTATCCAGTCTTCTGGCTTTGGCGCAAATATTGGGATCGGTCGTGTAAACACCGTCAACATCCGTGTAAATATCGCATCGTTCGGCGTTCAGCGCCGCAGCCAGCGCGACCGCACTGGTGTCTGAACCGCCACGCCCCAGGGTCGTAATATTATTATCCTCATCCACTCCCTGAAATCCGGCAACAACAACAATAGTGCCTTTCTTGAGTTCTTTCTGGATGGCATCCGTATCGATCATGGATATTCGTGCTTTTTTATAAGCCATATCCGTTAATATTCTAACCTGAAAACCCAGAAAGGACCGGGAACGGTACCCCATCGAATTCAACACAATGGACAGCAGGGTAATGGTCACCTGTTCTCCTGTGGAGATCAAAGAGTCATATTCTCTTTCATCGGGATTGTCAGCAGCGCTATGTGCCAGATCGATCAGCCGGTTTGTTTCTCCCGCCATTGCGGAAAGCACCACAATGACATCATGGCCTGCATTCTTCTCACGAATCGCCTTGGCTGCCACATTTTTTATTTTTTCAACATTTGCCACCGATGTACCACCAAATTTCTGAACAACCAACCCCATAATCTAAACCTCCCTCTTAATATCTTTTACTAAGTCCTGAATCCTTTTTTGTGGTCCACGGATACTTATCACTCTTTTATTTTCATCGATATACACAAAATTAATAAAAACGGTATCCGAGGGTAAAGCATTACTAATTTTCTCTGCCCATTCAATAACGACAACACCTTTTCCCGACACATATTCGTCATAACCCAAGTCATCCAGTTCATCTACCCGATTCAATCGGTAAACGTCAAAATGGTAAAGCCGGCATCGTCCCGGATATTCATTAACTAAAGTAAACGTCGGGCTGGTAATCGCATAATCGTCACCGACATCCAGACCGCGCGCCAATCCGCCCGTAAAGCATGTCTTTCCCGCACCCAGTTCACCGGATAGCGCAAAAACATCCCCTTCTCCGGCCTTCTTCCCGACAGCAAAACCGATATCAAATGTCTGCGTTGCGCTTACGGATTCTATTTCAACAAGAACTTTTTTTTCTATCATGAGAATATCTGCAAATTTATTATTAATCAATTATTTTTCCAGTAAAACCATTGCGGATGCGTAATTCTTTGTATGGGTAATACTCAGATGAATTTTTTCAATCCCGGCTTGATCAAGATATTCCTTTGCTCCACCTGACAGCATTAATTTCGGCTGTCCGCTCTCTTCATTGACGACTTCAATTTCCAGCAACTTTATTCCCCTGCCAAGTCCTGTGCCGATGGCTTTAAGGAAAGATTCTTTTACGGCAAAACGGGCTCCGTAATGAATGGATGCCTGGGCATGGCGGCCACAATAAGCAATTTCCCTAATGGAAAAAACGCGAGATAAAAATTTTTCACCCCATTTGTCAATAATTTTTTCAATACGGTCGTTTTCCACCAGATCGATACCGATTCCGGATATCATAGTTTCCCTCTAGGCATGAATAATCGCATCCATCATCGCTGCAACTTTTTTCATAACAGCCACATCATGGACACGGATAATATGACAGCCATTCATGATGGCTGCTGCGACAGAAGCGGCTGTCCCTTCCATTCTTTCCTCGGGTGTTCCCCCTGTAATGCTGCCGATAAAAGCTTTGCGGGATGTTCCAATCAAAAGTGGCACCCCAAGTACTTTCAACTCATCTAATTTATTTATTATTTTGCAATTATCCTCATAGGTTTTACCGAAACCGATTCCCGGGTCGGCCACTATTTGGTCTTTGCTTATTCCTGCTGCTATGGCTTTTTGACATCCCTTTTTAAGATGATTAATTATTTCTTCCATTAAATCTTCATACACCAGATTACCGGTCTGCATATTTCCAGGATTCCCTCTCATATGCATCAGGACTAAAGCCGC
>CAYULE010000106.1:4145-8116 GCA_964445385.1 uncultured Smithella sp.
GCCTTTTGCTGATCAAAGTAAATGTTGCCATCCGAAAAAGAGTCCGGTGTGACATTTAAAATACCCATGATCAATGTTCTTTCACCCAGAACAATTTCACGTCGTGATGTTTTCAGGACATAGCGATCTCGATCCATGTTGCCGAGCAAATCTAGAATTTCTTGTGCAATAATATTCAGTCCAAAAGGCTGTTTTTCAATTTTCTTTACCAGAGCATTGATTTGCTTGAGCGTCCCCATTAACAAAACATCCGTTGCTTCAATGGAACAGGCAACACTGCCACGCGCTACAGCAGCATCAGCGCCCAGCGACAGCAGTTCCTGCTTGAGAATATTGGCCACTTTACAGGGCTGTGCTTTGAGAAGAACATTAACATGGCGAGTTTTGGGCGCCATCGCGCTAATCCCGTATGGGTCAACGCCAATTTTCTGAAACATTTCAATTGCATCGTTAAAATTATTGATTTTAACTATCTTCAAATCAGGCACCATATTTACAGCAGGGGAATATGAATAAATAGATGGTAAAAAACCTGGAACCTTTTTTACAGATAACCGGCAAATTGCGCATCGTATCAACGTTTTTTTGCCGGTTATCGTAGTTTAGGTCAGAACCAGAATGGTTCATCATTTATTGTAACGGCACCTCGTGCCCGGCAGGAAGGGCGCTACCGATAATTGCATCGATTTCCGAACTATTGAGAACCTCTTTTTCCAGAAGTTCAGTGGATATTTTATGTAGTATGTCAATATGTTCGTTCAGCAGAGACAGAGCTTTATCGTAGTTACGCTTAACAATAGATACCACTTCCGCATCAATGTGTTTTGCCGTGTCTTCGCTATAATCTTTGTGTGTGGCAAATTCGCGCCCTAAAAATATTTGTTCTTCTTTCTTGCCATAGCTCAGCGGACCCATGGTTTGGCTCATACCCCACTCACACACCATTTTCCGGGCCAGATTGGTGGCTCTTTCAATATCATTGCCGGCACCAGTGGTATAATCTTTCAGAACAATCTCTTCAGCCGCACGTCCACCGAGCAGAATGGCGATATTATTTTCCAGATATTGACTGGGATAAGTATGCTTCTCATCGATCGGCAACTGCTGGGTCAATCCCAACGCTCTGCCCCGCGGAATGATTGTCACCTTATGGATGGGATCCGTTCCGGGAATCAGACGGGCAATCAAGGTGTGGCCAGCTTCATGGTAGGCTGTATTTCGTTTTTCCAGGTCGCTGATAACCATGCTTCTTCTTTCAGTTCCCATCAGAACTTTGTCTTTAGCAAATTCAAAGTCCACCATATTGACTTTTTCTTTATTCAACCGGGCGGCATTTAAAACCGCCTCGTTGACAAGATTCTCAATATCCGCTCCTGATGTACCGGGTGTTCCACGAGCTAAAATCGCAAAATCGACATCTTCGGCAACGGGTGCCTTGCGCGCATGCACTTCAAATATTTTTTCCCGTCCTTTGACGTCCGGAAGGGGAACAACCACCTGCCGATCAAAACGTCCCGGTCGCAGAAGCGCCGGATCCAAAACATCGGGACGGTTGGTTGCGGAAACCAGAATCACTCCTTCATTGGATTCGAAGCCGTCCATCTCTACCAGCAACTGATTGAGGGTTTGTTCCCGCTCATCATGACCGCCGCCAAGTCCTGCGCCACGGTGACGCCCCACGGCGTCAATTTCATCAATAAAGATAATGCAGGGAGCATTTTTCTTGGCCTGCCCGAACAAATCCCGTACACGGGATGCGCCGACTCCAACAAACATTTCTACAAAATCAGAACCACTGATGCTTAAAAAGGGAACATCGGCTTCGCCCGCTATCGCGCGCGCCAGAAGCGTCTTGCCTGTTCCGGGAGGACCTACCAGCAATAATCCTTTGGGTATACGTCCACCCAATCGTGTGTATTTTTTGGGATCTTTTAAAAAGTCAATCACCTCTTCAAGCTCTGCCTTGGCTTCGTTAACACCGGCCACGTCGGCAAACGTCACTTTTTTGGATTTGTCGGTGACCAGTCGGGCCCTGCTTTTGCCGAAAGACATGGCTTTGCCACCGCCCGACTGCATTTGACGCATGAAGAAAATCCATACTCCGATGAGCAGAAGCATGGGGAACCACGAAATAAAGATCATATACCAGGGATTTTCTTCCATCGGCTTGGCTGTGATTTTAACTTTTTTTGCTCTGAACATTCCAACCAGCCCGTCGTCTTTCGGCGCGTAGCTTTTAAAAGCATTACCATTAGCCAGTTTGCCGGAAACAGCTTCTCCCTGTATGGTAACTTCTGTAATTTCACCTTTATCAAGATGGGCTAACATTTCCGTGTAGTTCATGTCTTTTGAGCTGGGCTTCTGTTGATTAAATAACTGCCAGACGAGTAAAAAGACCAGAAGCACTGTCAGGACAAGTGCTATGTTTTTCTGAAACTGATTCAATATCTTTCTCCTTAAAATTAACTGTGTTTGTTGACCTTTATAATAATATCCAATTTAACTCAAATATTTTCTTGTCCAGACTAAATCCGTCATGATGGGGGCCTAAGTTCGAGAATCAAAACGTTTTTTGTTTCAGACGATACTTTAACTCTTTCGCTTAAATGAATATTCTCAATCCAGATTACGGATTCCTGATCGGCAATGAGCGCAAGATGATTACGTTTTGTCCTGGGTATCTTCCGGTCAATAAACAGCTTTTTAATTTTTTGTGAACCCTGCGTTCCCAGTGGCTCAAACCAGTCGCCGTTTCTGCGATTCCGGATGATCAGGGGTTCTTTAATTTTATCTCCGTCAAAATAAATCCTGTTACCACAATTTAAATCAACCTCTTCCGCCCTGCCCCGCCTTGCAGATAAGATAATATGTCTTTCCTTTAAATCAACAATACCGGGAATAGCCATGAAATATTCATAATCCTGTATTTCTTCTATATTATCGGATTTAATGACAATACGGTCGTATTCTTTTTGTGCTTTTAAATGATAAGGCAATGATATTTCTTTTCCCGATGAACACCTGATCACCAGATCGACAAGCGATTGGACATGAGCAGATGAAAAACCTCCACCATCCGGCGCCAGATTTTCCAGTATCGCTTTGATAAGCCTGTAACCCACAGAAGCGTGGAGTGTCTTAAAATAAGCAGCGGAAAAGGATACTTCATCCTGTTTTTTTTGAATATGAGGCGAGGCGAGGATCTCGAGTATATATTCGTTGATGAATTCATCGTCCCGGCGAATAATTTCCGCCATTCTCGCCAAAGTTTCCTCAATTCGGGGATTATAGTTTTCTTTCAGATAGGGGATCAGTTCACTGCGGACACGGTTGCGCAAATGAACTTTGTTGTTATTGGAACTGTCACTGCGGTATTCAATACCGGCCTTGTTGAGAAAATTATGAATTTCCTGTCGAGATACTTCCATTAATGGGCGAATATATCTGTTTTCGCGTATTGGTAGAAAACCTTTGAGGCCATCCAAACCACTGCCCCGCAAAATATTAAGCAGAACGGTCTCCGCCTGGTCATTCAGATGATGGCCCAGCGCAATTTTATTCGCCCTATGATCCAATGCGACTTTATCCAGGAACCGATATCTTTCCTGCCTGAAATAATCCTCCGGTGATAAACCTTTAGGGATGGATGGGTGTCTCAATTTCTCCGTCACAAAAGTCAGGTTTGTCTTTTGCGTCAAACCGCGGCAAAACATCTCATCTTCGTCGGATTCCTCACCTCGTAACCCATGATTAAAATGAGCGACAATCATTTTCAGACCATAGGTATCAGTAAAACTGATCAGGCTTAATAAGAGCGCGCAGGAATCTGCTCCTCCGGACAAAGCGACAACGAGGCAGTCGCCCTTCTCCAGTAAATGATATTTATTGATGGTTTGCTCAATTTTCTTAATCATCTTCATTGAAACAGAGAATTGATTTCCATGAGGTTCTCGCAATAAAAATCGGCTTCC
>CAYULE010000107.1:0-2856 GCA_964445385.1 uncultured Smithella sp.
ATGAAGACGTATGCCGACAGGCCATGGCTTGAAAACATGGATCCGAAGATTGACCGCAGTCCGAATCTGCCAGAGATGCCGGTTCATCAATTTTTGACTGACTCATTCCAGAGATACCCCCATCACATCGCGCTTCATTTTTACGGCACGGAATTTTCGTACGCAGAGTTGGAGAGCCTGACCAACAAACTGGCCAACAGTCTTGTTCGGCTGGGCATTAAAAAAGGCGACCGCGTGGCGCTTTATATGGATAATTGCCCCCAGTACGCCATCGCCTTCTTTGCCGTTCTGAAGGCCGGTGCGGTTGCCGTCCAGATCACGCCAATGGCCGCGGAACGCGATGTTCTTTACCTCCTCAATGATTCCGGCGCCAGGGGCATTGTAACCCTGGATTATCTGCTTCCTAAAGTCAAAGCGGTCATGAGCGAAAGCAAACTCGAATTCGCCGTGGTCGGCAGCATCTATGATTATCTGCCGGAGAATCCATTACCCGTCAAACCTTTCGCCATACCCGATAAACCACTGATATTTGAACCTGCTGCCAACATCCATGACTTCAGAACCCTGCTGAATCAATCCGGCAAATTTACGCCTCCGGAGATCAACAGCCGGAAGGATCTGGCGGTTTTGCAGTATACCAGCGGCACAACCGGGTTTTCCAAGGGCGTCATGGTTACCCATTTCAATCTGGCATCCTATATCACCATGTTGATGCGCATAGACTACAAGAGCGAACCCGGCAAAGAAGTATATCCGGTAACCCTGCCCATGTCCCACAATTACGGCATGTTCCAGACGGTCGTCGCGCCCATAGCCATGGGAGGCAAAGCCGTCATCATGGTCCGTTTCCATCCCGACGAGGCCCTCCGGGTCATTGACAGCCTGCATGCGACAATTTTCAGGGCGGTGCCTACCATGCTGACCATGATGATCGGTCATCCCCGCATCAAGGAATTCAACCTCAGTTCCGTCCGCCACTGGGTGGTCGGCGGCGCGCCGGTTCCAGACGAGCTGGTGGCAAAATTTCAGCAGGTGTCCGGCGCCAACGTCGTTGAAGGATACGGGCTGACCGAATCCACCTCCGGTGTGGTTTTGAATTCCCTGTATGATAAGACTCACAAAGGCATGGGATTCCCGGCCATCCTGATGGATGCCCGCGTGATCGATCCGAACACCGGCCAGGATGTTCCCTTCGGAACGGATGGGGAACTTCTGCTCAAAGGTCCGCCCGTCAGTCCCGGCTATTGGGGCAAACCTGAAGAAACGGCAAAGACGTTCAAAGACGGTTGGCTTTATACCGGCGACATGGTCCGCATGTCCGAAAAGGGTGTACTGCAGTTTGTCGATCGCCTCAAGGAAATGATTATTGTGTCCGGGTTTAATGTCTATCCGACGGAAGTGGAAAATGTGCTGTATGAGCATCCGGGTGTGTTGGAAGCCGCCGTGATCGGATGGCCCGACGAACGCCAGGGTGAAATTGTGAAGGCGGTTCTTGTCGCGAAACCCGGCACGGAACTGAAACCAGAAGAGATCATCAGTTTCTGCAAGGAGAGACTGGCGGCCTACAAAGTACCGAAGCTTGTTGAAGTTGTCAGCAGTTTACCCAAAAATCCAACAGGCAAAATACAGAAGAAGGCTTTGAAAAAAACATAAGCCACGGGCGATCTGAAATGGCATTAAGAAGAGATTTGTTATCAAACACGGGCAGGCATGAATGAGCTTTGAACCTGCGCCCTGTTCAAGGGCCAGGTCACAAATAAAAAAATTGTTACAGGAGGAATTGATTTTGAGTAAATTTCAAAAGTTGTACAAGGAAAAACTGGTGACGGCCGAAGAGGCGGTCAAAAAAGTGAAATCCGGAGACTGGATTGACTGGGCAATGTTCAACGGGAAGCCGGTTGAACTGGACAAGGCACTGGCGGCGCGCAAGGATGAGCTTAGCGATATTAAGATCATGGCCGCGGTGACCGTGCCGCCGGTTCCGGAAGTCGTACAGAAAGATCCCAAAGGCGAGGTTTTTACCTATAACGACCAGCATTTCAGCCTGCTCACCCGCATGTTGCAGGAAATGTGTCAAGGCGTCTTTTATCAGCCGACTTTATATGGCGAGTCGGAACTCTATGTCACAAACGGCATGTATGATCCGAAAAAAGCCGGCACCCCGTTGCGCGATCATTTCATGGCTCAGGTCGCTCCGATGGATAAAGACGGATATTTCAACTGGGGTCTGCACAACTCCTGCTGCTATCTGCAGGCCATCAGTTCAAAAAATATCGTTCTGGAAGTCAACAATAACATTCCCTACGCTTACGGCGGCAACATGGAGAGAATCCATATTTCCCAGATTCAAGCGGTGGTCGAAGGCAATAACACGGCACTGGCCGAACTACCCATCGTCGTCCCGTCGGAAACGGACAAAAAAATCGCCGAGCATGTTCTGGGGTACCTGAAAGACGGTGACTGCATTCAACTGGGTATTGGCGGAATGCCGAATGTTCTGGGTAAGCTGATCAGCCAGTCCGATTTAAAGAATCTGGGCGGCTGGACGGAAATGCTGGTTGATGCCTACCACGATATGTGGGAAGCGGGCGTTATGAACGGGATGAAAAAGACTTTCGATCAGGGTAAAATCAACTACACGTTCGCTCTGGGTGGAAAGCCGCTTTATGACTGGATAGACCATAACCCCGCTCTGGCCTCGTGCAGTGTGGGATATGTAAACCATCCGACCCGCCTGGCCCAGATCGACAACCTGATTTCCATCAATCAGGCTCTGCAGGTAGACCTCTACGGACAGGTCAACGCGGAAAGCTCCGGGTTCAAGCAGATCTCCGGCAACGGCGGAATGTCGGACTT
>CAYULE010000107.1:2956-8032 GCA_964445385.1 uncultured Smithella sp.
GAATTCAGAATATGGACAACCAGCCCCTCCGACTCACTTTGTTTCAAAATGGCCAGCGCCTCCTCCGTGCTGATATAGCGCGCCATTTTGTTTTCCACGTAATAATCGGCAAAGGTTTCAAACTGCAGGCACGTCTCCAGAGGATGCGCGCAGATCTTTCCATACATACTTACGGCCTTGCGGCAAAAACATTCGGCAACGGCAATACGCGATTTGCTCTTGATGATGGCAACCGCATCATCATAAGGAGCGATCGGCCGGTCGGCAACAATTTCGGTATTGATGGGGATGGAGCGCAGATGGGGGGTTTTCTGTCCATGGAACGTAGCGCCCAAACCGGTCAGATAGTACTTGGAGATGTCTTTCAAGAGCGGCTTATTCAAATTATTCAGCTGAAACTCATAGATACCGACAATGAAAGGCACCGGGAAATAACAGATCGCATCCTCCTGTTTGACCCGAAAGATAAGCCCCTTGCGGGCCATCCCCTCCAGCCGGAACGCCATGTCCGCAATATCGCCACCCAGCCTCAGGGCCACCTGCCCGGCCGTTTCCGGCCGGGTTTCCATTTTCAGAAACAGGTCCGCATCCTCTTCACTGAAAAGCTGACGCAGGATTTTAAGCTCAACGCCATTGGCTGTTGCCGGATAACCGGTCGCCATCATTTCCAGCCTGTCGCGCAATTGTTCATAGATGTCACTCATGTTGCAGGGATCCTTCCATCGTTGTATTCAATCTCCCTCTTATCATCAAACGTGAGGGTTAATTTCAATTCCGGGCGGCAAAACACCGGGGTATTTATTTAAACAGTTTATAAAAGAACTTACCGGCGTCGCGCATTTTGTCGCGGATGGCATCCATGACGGGATTTACCGGGTGATCAGGACACATTTCCTTCGGTGCGGTTCCCATCAAATAGGCTTCCTTAAATGTTTTAGGACACAAAACCGTGGCAAGATAGCCGGAGTCGGGGTCGATCAACGCCGTTTCAATTCCCGCAGGAACAACGGCGGCGGACGGTCTGGACTGAGCGTAGAAAGCCCGCAGGAACCGGGCATTGATGCGGAGCGCGCCGGCCGCGCCGGTCAGGCCCGTGTCTGCGCCTGAGTCATACCCCACCCAGACGACACAGACAACATCGGGGGTGTAACTCACGAACCAGGAGTCCCGATTACCGTTGGTTGTTCCGGTTTTTCCCGACACGGGGAAATTGATTTTCAGGGTCTTCGCCGCTTTGGCCGTACCACGTTCCAACACACCCTCTAATGCGTATCCGGTAAGATACGTTACCCGTGGATCAAGTTCCCGCTTGTTTTTAATCGTCCGGGTGATGATCGGCTCTCCATTGGCCAGGGTGACCGAATACAGAGAAAAGGGTTCAAAGCGGATACCCTCCGATGCTAATGTCGCATAGGCATAGGCAAGCTCCATCGGCGTGACTTCAAAGCTACCCAGCGCCATCGAACCAACGGGTAAAAGCGGGCTTTTAATCCCCGCCAGACGGGCCGCATTCAACACGTTTTCAAAACCGACATCATTGGCCAGCCGGACAGTGGCCGTGTTGACGGAATGTTCGATGGCTTTCCGAATCGTGATCATTCCAAACTTTTCGTCTTCAAAATTCGACGGCGTCCACAGCCCTTCGGGTGTCGGAAGAGAAATGGGCTCACCGGACACCAGCGTGGAGAGCGTCATATTTTGCCGCAGGGCCAGTGATTCCGAAAGCGCCGCCAGCAGAACAAAAGGCTTGAAAGCGCTCCCCGGCTGACGGTTCGCATCAACAGCCCGATTGAACCGGGTTTGCGCGTAGCTTCGTCCGCCGACCATGGCGGTCATAAATCCCGTTTTAGGATCAATGACCACCAGCGCGGCCTGCAGCGGCTCTTTGGCACGAAGAGCCTTCTTCTCGATTTCTTTGAGTCCTTCGTCAATGGCCTTCTCGGCGGCATCCTGTAAAACGGGATCGAGCGTGGTGTAGTAACGGTAACCCGTATGATAAAGCCTCTCATTGCCTATTTCTTCCTTGGTAATCCGCTGGATGTAATCAATAAAATAGGATGACATGTGGACGGGGGCCACACCCGATCTGATTTTCACGGGGGCTTTGAATGCTCTATCGGCCTCCTCTTCCGTAATCATGGCCAGTTTTTTCATTCTGGCCAGAACCCTGTTGCGGCGTTCCTTTGCCGCTTTCGGATTGCGGATAAGATTATAGCGATTCGGGGCGTGGATAATCCCGGCCAGCAGCGCTGCCTCTTCCAGGGAAAGATTCCTGGCGCGCTTTGAGAAATAGACACTGGACGCATCTTCGACGCCATATATTAAATCAGCGCCTGTCTGCCCTAAATAAATCTTATTAAGATACATCTCCAGGATCTGTTCTTTTGAATACCGCAACTCCAGGGCCAGCGCGAGCTCCACTTCATGCAGTTTGCGTCCGACGGTCTTGCGCGGAGAGAGGAAGAAGTTCTTCGCGAGTTGCTGCGTAATGGTGGAACCACCCTCGGCATACCGGTGTTCGCGGATATCGGCAACAAATGCGCGGGCAACAGCGAGAGGGTCAATTCCGAAATGGGAATAAAAGCGCCTGTCTTCAGAAGCGATGATTGCTTTTTGCAGATAAGGGGAAACGGCGGAAAGAGCAACCTGGTGCCGGGATTCCAGCTTTGAACTCATGATGCGGCCGATTTCTTCCGGTTCCATCCGGACCGATTCCAATACTTTACCGTCGGAGGTAGCAAACGAAATCACCCGGTCGTCTTGAAGTGCTATATCCAGCGGACTTACCGCGTGATAGTGCCTCTCGACGCCTTTGTTGCGGAAAAATATCCGGAGATGTCCGGTGTCTTTGGAAAACGTTCCGGCGGTGGATGGTTTTCCGGTGACTTTTTTATAAGAAAGTCTGTTTAATTGCTCGACAATATGCATGTTCCCCAGGTGATCGCCCCTGTGGATTTCCAGGGGCCGTCCGTAAAAGATCGTGGGGGATTTACCATCGCTTTCGGCAATGCCCTTGCCCACCTCGCCGCGCAGATACCCGACACGCAGGATCAAGGCAGCCATCAGGACTACCGCCAGCAACAAAAACAGAAATAAAAAAAGATGACGACGAATCAGCGACAACGAAACCTCCCCGCCGCCTTCGGGATTGGCAAAAGCATGGCCGCCGCGACTGAAACATTGAATCGCGCACGACAAAAAAGAAAATGGATAAGAACATTTTTTACCATGAGGGGAAGTTAAACACAGGGCGCTGGATACGGCAAGAAAATTTTGCACAGGGAAACAGCTGCTTTCCCCATTTTTAAAAGGAGAATAACCTAAAGGTTACACATTGAAGGGGGATTTTTCTTTTTACACCTTACGCTTGCGCCAGACTCTTTTCAAACGAAGCGAATTACTGACGACAGAGACAGAACTGAAAGCCATCGCGGCCGCGGCAAACTCCGGATTCAACAGGATGCCGAAAAAAGGATAAAGAACGCCCGCGGCGATCGGAATGCCGATAATGTTGTAGATAAACGCCCAGAAAAGATTCTGCTTAATCACACGCATGGTGGAAAACGAAAGTGAAATAGCCTCCGGTACTGCGGTCAGATCATCCCGAATCAGCGTAATGTCGGCGGCCTCAATCGCCACATCGGTTCCCGCGCCGATGGCAATGCCTACGTCGGCCGCGGCCAGCGCCGGCGCGTCATTGATACCGTCACCCACCATGGCCACAACTTCGCCTTCGGCTTGCAGTTTTTTGATTTCCTCCGCCTTGCTTCCCGGCAACACTTCCGCCATAACTCTTTCGATGCCCAGTTGAGCGGCAATGCTTTTTGCCGTACCCGCATTATCGCCGGTGACCATCGCCACTTTCAATCCGCGATGTTTCAGGCTTTCCACGGCCTGACGCGCGGAAGCCTTCGGCACATCAGCCAGGGCGATGAAACCAATAACTTTTTTCTCCAGCGCCACATAAACAATCGTTTTTCCCTCATCGGCCAGTTTGGCCGCCGCGCTATCCAGAACGTCGACCAAAACACCCTGTTCGCTCATCAACAAACGGTTGCCGACCAGACACAACTTGCCGTCAACAAGACCTTGCGCGCCCATGCCGGAGAGCGCCAGAAAATTTTCCGCCTGGGCCGGGACAATCTGATTGATTTCCGCCCGCTGTAAAATAGCCCGCGCCAGTGGATGCTCCGATGTTTTTTCGAGTGCGGCAGCGACACCCAGCACCCGGCGGTCATCCATGCCTGCGGCACAAACAACCTGAGTCACTTGCGGCTCTCCGCGTGTCAGCGTGCCGGTTTTATCAAAGACGACGACGGAGAGTTTATGGATTTTCTCCAGGGCTTCACCGCCCTTGATTAAAATGCCGCTTTGCGCGCCCAGCCCCGTGCCAACCATGATGGCGGTCGGCGTGGCCAGTCCCAGCGCGCAGGGACAGGCGATGACCAGCACCGAAACAAAATTGATCAGAGCCCGGCTGAACCCGGCATCGGCAGGAAGAAAATACCAGACGGCAAATGTCACAAACGCGATGACAAACACTATCGGCACGAAGACAGAGGCCACTTTATCCGCCAGACGCTGAATGGGCGCTTTGGAACCCTGCGCTTCTTCCACCATCCGGATGATATGCGCCAGCATGGTATCCGCGCCTACTCCGGTGGCGCGCATCGTGAAACTTCCTGTTTTATTCATCGTGGCGGCAAACACCTTTTGACCGCTCTCTTTGGCGACCGGCATGCTCTCTCCGGTCAGCATGGATTCATCCAGCGTCGATTGCCCGGTTAACACCAGCCCGTCCACGGGAACTTTCTCACCCGGCTTCACCAGAACAACATCACCGATCTGGAGCGCCTCCACGGCGATCTCGACTTCAACGCCGTCTTGCAGCACATGCGCGGTTTTCGGTTTAAGCCCCAGAAGTTTCTTAATCGCATGGGAGGTTTTTCCCTTGGCCCTGGCCTCCAGCAGACGCCCCAGAAGAATCAAAGTAATAATCATCGCCGCGCCGTCATAATAGACATGCGGGGCCACACCCGCGCTTTCAAAAAAATGCGGAAAAAAAGTTGCCGCCGC
>CAYULE010000108.1:0-7966 GCA_964445385.1 uncultured Smithella sp.
CGATGCGCCCCAAAAAATTGGTTCCTCCGCTCCTGAAAATCAGGATTAGGCATATGCGGCATGATTCCTAGATCATCCTTTGAAACTTGTCAATCAACTTATTGCGCTGGTTTTCAGCGATGCTTTGATGCTTTATGGTTTGTTAAAGGATCGTGTGAGTTCAAGTAATTTCAGGATACCAGCCGGGCTCTTTTTTTTCAATATCCAGTGCGCCATCCTGGCTCTGTGTCTCTTCGCGCAGACTTTCGCTATCCAAAAAAACAAATCATCTTCTGGGTTACGATATCCGAAAGCAGCCGTAAATCCTTTGCCCGCATATCATACACTTGCACCACGGAAGCAAAGCGCGCGTCGTCCGGCATCAGATCCGTCAGGATGTTCGGCTGTTTTTTCATCCACGCAGTATTAAAAAGAACACCGTCCTTTTCCGGGTAGATGGCCATGTAAAAAATATCCATTTCGACCATGTCCTGGAAAAAATGTGTGCCGAAAGATAAGTCGGGGATCAACGCGCCGTCCTGATAGGCTATTTCGCCAATAGCCGTAATATTATTGATTTCCGAGAACGTGACCGGAACACCCATGGCGGGTGTTGTGGTTCCCCAGCGTCCGGGTCCCAAAAGAATCGTCGGCATGACGTCACGTTTCCCGAGCTGTTTGTTTAATTTTCCTGTCAGCCTGGCGACTTCATGCTTTTCGGAAAGTTTTAAACCCGCGTAGCCTTGTGGATCAATGTAAATAATGCGAGAAATAACCTGATAAATACTGCCGCCCATGAAATTCGCGTCCTGTTGCAGCAGAATTTTCGACTTGCTGATTTTTTCCGGCAGTTCCACCCGGCTGTAATGGCCCTTGGTTTGAAAAGGACGGCATTGCAGAAGATTAATCTGGAATTTGCCCTGAGCGTTAAAGTTAACGGTAAATTCAATATCGACCGGATAACGATAAACCTGCTCCAGTGTTTTAAGCATTTTAGACATTGTCTTGGCAAATGGCGTGTTACCCAGCAATTCGTCGAAGGTCAGAATCCAGGCGTCTTTTGCCTGTCTGCCCACGGATTGGAGGTATGCCGTCGCCGCCATATCGCGTGTGGCAATCATGTCCAAGTGCGCTTCGATATCTTCGGTAAGCAAGTCCGCCGCCGGAAGCGATTGAAAATTATTCTCCCGCAGATTCAGAAGATCCACTTCATTCTGAGAGAATCGTTTAATATCCTCCTGCTTGGTGTAAGGTTTCATCAGAGGTGCATCGAGTGCGACGATGCGCGGATAATCATTTTCCACCCGATTAACCGCTCTGGTTCCCAACCCAAAAACAATGCGCAGCATTCCCGCTTTCGGGTCCATGCCTTTTTGCCAGACGAAGGTATTATAGGACAAACCGACGCCCGCCATATCGGGGAAGAAATAGGTGGTGCGGTGAGATCCGGAGACGCGTTGAACGAGGAGCGCCATCTGTTCATCTTCCTGGGCCATACCGCGCTGCAGACGATAGGTCAGAGCGTCTTCGCTCATCGTTGAAGCGAAAATTTTGCGGACAGCTTCCTCAAAACGCCGGTAGCGTTCTTCGGGCGTTCCCTGGTTAACACAAAAATAGCTCTCGTATTTTCCGGCAAAGGCGTTTCCGAAGGCGTCTTCCAAAAGCGAACTGGAACGGACGATAATCGGCGATTGTCCATAATATTCAAGCATAAGCTGGAACTGTTCCTTAACTTCATCGGGGAAGACACCATGCAGCATTTTACTTTTGAGTTCGCGGGCGACTTCAAAATATCCTTCATCGGTTTTTTGCACCATGAGTAATTTCCACCAGCCGTTCTGCACCATGTAGGAGTAGAAGATATCCGAACCGATGTAAAATGAATCATGCAATTCCAGTTCTGCATTCCAGTCAAAAGTCAGGTCCTTGCGCAGGATGTTGCGTGCCAGTAACATGCCCACGGATTTTCCGCCGATGAACCCTGTGCCGATCAGGCGTTTCTTGATTTCCAGAAGATCGTCCAGCGAGAAGTATTCCTTGACCAGCGACAGCATTCTTTTCTCGCGCCCGATCAGGACGCGCGAGAGGGATTCCACCATATTCTGTTTTTCCCGTTCCGCGCCCGGCCCTTCTTGAATGTTAGTCGCTTTAAGAAAAATACGATCCCAGTAGTCGAGATTGCGCACGCCGCTGGTTGCGTTCCTATCGGTAATAAAGGACAGGATGCTGGCGACGTCCGCGCTGTTAAGCATCGGCACGAATTTATCACCTTCCATCACATGCGGCAGATACATGGTCGGCGTGTAGCGTTTCCACGCCTTGAGCGGATGGACGCAGATTTTACCGTTGTTGTTGTAAACATCCAGCAGCACCTGCGTTGTTTCACGAATGCGTGCCACGGTTTTGAAAGAGTGGCGGCTGCGCAGAATCGCAAAATAGGCCACGGTGTTCAATTCAAACAGGTAGGGGCAGGTGATAACAAAGAAATTGCCGATCATCAGATCCGTCGCCCAGGCCATGAGCAGATCGGACAGACAGTCGAAGACATAAAACACATCACGTCCTTCATCGCGTACGATGTTATGGACCTGAGTGGAAAAGGATTCAAAACCTTTATTCGCGTTGAGTTTATAAACTTTGATATTTTTATTAGGTTCTAAAAGGGCAGGATGATTGGCAAAGCGCATATAGATGAGGCGTTGATTACGGGTCAGGGCGGTTTTTACAAATGGACCGACAAATTTTTTATAGTCTTCAATATCGTCCACCTGCAGAACGACATTGTCGCCCATTTGCAGGTAATTGAGTATTTCATCCAGACCGCTCATGCCGGTACTCACGCTTGTGTACGGTGTCATAATATTTCTAATCCTCATCTATTTCTTTTTATGAAACATATTTGCATGCCGTTAATCGGCAAATTGGCTTCTGACGCTGTTGCCGGAAATCATGCTTAAGCAGGACTTTACAGTAAAAACGCCTTACTTGACAACATCAATCTGCGTTCCAGTCAAAGCTTTTTATCTGTTGATGGATAATTACCTTCATTCTTGTCAGAGCAATATAATTTATTCCGGCTTTGTTCAGAGTTATCTTTGTCCGACAGAGAGATTTACTACATTTTGGATTAACACCTTTCTGAATTATACAAGATTGTCACAAATGATGTAAATGGTTTATCTGGCAATATATCAATAATTACAATGACTAATAGTTCATTCTCCTGCTTGGCATCATCCTTGCGCTAAGAAGAACCGCAAGAATAATTTCTTTAAGGAGGTAGCGATTATGAATTCGGGAGATACAGCGTGGGTTTTGATGGCCAGTGCATTGGTCCTGTTAATGACCATTCCGGGACTGGCATTTTTCTACGGAGGCCTGGTCCGCCGTAAGAACGTTCTTTCTATTTTAATGCAGTGCTTTATCATCGTCTGCGTTATCAGCTTACAGTGGGTGTTGTTCGGTTACTCCCTGGCGTTTGGTCCGGACTTCCACGGCATCATCGGAAAGCTGGACTGGGCTGGTCTCAGTGGTGTCGGCGCCCTGCCTAACAAAGATTACGCAGCAACCATTCCTCATTCGGTCTTTATGATCTTTCAGGCCATGTTTGCCATCATCACGCCTGCCCTGATTATCGGTGCGTATGCGGAAAGAGTGAAGTTCTCTGCGTTTCTGCTCTTTACTCTTCTTTGGGCCACTTTTGTTTATGACCCTCTGGCGCACTGGGTTTGGGGGACGGGTGGCTGGCTCAAGGCGATGGGTGGATTAGATTTTGCCGGTGGTATCGTTGTGCATGTCAGTTCCGGTATATCGGCTCTTGTTCTGGCGTTATTACTGGGCAAACGAATCGGTTACAACCACAAACCCATTCGTCCGCACAACCTGCCCTTCACCGTTCTGGGTGCGGCTCTTTTATGGTTTGGCTGGTTCGGATTTAATGCAGGCAGCGCTCTGGCCGCGGATGGTATTGCCGCCAATGCCTTTATTACCACCAATACAGCAACAGCCGCCGCCGGTTTGGCATGGGCATTGATTGAATGGTGGCACAACGGAACCCCGACGATTCTGGGTGTGGCTACCGGTGCGGTTGCGGGACTCGTTGCCATTACCCCCGCCTGCGGTTTCGTCAACCCGATGAATGCCATGTTCATCGGCATGATTGTCGCTCTCGTCTGCTATACAGCGGTTGCAGTGATTAAGGGCAAACTCGGTTACGATGATTCTCTGGATGCTTTCGGCGTGCATGGCGTCGGTGGAACCGTTGGTACCATCCTGACCGGTGTCTTTGCACAGAAAGCGGTGAATGCGGCAGGTTCGGACGGATTGCTCTTCGGAAACGTCCATCAATTAGGGGTTCAATGCCTGATGCTGGTTGTGACGATTGCCTTTGCCGCGATCATGACCTTCATCATCTTCAAGATTGTGGACGCTATTATCGGCATGAGAGTCGAAGAGAAAAATGAAATTGTCGGCCTGGATTTAACCCAACAAAGTGAAGCCGCTTATACCGTGATTGAATAGGAGGAAGAAACCATGAAATTAGTTATCGCCATCATCCAGCCGCATAAGCTGGACGCTGTCAAAACAGAGTTGGAAGCCGTGAAGGTTAATTTAATGACTGTCACAAATGTGGTGGGTCAGGGTCGACAAAAAGGTGTTACGGAAATTTACCGCGGCGCCAAAGAAGCGGGTGGCCTGCTCAATAAAGTGAGACTGGACATCGCCGTTAATGAAGACTTTGTCGAACCGACCATCAAAGCGATCACCAAAGGTGCGCATACCGGCTCGGTTGGTGACGGCAAGATCTTTGTGACCGAGCTCGCCGAGTGCATCCGCATCAGCAACGGTGAACGAGGCGGCGCGGCCATCGGATGAGGTGCGCATTATGGATAACGACAAAACATTTGCCAGAGAAAATGTACTGGAACGATGCGGTCCCGACTGCGAGAGAATCATCATCATTCACGCCTTGAGAAGAACGGGAGGTAACAAGTCGGATGCCGCGCAAATTCTGGGAACCTCAAAACGCGTTTTGGCGGGCAAGATCCATAAATACGAAATCGATTGCACACAATTTGAATCAGAATAATTGAAAAGGAGAACACAAGACGATGAGAATAAACATGAAGAGGATACTGTTGATAATTTTACCGGCACTGATGCTGGCTCTCTTTCCCCTGGCGGCCTGGACGGCGGAAGAACCCGGTAAGGCCGCTGAGTCCAAGCCGGTTGTTGAATCCAAACCGGCCACTGAACCCAAAGCAGTTGCTGAAGCAAAACCGGCTGAATCCAAAGAGGCCGAACAGCAAAAAAAGGAAGAGGATCCGATAACGGGCGAAGCCGCCGCAAGTGTTTTAAGTGCCTATATCTGGCGTGGGCAGGAAATGTCCCGCCATAGTGTGGTGATTCAACCGTCGGCTACCATTGGCTATAAAGGTTTTTCGCTCAATGTCTGGGGAAATCTTGATACGCACGCCTATGCCGCCGGAAGGGAGAATTACTCATCTAACTATTCAGAAACGGATGTCACTTTGTCTTATACCCACAAGTTCGGCATTGTTTCGGTAGGCGGGGGTTACATCTATTACGGGCTGGCAGCGTTGCAGCCGGGCGGTACCGACCCGCTGGATGCCCAGGAAATCTTCGCGACGGTGAGCGTGGATACGATTCTGACGCCGACACTGACCATTTACAAGGATATTGATCATTATCACCAATGGTATGCAACACTGGGCGTCTCGCATACCTTCAAGCTGCATGAGAGGATCGGATTGAAACTGGCAGGCTCCGTGAGCTATCTCAAAAGTGAAGATGACTCAACCTATCCGAAGTTTGACAGCAATTCAGTGGCAACCACGGATAAGTTCAACAACTTCCACGATGCGGTGGCTACGATTTCTCTGCCGGTTTCCGTGACGAAGAATATTACAATCACGCCGCTTCTGACGTATGTTTTTCCACTGTCTAATGATGCAAGGTATGAGATGAAAGCGCGCGGCCTGCAGGGAGCGGCGAGTCCGTCAGACAAGGATAGTTCTTCATTCCTCTATGGCGGTGTAACCTTGAGCTTCGCTTTCTAGTTCACGAGGATCGATTCAACGCCGCTGCAATTTATGTCTGGTAAATTGCAGCGGCGTTTCTAAAAGATGAAGATCAAACCGATTTTCCAAAACTGAGGGGTCGTCTAAAGGCAGGACAGCAGGTTCTGGCCCTGCGAATCGAGGTTCGAGTCCTTGCCCCTCAGCCATCTTCCCAATTTTATTTGAGGCTTAAGCTAATGGACTTTTCACTCACGACTCCCGCGTTACTATTTCCAGCCATCTCCCTTTTACTGCTGGCCTATACTAACCGTTTCATCGCGATTGCTTCTCTGATTCGTGCACTTTATGCCCGCAGTAAAGAAGCACCGCACCCGCATATTGGCGGACAGTTGCAGAGTTTGGGCTATCGGATACGTCTGGTTCGCAGGATGCAGGTTTTTGGCGTTGCCAGTTTCTTCGGGTGTGTGCTGTGTATGTTCTTCCTGTTCTTGAATCTGCAACTTCCTGCCAAAGTCACCTTCGCAATCAGCCTTTTTCTATTACTCATTTCTCTGGCGATTTCCCTGCGTGAAGTACAGGTCTCGGTGGATGCGCTCTCCCTGCAGGTGCATGGTCTTGACACTTCACAAGCTCAAGAGAAAAACACGATTTCCTGAATTCAGGGGGATATATATACTTTTCCCCCTGTGGTTAGCGCCTTATAAATCAAACAAATTTGTCCCTTTTTGCCATTGCGTTAAATGCAGATCAGCAGATTAACTATAATCATTCCGAAACATATTGCCATTTGGCATCATTCTTGTTTTAATGGGAGTAATTAGAAGGAGAAACATAATGAAACTTGTCATAGCAATTGTACAATCGGATAAGCTGAAAGAAGTTAAACAAGCTTTACGCGACGTCAATGTCGGCAAAATAACCGTGTCCAATGTAGTTGGCTGCGGCGCGCAGGTTGGCAAAACAGATACCAGCGACGGGATCATTACCGACGGTGATCTTCTGGACAGGGTGCGCTTTGAAATTGCCGTCAACGACGATTACGTCAAACCCACATTGGAAGCCATCATCAAAGGCGCGCGTACCGGCAACATCGGCGACGGGAAAATTTTTATCGTTCCTCTGGAAGAATGCATCAGAATCCGCACAGGCGAAAGCGGCCGCATGGCTATAGGGTAATCCAGGCCAAAGGGAAACATGAAATCGCTGGTCTGGATCAGTCCAGCCTGTCGCCATGCAACGGCTGATTTGTTCGCTGCCATATACCTGGAGAAAAGAAATATAATGAATGCCCATTATTTCCAGCACGAGTCCATTGAAGGCCTTGGCAGCATCCGCCGGTGGCTTGATGCAGCCGGCTTTAGAATAACAAATACTTCGTTTTTCCAATCAGCAACCTTGCCTGATCCTGATGAGATAGACCTGCTGGTTGTGATGGGCGGCCCCATGAGTGTTAATGATGAAGAGGAGTTTCCCTGGCTTGGCCTTGAGAAACAGTTCATCCGCGACGCCATTTTGTCCGGCAAACCTGTTTTGGGGATCTGTCTGGGCGCGCAGCTTATTGCAAGCGCGATGGGAGCAAGAGTATATCAGAACGACCAAAAGGAAATCGGCTGGTTTCCCATCCAGGGTATTCCTTTAACGGATCGTATGAGTTTCAGTTTTCCCCCGTCTGCGGAAGTCTTTCACTGGCACGGTGAAACTTTCGAGCTGCCATCCGGCGCAATTCACCTCGCCAGAAGTGAAGGCTGTGAAAATCAGGCATTCCAGCTTGGCAGATCTGTCATAGGGTTGCAGTTCCATCTTGAGACGACGCCGCAGTCGGCGCAAAAGATGGTCACCCATTTCCGAAATGAACTTGTCTCATCAAAATTTGTTCAGACAGAAGCAGAAATCCTCGATGTTGAGCCTGAAAAATACCAGTCCATCAATAATCTGATGGACCAGGT
>CAYULE010000109.1:0-7964 GCA_964445385.1 uncultured Smithella sp.
GTGAAGTAGAGGTAGAAGACATCATGGTAAATATGATTATTGACGGAAAAAATATATCAGCACAGAAAGGCACGATGCTTCTGGAAGCCATCCGCGGCGCGGGTATTTCGGTTCCCACCCTCTGCGCTCATGAATCCGTGTCGCGATCCGGCGCCTGCAGACTTTGCGTGGTCGAGATCAAAAAGGGTAACCGGACCCGGATTGTCACTTCCTGCCTCTACGGTGTGGAAGAAGGTCTGCTGGTCGATACCAAAAGCAGCCGGGTGCAAAATGTTCGTCGTCTGGTCATGGAATTACTGCTGGCCCGTTGTCCCGAATCCGACGTTCTTCAAAAAATGGCGAAGGAAATGGGCGTGGAAACCCAGGCCCGCTATGCCGTTGATACGGATAAAGGCAAGTGCATTTTGTGCCGTTCCTGTGTCCGCGTCTGTGAAGAAGTGGTCGGCGTAAGCGCCATCGGCTTATTTTCACGCGGTTCTTATAAAGAAGTAGGCACCCCGTATAATGAAAAATCGGATGTCTGCATCGGTTGCGGCGCGTGTGTTTATGTCTGCCCGACCGGCCACATTGAAATGACCTCGACGGGTGACAAACGCAAAATCTGGGGACGCACCTTCAAAATGCAGACCTGTGATAAATGCGGCAAACATTTCGCCCCCGTAGATCAGTTGAAATTCATCAGTAAGAAAACCGGCGTCCCTTTCAAAGAATTGACAACATGCACCGAATGCCGGTAGAAATTCGTTAAAGAAACGACGGGATACAAAGATGAGGCACAAAAGAGCCCGACTTCGGCTGAAGTCGGGCTCTTTTGCCTTTTGACTAAATCAAACAAAATATGATAGTTTCATTACGAAGACATTATGGGCAGTAAGGAAGGCGCGACATTAATAAATTATTCGGCAACACATCGGGGCTGGGCGCTCAGCAAATCAAATCATTAGAACGTCTCTACCGCCGGGGCATCCCACCGGAAAATCTGATCAGCAATGATCTGGCGCGTGAGGTCTCTTTCCTGTCGGGTACGCTCAACCGGCAAATCGGTCTGCTGATCAATCGCAAGGGCGAAATCAGCGTGATCATCCTGGGCGATCACAAAGGCATTTTGATTCCTAATCTTGACACTTTTCGCGCGGCATCCACCCGGTTTAAAGGCTTGAGGCTGATTCATACACATCTGGCGGGCGAAGAACTCTCCCCGGAAGACTTGACGGACTTGTCCCATCTGCGTCTGGACATGATCGGCGCACTTCAGGTTCGTGAAGACGGATCGCCGGGCAAGCTTTTCTGGGCCCACCTGATTCCGGAAAATCCGCAGGGCGATTACTGGCTGATTCACGAACCCCAGGAACCGCACCGGCTGGACTTGAATTTTTTATCTTTCATCGCCGCGCTGGAAGATGAATTTGCCAGGCAGCAGAAAACCCGCAAAATTGACGCGGCGGAAAAAGCCATTCTCGTACGGGTGGAAAAAAATCCGCTCGCCGGGGCGGAAGCTTCCATCGACGAACTGCGACAACTGGCCGAAACCTGCGGCGTCGCCGTTTTTGACACACAAATTCAATACCGTCCCCAGCCTGATCCAAAATATCTGGTCGGCCGGGGCAGATTATCCGCCATAGATTTGCGGGCCACGCAAATCGGCGCCAATCTGCTGATCTTCGACCATGAAATGACGCCGGCGCAGGTGCGCTCCATCAGTGATTTTACCGGCCTGAAAATTATCGACCGCACCCAGGTGATCCTGGATATTTTTGCCCATCGCGCTCACAGCCGTGAGGGAAAAATTCAAGTAGAACTGGCCCAGCTTAAATATCTGCTCCCGCGACTGATGCACAAGGACTCGTCGCTCTCCCGTCTGGCGGGCGGCATCGGCGGCGTGGGTCCCGGCGAAACCAAGCTGGAAATCGACCGCCGCAGGATTCGCGAACGAATCCATCGTCTGGAAAAAGATTTAAAATCCATCACCAAATCACGCGGGCAGCGGCGCGGACGGCGGGAAAGATCCGGCCTGCCGGTAATTTCAATTGTGGGCTACACGAACGCGGGCAAGTCCACCCTGCTCAATACTCTGACGCAAAGCACAGTCCTTACCGAGGATAAGCTCTTTGCTACGCTGGATACCAAAAGCGCGAGGCTCCGTTTTCCACGCGATACCGAAGCCATCATCACCGATACCGTGGGTTTTATAAAAAATCTGCCCCAGGAACTCTTCAGTGCGTTTCGTGCGACGCTTGACGAGCTTCAGGAAGCGGACTTACTTGTCCATGTCATCGACATCAGCAATCCTCAATTTGAGGAACAAATAGTGGCTGTTGAAAAAATTCTGGAAGAGCTGGATATCGCCGATAAACCAACGATACGGGTTTTTAACAAGGCCGACCGCTTTGAAGATAAAGAAACCCTGCCATCCCTCTGCAAACGATTCAACGCGGTACCCGCTTCAGCCTTGAATAAAACATCTCTTTTCGAACTCTTAGAGAAAATCGAAACCGCCCTGCCTAATACAAACTTTGCAGGACGGGCATTTTGTGCTAGAGAAGAGGAGATGTGAAGAGTCATTTTTAACCTTCTTTGATCTGGCAAGCTCCGGGCTAGAGAGGTTGCATAAAGTTATCCGAGATGACTCTGAAGATGTTTTGGTATTTTAGTGGAAAGAAGCTCATGAAACTGCTGCGCATTGTGATTATTTTTACCATTCTTGTATTTTCGACAAGCAGGAAAGCCGCCGAAAAACTTCTCATGATTGCGCATACCATCGGTATGCATTCTCCATTTCAAGGATTTTCCCCTGAAATGAATTATCAACCATTCCATGTCCATGCCGATAAGAATGCGGGCAGTTGCGCGCGCGTTGCCGGTTCTGACTTAAATAGCGATAAAAACCCAAAAAAGCACATAAGGGATAATGCTCAAGGTAAACCGTGGTCCTTTCTTCTACCCATAACCCGCAGCCTATCGCCTATCAACCTAGGAGTTATTACATGAGTAAAGACTTTATTGAAATCCGCTGGCACGGACGGGGCGGTCAGGGCGCCATCACGGCGGCCAAGATTGTTGCCGGCGCTGCCTTCGTTTCCGGTTATGCGGGCGTCGTCATGGCGCCGAGTTTCGGAACGGAGCGCCGGGGAGCGCCGGTGATGACCTCCCTCACAATATCCAGAGGAAAGATCTATGATTTATCACCCATTGAAACCCCGGATATTGTCGTCGTCCTGGACCATCTGTTGCTCAAAGAGGCAGATGTCACCCGTGGCCTTAAGCCCGGCGGAATCATCGTTTTGAACACGCCCATGGCTTTTCAGTCCTATCACTTTAAAAATTACAAACTGGCCACTGCGGACATTACGGCCATTTCCGTTGAAGCAGGCCTTCCGCACGGTATGGTTAATACCGGCATCATCGGTTCACTGGAAAAAGCGGCAAACCTCCTGGGAATCGACGTCCTGATGAAAGGCATAGAAGACGAATTTCGCACACGAAAGCCCGAAAAGAATTCACTAGCTGCCAAAATTGCCTATGAACGAACTGTGGCGGGAGGTTAAAAATGGGTACCAGAAATTACCGAAGAAAAACATCGCACAGTGAACACGGGCCGGGAGACGGCGGCAAGACCGGTTCCTGGAGAGTGGAGCGGCCGGTCTTCGATCAAAGTCTCTGCATTCCCTGCAAAAGAAATAAAGAAGCGTGCTTCATCTGCTGGCTGTTCTGTCCGGAAATTGTCATCTCCCGAACCATACCGCCGAAAGTCAACTTGGAATACTGCAAGGGCTGCGGCATTTGCGCTGAAGAATGCCCGACCCGGGCCATCACCATGGTCGACGAAGCAAAGTTCTCTGATGAAGACAAGGACAAGGAGTAGACGCCATGCATATTATCGAAAATGGAAACGTTGCCGCAGCTTTGGGCGTCAAGCTTTGCCGGGCCAATGTGATCGCGGCTTATCCCATCACGCCCCAGACCCCGCTTACGGAAAAGCTCTCCGAATATGTTGAAATGGGTGAGATGAAAGCCGAATACATTCCTGTAGAAAGCGAACATTCGGCTCTGGCCGTGTGCATTGCCGCGTCATCGGCCGGGGCTAGAGTATCTACCGCGACCAGCGCCAACGGGTTGCTTTACATGCATGAACAGGTGCAGTGGGCAGCGGGTGCCAGGCTTCCGATTGTGATGTGCGTGGTCAACCGGGCGGTCGGCGCCCCGTGGAATATCTGGAACGATCAGCAGGACTCGATTTCACAGCGTGATACCGGCTGGATACAGATGTATTGCGCCGACCATCAGCAGATCATTGATACGGTGATCAAGGCCTACTGGCTGGCGGAGAGGGTGAGTATTCCGATCATGGTCTGTTATGACGGGTATATTCTTTCTCACACGTACATGCCATTTGATGTGCCGGATCAGGAACAGGTCGATGCTTTTCTGCCGCCCTTCCAGCCGGACTATGCTCTGAACCCGGAGCAACCCGCCAATCTCAATACCGTAACGCTTCCCGATGTACGAATGGACGTTCACGGCGAACTGGCCCACGGATATATGGAAATCCGGTATCTGCTGCATGAAGAAATGAGGACAACGCTGGCCGTAGCCGTGGAGGCGGAAAAAAGATTTGCCGAAATATTCGGCCGGGACGGCGACCCTTTTATCGAACCTTATCGTTGCGATGATGCGGACTATGTTGCCGTGGGCCTGGGCTCCCTGACCTATCAACTGCGTGTTTCCGTGGATACCTTGAGAAAAGAAGGCATTAAGGTGGGCGTCATGGGCATTCGTTTTTACCGGCCTTTTCCGGATGAGGCGATTGCCAATGCGCTTAAAGGGAAAAAAGGTGTGATCGTTTTTGAGAAGGCGCTCAGTTATGGATATGAAGGTGCGCTGACTTCGGATTTAAGGTCCGCACTGTACAAGCATCTGGCAGGCACAGGCGCCTTGCCGATGGTCCAGAACTTTATAGCGGGAATCGGCGGACGCGATATCCGGACAGAAGAATTGACAAACACCCTCCGGGCTGCGACCCAGAGCAGAATTGCACAAGAGCCCGTCTGGATCGGGCTTAAGTTATAGGAGAATCAAATGCAGGCCAAAACGACCATTTTAAGCTTACCAACAGAGGAATTTGTCCATCCGGGGACAAGGGCATGCACCGGCTGCGGCCTCGCGATTGCCTACAGAGTGGGTCTCAAGGCCCTGGGCAAAGACACGATGCTGATTGTTCCTCCCAGCTGTCTGACGGTTTTGCAGGGGCTTTTCCCCGTTGCGTCAACAAAATTACCCTGCCTGAATGTAACCTTTGCCTCAACGGCCGCCGCCGCCACGGGAATTCTCGCAACGCTCAAAACGCAAGGGAATAATCACACGACCGTCGCCGCCTGGGCGGGCGATGGCGGAACAAGCGATATCGGCTTGCAGGCGTTATCGGGCGCGGCGGAACGCGGCGATAACTTCATCTATTTCTGCTACGACAACGAAGGCTATATGAACACCGGCGCTCAACGCTCCGGCACCACCCCGATTGGAGCGGTCACCGCCAACACGCCGTTCAAGGGAAAGCTGCAGCAGAAAAAAGACGTTCCGGCGATTATGGCAGCGCATCATTTAAGCTATGTTGCCACCTGTTCGGCTGCCTATCCGCTGGACCTTTACGATAAAATCATCAAGTGCAAGGATATGCCGGGCACCAAGTATTTCCACATCCACATCCCCTGCCCGCCGGGCTGGGGTTATGATCCGCGATACGGGATCAAGATCGGCAGGCTTGCCGTTGAAACCGGATATTACGATCTCTATGAAATCGTCAACGGTGAATTTAAACTGACGGCCGCGTCCGAAAAGCTGGTGGAAAAACGCAAACTGATACCGGTTCGTGAATACTTCCGTGCGCAGTCCCGATTCAGAATTCTTACAGAAGAACAGATTGCCGACATTCAAAAGCAAATCGACGAGAAGTGGGCGGGATATTATAAGAAAGACGAATGATGTGTCGACCCCGTCATGATCAGGTTTACCCTATCATTCGGATTAACAGGAACTTCCTTTAAGGAGTTATTATATGAAAAAATCATTAATTATTTTTGCTCTAGTACTTTGCTTATTTCCGGGATGCTCATCGGCGCAAAAGCCATCAGCGGAAGAACAGTTCAAAAAAAGTTTCTCAAAAATCACCTATGAAACATTTACGGAAACATCCATCAAAGGCGTTTATGAAGTATACAACGGCAAACAAATATTTTACTATCTTCCCGAAGGCGATGTTGTTTTGCTGGGGAGTATCATTTCCAAAGACGAGAGAAATCTAACACAGGAAAGTAATGCGAAAAGAATGGGTTCCAAACTGGCCAAGCTGCCTCTGGATAAAGCACTGAAAATTGGCAGCGGTAAAACGGCCGTTGTGGAATTTATGGATCCGAATTGCCATTATTGCAAATTATCTTTCACCTTTTTTAAAGAGCGCATAAAAGATATTACTTTGTATGTCTTCTTTTACCCCCTGTCTCAGGATTCCGAAAACAAAATCCGGCATATTCTGTGCGCTAAAGATTCCGCTAAAGCCTATGATGATGTTTTAGGCGGCAAACTGGACGGGAGTAATCAACTCAATCTATGCACCGATAAGAATGCTGAGGACATGATCAAAGCACATCAGGAGGCTTCTGCGAAAATCGGTGTCCGCGCGACACCGCTGTTTTATATTAAAAGTCAGGTCATCCCCGGTTTTGATCAGCCGTTAATTGAAAAGCTTTTAAAGGAATAAAAAGAGAGCGCTTAAACCGCGTGATCACATCCACCATGAAACATAACTCCGTGATGCGACCACTGCTGCTCCTAAAGTCACACAGCGTCAAATTGTCGGTTATTTATTGTTCACCGCAAGGAGCTGGAAAAAAGAATCACCCTGGCCTTTAATGCTGACCCGGTCTGCATTGCGCGCCATCCGCGCACCGCACGATCGGAACCTTTCCGCAGGACACCCTCCGTTTCGGTTTCAGTATCTTCGGCGCGATGCAGGATATTGATAAAGCCGCCCTGACTATCCGCAATTATTTCACGCGCTGACCGTCGGTACAACGACACGCTGGAATGCTTTGATATCGCATCATTTTAAAATAAAACTCAATTTGTCACTTTTTTTTAATTGACAAAAAAAACATCCACGTCTTATAATGAGTTGAATTTCGCGTTTTTTTAACAGGATGCGAATGTTATATGCGTGAACTATTTTAAGGCTGCTGAAAAACTATGGACGCGGCCTGCACAAGCAGGAACAGACAATCCCGTAATGGAAGATTGTTTGATTTTTATGAGGCAATTAAAATAAGTCTTGACAAAACAAGATCGATTACATTAGCTGTTAATAACAACGCTCGTTATATGAATTGATGCACAGAGACATGCAATTGGAACGGTTTTCCTGAAGATGGAACAGATTCATAATCTGAATATTTTGGAGGCCACGTGTTCGCATTGGATCAACGCTTCGTCAATACCGAGAACAATCCGCGGAACTTCCGCAAGGGCTTAACACCAACCCGTAACACTTCACCAACATCCAGTAATTTTCAATTGTTCAAAAAGGATCAAAATTTCGTTTTACAATTTTTTCGGCAACAATTGCAGGGGCTTTGCCTGGTTACAATTGTCTTTGGATCTTTACCCGGCATGCCGGATTCTATGGTGTCCGGCGCTGATCAAAGTGCAAGAAGTGGTTTCTGAGACTTTCAGAAACTTTTCATGATCGTTGTTTGGAAAAATTCAAGACCTGTTTATAGAGGATGAAACGACATGGGGACTTATATTCAGACTGTCATCATTTATACGTTTGTGCTGGGTTCAATATATCTTCTAATCTCACTCGGTTTTTCTCTGATCTGCGGGGTGTTACGGATTTTCCATCTCGGATACGCCTATATCTTTCCTCTTACCGTATACGGCACCTGGATGTTCATGTCGGCATTCGATTGGCC
>CAYULE010000110.1:0-1768 GCA_964445385.1 uncultured Smithella sp.
TCCAAATTCAGTTTATCCGTCAGAAGCTTGTTGGCTTCATCCAGTTTTTCCTGCGCCGCGTAAACCGCAACGGCATTGGACCTTGCCGCCTGCTCAAAATAGCCCGCAAGCGTGTCCCTTACTTTTCGTGGCGTCGCGGCAAATATCTGATCCCGGAAGGACTGACGCATGGCATCCGTCGCGCCGGCAAAATGCCGGATCAGGGCAACATAACCCCGCCCCGACGGATCAAGAGGTTTATCGAGTGCGGAGAGCGTGCTGATGATGGCTTTTCCCATATCATCGGCAGACATATCATTTTCCGCATAGAATTTCTGCGCATCCTGAAAGACATTGAGTGTTTCAACAATATGCGGATCGCGATAGGACAGAAAGGCAAAAATTCCCATCGTCGCGTCGAACGAAGACATGCCGCCGTATGCGCCACCCTGAACACGGATATATTTGTAAAGGTAACTGTTGGATAGCTCCCGCGAGGCCAGCATCAGCAGGGCGGAAGACGGATCATTATAGGAGGGCGCTCTCAAAGCGCTGGCGACATAAGACACCTGCGTGGGAACGGCAATACCCGCATGGACGGGCGAAAGCGCAGGCTCGTCCGGCCTGGCTGCCATTCGACCTGCCGGCAGCTTTTCCAGGAGCCGGCCGAGATGATCGTTGACGAGCTTCAAACCGTCAGCCTCGGCGGTCATGTTAACCGTCAGGTTATTCTTATGAAAGATGATTGCTTTTAATTGTTCCAGCTTGTCCCGCAAGTTCTTCTTGACCGCGTCGGAATCGCCCGACTGCTGCTGGACAAAACGCAACTGGGTCCGGCCATGCCATTGTTCATCGCGATAAGCGGGCAGGGTCAGCGCCGCCCCGGCCGCCCGCTTGGCAAAGATATGTCCGGACGGGACAATGGAGGATTGAAGATTATTTTTTCGTTCCGCGATTAAATCCCGCATTCTGGCTTCCTGATCCAGATCTCCCGCGCAAAGGATGTCGCTGACCGTGTGGATGGCTTCCGGAAGGGTACGATAGAGCGCCTTAAAGGAGAAGATCATTTTCTGCCAGGTGTCGGTGGCGTCCACGGAAAAACCGGCGGACAGGTCATACCCGAATCCGCCCATATTGAGGGCGATGCGCTTGGCCATCTCATCATAGGTCAAGCCGGCCGCGCCCATGCCGCTCATGATTTTACCCAGCAGCGGCAGGTAAAGCTGAAGGTCTTCGGGAACGTGGGCAATATCAAAAGCCAGATCGACATAGGCAATCCCGTTGGTGAACAGGTCGTGCTCCAGCGTGGCCACCGAGGCAACGGACTTGTGCTGCGTCGGAATGGTTTCCACCTGCCGGGGAATATCTTCCAGCCTTAATTTTGGAAGCGTTGCCGCAGCTTCGAACGAATCGGTCTCCGACTGAAATATTTTCAGTCCGGCGGCCTGTTCATCGATTTGCCGTAATTGTTCTTTTGTAAAACCGGCCTTTAAATCAGCCATCTTGCGGTTTAACTTTGCGTCATTCTTCTGGCTGAAGTCGGGATCAGGCTCCATCACCGCGAGCAGGCGGTGCGGATTATCCACCAGCCACTTTTGGGTCATTTTCTGGAAGACCTGCGGATCGTCCGTCCAGGACTTGCGGATGTTTTCAATCGCGCGCGAAAAATCAAGGCCAATCAGGGGATCGCCGTCATAGAGCCAGGTTTGAAAGACATTCCCCATCAAGGTAATGCCATAGGGGTAAGAACCGCGGGATATTTCCTTGCCGTGAAATTCTACCTGATGCA
>CAYULE010000110.1:1868-7938 GCA_964445385.1 uncultured Smithella sp.
AAAACCGGCTGACTTTTTATGGACGAATCCACCGCCACCCGGTCAAATCCCTCCAGCATTTCCGCCAGAAACGTCAGATGCTCGGTGGTCGGGATATCGCCGTACAGAAAAATGCGCGCGTTGGTCGGCGAATAATACTGACGATGAAAATCCTTGAATTGTTCATAGGTCAGGGTGGGAATAACCTCCGGGTCGCCACCGGAATCCAGCGCGTACACCGTGTCCGGATAAAGATTTTCCTGGATGTCCTTGTACATCAGCGAATCCGGCGATGAATAGGCGCCCTTCATTTCATTATAGACAATACCGGAAATGATCAGGTCGCTCTCCAGATTGCCGGGCGTTGAAAATTCCAGATGATGGCCTTCCTGCAAGAAAGTTTCTTTGAGCATCCGCGGGTGCAAAACCAGGTCGGTATAAACTCTCGCCAGATTATAGAAATCCGTCTTGATCTGACTGGCAACCGGGTAAAGGGTTTTGTCCGGGTACGTAAACGCATTGATAAACGTCTGCATGGTGGAACGCATCAGCTCTTTGAAGGCATCTTTGAGCGGATATTTTTCCGAACCTGCCAGCACGGAGTGTTCCAGAATATGGGGCAGACCCGTGGAATCCGCGGGCGGCGTGCGAAAGCCAATCGCATATAAATTTTCACGATCAAAAGCATGCAGGTGCAACACTTTCGCGCCGGTTTTTTGATGCTCCATTTCGTAAGCGGTCAGGCGCACCGATGGAATGGATTCAACGCGTAATACCTTGAAGCCTTTGAATAGATCACCGGCTTGCAGGGTCGGTTCTGGAACATTGGTTTGCGACATTCCTGGGGTACTCCTTGTCTTTAACATGATGGTTTTATTCCGGACAGTCCTGAATCATAACGCGGCGGTTTTTGTTTTGCCCTTCCAGGGTGCTGTTGTCGGCAATGGGCTGGGAGGGGCCTTCTCCCTTGACGATGAACCGCTGTTCATCGATATTGTATTTTTCAACAAGATATTTTTTAACACCTTCGGCACGCTGCCGGGACAACTCCATATTGTAAGCCTCCGAACCGACGTTGTCCGTGTGGCCGGTAATCATAAGTTTTGCCCTGGGGTACTTCACCAGATATTCCAGAATAACTTGCGCCTTCTCATCGATGCTTTGATGAACATATGTTGAATTGGTCTCAAATTCAATGCTGATATTGACGCAACTGGGTTTACTGAAATCCTGTTCCTCTGACGGCATAGGAACAGGAACAGGTGAAACTTTCGGAATCGATTTCCGTTTGGGGGCGGAAATCACAGGTACCCTGGCGACGATTTTTTCTTTGGCGGCCTGCGTTACCGCAACATCCCTTGTTTCGCTGCTGAAGTAGATATCACCAATCAAGCCTTCGGCGGGCATCTTCGTTCGCTGGGTATTAATGTGAACCTGTACGCCGGTGGTCACGCCCAGCGGTTCACCGCCGTTGATATCACCAAACAGTCTTTTGTAGTCTTCGTAAACATTACGACGTTCCGTGTACCACTGTCCGGTCTTGTCCGTTTTATTTCTCAAAACGACATAGCGCATTTTATCGCCGCCCACCTGCGAGCTGCGACCACTCCAGCCTTTGGGCGCTTCATTATCCCAGATATAGCCGATAACGGGCGTGTTCAACAGAGCGGGAAACCCGGTTTCTTTGAAAGCGATATAAACCTGCAGGGCCTGGTCATCCGCGTCTTTTTTGCGGACGTCACCACCGACAGGTAATTTATGAGCTTTCCAGCGCCATGAAATAATCGGAAATTCTTTAACGTTAACCCGCGCCGATGTGCGCACGCCAAAAGACGTATTGCCGCGCGACATCAGGTGCATATAATAGTTTGCCCCGTCTTTTTCAATTTTCAGCGACGGCGCGCCGATTTTTTTATCTAACGCCCACCCGGCGGGCGCTCCACCCGGCAGGTCCGCGGATCGAAATTTAGTAACCGGAATAACCGCCGCGAAGGTTCCGGCACAAACGGCAACGACCATGAACATGAACAGAAAACAACGCAGGAGAATCGATATCAACTTACTCATGGCGGCCGGCCGCCTTCTGCGCGCGTAACGCCATGATTTCCGTTCGGGTGAACACAGACTGCACATGATCCACATGCTGAAGAATATTTTCTCTGCCGCCTTCTTCGCGATCAATCAGCGTAATCACGCGGTCAATAACCAGTCCGGCTTTACGGGCATATTCAATCGCGGTGATCGTGGAGCCGCCGGTGGTAATGACGTCGTCGATGATGACCACTTTTTCTCCGGACTGCACATTGCCCTCGACGGCGCTTTTCGTGCCGTGATCCTTCACGTCTTTGCGCACGATAAATGATTTAACAGGTTTACCCTTCTGATAGGATATAACCGCGAGCGCGTCGGCTATCGGGTCCGCTCCCAGCGTGAGCCCTCCCGCGGCGGTGACCGGCGCGTCCTTGATCATATCAAAAATAATCTCGCCGATCAGGTTCATGCCTTCGGGATCGAGCGTGGTCGGTTTGCAATTAAAATAAAAATTGCTCTGCCGGCCCGAGGCCAGCGTGAAAGGCGGATTGTCACTGTATTTAAAGGAACGCTCCAGAATAATTTCACCAAGACGTTCCTTTTTCTTATCGATGGTCATGTTGATATTTCCTCCGGTTGAGATTTCTCATGATTGAGATTTATAATCATTAATAACAAATTTAATGGGCAATTCCGCCCACGTTTTATAAGGGATACCCGACCGTTTAGCCGGTTCGAATTTCCAGGCCATCACCGCTTTGATCGCGGTTTGATCCAGAATGGCATAACCGGATGATTTACTGACAACGGCTTTGCCGACGCGTCCATCCGTTAAAATTTCAGCCGCAACAAGCACAACGCCCTCATAACCCTGCTGCCGCGCCATTTCCGGATAACCGGGCGGCGGATTTTCCCTGTACAGGGGATAGGCGTTGGTCAAGGCCGGCGCCGCGCCGGACACGGCTGCGGGTCTGCCGGCATCGGATAGGGACGGATGGCCGCCTGCCGCGGCATCGACGACGGATTTTATCCCGACGGAAGCCGGCGTCTTGTCGGATGCAGCCGCTTCAGACCGTCGAGGGGTTGTTTCCGATTCCGCAGGAAAATTTTGTCTGGCCGGTATTTCCGCCGTTTGACCGGCCCGTGCTACCGTTAATGGTGTTTTTTGCCGGTTGTCTTCTGTGACGGATGAGAAAGAAGCTTTATCTTTGGAAGGAAGCGATACCCAGACAAACTCAAATTTACCCAGATCCCGCGGGATGATCGTATTGCCGGACAGGCTGAAAATCAAAAAAGCCGCCGCCAGTCCATGCAACCCCAGCGATGCGCCAATGCCCAATAATTTGTTTTGTCTTTCAGTCATCATGAAAATATTATTATTTGTTTATTAATTGATCCACGGCTCTGACGGCGGCTACACCATCTTTGGCAAAGGACGCGCCGATGGATTCGGCATAAGCCTGGGTGACCACCGCGCCACCGACAAGAAATTCCGTTTTAATTCCGTTGGCACGGGCCAGCGCAATGACGTCTTTCATATTGACCATTGTTGTGGTCATCAGCGCCGAGAGGCCGATCACATCCGGCTTTTCTTTTTTGGCCGCATCAATGATCACCTGATCGGCAACATCTTTGCCCAGGTCGATAACACAATACCCGTAATTTTTCAAAAGCAGCGCGACAATATTCTTGCCGATGTCATGAATATCCCCCCGGACCGTGGCCAGGATGACCTTGCCCTTATCGGCGACGGCGGCTTTTTTGAGCAGCGGGTCCAGATAGGCCAGCGCTTTTTTCATCGCTTCCGCCGCGGCCATTAATTGCGGCAGAAAATAAATCTTCTTTTCATAGAATTCTCCGACGCGCACAATGGCCGGAATCAGAATTTCATCCACCACCCCGTTAGCCGTCCGGCCGGTTTTGAGAACGGCTTCGATGAAAGCCGCGATACCATCCCGGTCGCCATCCAGAATGGCCGCGGTAACTTTCTGATCGGGCGAAACACCCGCTCCGGCCGTTTTGGGCGACGCGGCTGCGGAAGACTCGGCAAAATGGTTGATAAAATGGAGGGCCGATTTATCTTTAGCGGTGAGTGTATCTCCCGCCTTTTTCACATTCATCAATTCCACGCTGGCGGGATTGGCAATCGCCATCGTCAGGCCGCAATACTGCGCCATGGCCAGAAACGCGGCGTTGAGCCAGGGACGGCCCGGCATACCGAACGAAACATTGGACAGACCAAGCAGTGTTTTGCTTTTCAACGTCTTTTTGCACCAGCCGATCGTCGCCAGCGTTTCTTTGGCGGCTTCAGGGTCAGAAGCGACCGCCATCACCAGGCCGTCGACAATAAAATCATCTTTGGTCAAGCCGAACTTCTGCGCTTTCTGGAAAATGGACCCGATTACAGCCTGACGCTTTTTGGCCGTCTTCGGAATGTCGCCGTCTGTCAGCGGCAGCAGGATAAACATCGCGCCGTATTTCGCGGCCAGCGGCAAAAGCCGGGCCAGCTTTTCTTTTTCGCCGGATATGGAGTTGATCAGCATCCGGCCCGGATAGATCCGGAGCGCCGCTTCGATGGTTTCGACCCTGGATGAATCGATGACCAGCGGCAGGCGGGTCGACGTGGCTAAAAGGCCGATGACTTTTTTAATCGTTTGAACTTCATCAATACCCGGCTGGCCAACGTTGACGTCCAGCAGGCTCGCGCCCTGCGCTTCCTGCTCCTGCGCCATTTGACGGATAATGGACAGTTTGCCTTCCATCAGTTCCTGTTGCAGGGCTTTTTTCCCGGTGGGATTGATCCTTTCGCCAATCACAAACAGCGGTTGATTCTCATCCAGATGCAAAAAACTTCGCGCGGAGCTCAGCGCGCCAAGCGACGTGCGGCGCGGTTTTACCGGTTTCCTGCTCCCCGTTGCCCGGGCCAGCGCCGCGATATGATCCGGCGTTGTTCCACAGCAGCCGCCCAGCAGGTTGGCGCCTGCCGCCACAAGCTTCCGGGCAACAGCGGCAAACGATTTGGCATCCATGTCGAAAACAGTTTTCAAACCTTCCAGTCGTGGCATGCCGGCATTGGGTTTCGCTAAAAGCGGGACCGTCGCGTAAGGTTTCATCGCGGCAATGAAATCCACCATTTGTTCAGGACCGGCGGAACAATTGCAGCCCACGGCATCCGCGCCCAGGCTCTGTAAGGTAATCAGCGCGCTCGGGGGAGGAGTGCCGCCCAGCGTATGTCCGTCATTTTCATAAGTCATGGACACCATGGTAAAAATGTCCGAAAGTTCCTTCACTGCCAGTAAAGCCGCCCGCGTTTCCTGAATGTCGATCATCGTTTCGATCACGATCAGATCACAGCCGCCGTCGATCAGGCCACGTGCCTGCTCTTTGAAAGCGTCCACGGCTTCTTCAAACGCCAGCGGACCGAAAGGCTCGACAAACAACCCGGTGGGACCGATATCACCGGCCACCAGCGCTTTTTTCCCGCAAGCCTGTTTGGCCAGACGCGCCAGTTCCAGGTTGACTGAATAAACATCTTTTTTAACGCCGTATTGTTTGAGTTTGAAACGGTTTGCGCCGAAAGTGCAGGTATAGACGATCTGGGCCCCGGCCTTTTGATAAGACGCATGAACATCCTGAATAACCGTTGGATTTTCCAGACACCAGATTTCCGGGCACACACCCGCCGGCAGCCCTTTTTTCTGCAGTTCGGTCCCGGTTGCCCCGTCCAGAATAACCACTTGTTTATTAAGAAGACTTTTTATCTTTACGTTTTTAGTCACAAAATGCTCCTTGAGTATTACCGTTTTTCAAACGGCGCTCTTATACCATCTTTGCCCTCAGAAGTGGAATTTTTTTTTAACCGGGCTGATCATGAATTTCTCTTGAACATCAAGGGATTATCTTAATAAATGGAGCAGGCGATACTGATTGAAAATGAAAATCACTCCAAACAGGGGATGGCTTCCTCAGGCAGACCGGTGTGCCTTAAGGGAGGATGTCTTTATAACGCGGAACCACTTTACGGCAACTCTTTTCTTTCCGAATCCCGTAATTCAACCAT